>DATAQW010000031.1:0-7415 GCA_036264445.1 Pseudacidobacterium sp.
ACCAGATTCAGTCCGCTGAATACGGGGTTGGTGTCTAGGCGATACTCTCTTTTCGCATGTTGTGACGCCGTCCCGCCCCCCCTCAATGGCAGAAGTGGTTTTAATTTCTCTACATATCCGCTCAGTTGTATTCTGTGTGAAGAACTGCTGATCCTGCATGTACGGTTCTTGAAATAGTCCCTCCGGTTCCCAGATACCTGAATCATTCCATCCTTCACAGTGTATTGCGGTGTTGGTATTATCTTGTCGCTGCGGAGCGGGAACTTTTCCCGTAACGACTTCCTGGTTTCCTTTCCCTATCTTTTGTTGATGATCTGACCTTGGAGGGCGCTGATGTACCGGCAAGTTGGCGGTTCCGCGCTGCTGCTGCTTTTGATTTCGTCGGCGATCTCGAACATCGCTGGTCCAGGCAAAAGCAATCGCTCAGCCATCGAGAATCGCTCAACAGCGAATCATTCCGCGGAAAGCACCAGTGAGATCCCGGCTGTCGAGGCCGACTGGCGGAAGTGCTATATATTCGAGGCCCTGCGTCGCTACATGGGTGTCACCGAGTCTGCTACCCAATCGGAGGAAGCGGGCGCAGGAACAGCTCCATCCACCGGGAATCTGCACTGTACGCCTTCCACTTTTACCGCGATTTTTCCGTCCGGGCTTTCGGAAATCGATCGGGCGCATAGCCAGATACTCATGGCCACTGTTCCCGATCCTCTTGAGTCCTCGGAAGCACTGCAGTTTGACCGGGATATTGCCGCATTGCAGGAAGCCGCTTCAACAGCTGGATATGATTTCGTCTGGCTGACCACCCCTTGGCGTGTTTCTGATCTCTCCGATCCGAAAGACCTGAAAGAGTCACGCGAGATGGAGCGTTATCGCGAACATTTCGGAGACGAGCCCGGCGCATTGCTCTTCCGCAGGCGCACACGTGCTGACAATGTGCGGCTTGAATCTCCAGACAGTCTGTTGCTGATCGTCCTCGTTCCAGAGTCCCCGGTCTATGGCCTGAATCTGGCAGCTGCCCGTGAAGGCCTGAGTGCCGTGAGCACTCTTCTGGATCATGGTTTTCGCGCGACACCTTTGGACACAGCAGAAGGCAGAACGCGAATACGATGGATCGGCCCAAATTATTCAGCGTCGGCGCCAGGGCTGCGTATCCTTGAGCGTGAAGTATACCCGCGCATCTCCTTCGATGCGTTAAGCGGAACAATCAGCACCAGCGCAGCCAATGCTTTTCTTGTGGATATCAATCAGCAGGCCTCTGGAACAACAACAGCAAAAGGCGCCAAAGCAACACTCTCTGAGCTTGATCTCGATTCGCTCTGCTGGTTTCTTGGACAAGAATCCCGTATACGAAAGCATTTCGATGAGCCTATCGCGGTGTTGCAGGAAGATGAGACTGCATATGGCAGCAGCACAGCCGATGCGGCGGATCCAAACAATCCATGCAATCCCTTGCGAGACCTGGTGCGGCGCTTCACCTTTCCGCGTGGAGTCTCGCATGTGCGCAGCGTCTTTGGCAGCACTCTGAAGAATGCCACTCCATCTCGGACGCAGGAGGAAAACAACACAAGCAGGAGCGGCGATGTCACACTCACGTTCCGTGATGAATTAGAGGAGCCGCTCGATGCAGTGCCGGAGTTTGCTCCACAATCGCCGGTATCAAATGAAAGTGTTCTGGCGGCGATTGCCACCAGCATCAAGCATTTGCACGCTCGCGCCATCGTAATTCGAACGAGCGATCCACTCGATCAGCTCTTTCTTGCGCGCTATTTCCGGCAGCAGTGCCCAGATAGCCGTGTAGTGTTATTAAATTCCGACCGGTTGCTCACGCGGCTGCGGGGCGACTTTAATCTCGATGGGACACTGATCGTCACACGCTTTCCCCTCTTTCAGAATTCTTATCTGCAAACGCCGTTTCGCGGAGAGTCGCGCCATTCTCTCAGCTTTACAAACAGCCGTGAAGAAGCCATTTTTCTCGCGGCTTTGATGCAGATTCAGGGAAAGCGACTACAGCTTCTGCAATCTCCCTTCGCGCATCGCCACTTCGCCATGGCTCCCTGGATCGGCGTGGCGTCGGGGGGAGATTTCTGGCCCGTCGCCTATCTCGGCAAAGACCAGATAACGCCTGACCCAAACAATCGCGATAATGTGCTTTTACTGACAGACACACCTCCGGAGCCGCTGCCTACTTTGTGGACACTGGTACTGTTGATGCTCCTTTTTATCTCACTTCTGCATTTTCTATTCTTCGTAATCGCCGTTCCTCTGAACTCGCGCCTGCGCAAGAGCGAAAAGGAGTGGGTAAGACGAATCGCTGTGCACCAGATTCTTGCATACTATCTGTTCCCGCCTTCGCCCACATGTGAGCAATCGCGCCTGTTTGCCGGACAATGCTGGTGGTTGATGAATGTGAGCACGCAGCTTACGCTCATGGTGGCTTACCTGCTGTTTCCTGCAATCACGTATCAGGCAAAGGTACAGAACGTAACATCTGTAACCGCCGCTGTACGCAATTTCCCCATGCAGACGACAGTTCTGTCGGGCTTCACACTCATTGTGCTCGTGCTCCAGATATTGATGGCTGGCATGTTGCTGATACTGCTTGTAAAACAGTGCCGGCAAAGCGGAAAGAGCTTCTTTGTCCGCTTCGAGCATTGCTTGTTGCCTGTTATTTCGGGGGTCTGGCTGCTTATTTCGCTGGCTCTTTTCTGTGCGCAACTGGTTGATCCGCAGACTGGCTTTGCATTCGCCGCGCGGTGCCTGCATCTGTCTTCTGGCGTGTGTCCGATCCTGCCATTACTACTGCTGTCTGCAGGTTTCTTGATTGCCGCGGTAGTAAATCTGAATGCACTCAGCATGGCGATCACGCGCAACCCGGGTGTGCCCGACTTGCAATGGTCTTTTCTGGACATGAATGCATGGCAGAAAAAGCTGAAGGGCTTTACAGAGCTCTGGTATGGTCTTCCAGGAGCCGACGGCAAGGTTCTTGCAGCATTTGTAGTGCTTGCATTTCTGCTGCTTCATCCTCAAAAGCTCTTTGCAACTTTTGACACGCCTTCCGCCGGATGGCTTTTTACCCTGAACTTTGTCTTCGCCATCTGGACAGTGTTATGGCTATGGATCAGATTTATCCGCATTTGGAGCGTATTGCGCGGAGGACTCGATTGCCTGGAAGGGTCGCCGTTGCGATTCGCCTTTTCGCGTCTGCCGGCAATCTTTTCTGTGGATCCCATCTGGTCGTATTCAGGATTGCGCCGTGTTGTCGTGCTGCCCCTGCGGTGGTTTGAATATCTCAAAGTAGCTCCGGCAGCGCCACCAGCAAAGCAACTTGTTCTCGATGACAACAGTTGGCAACTGGGCAAGATTCTTCAGCAGATGCGTGATTCTGAATGGATGGACAGCCTGACATATGCAAGATTCAGCGGTGAGCAGAATGCATATGCTGTTACGCTTTCACAGCAACCGGCAATTCATGCCAGTTGGGAGCGCGGTGGCCCGGACTGCAATATGGCGGCTGCACCTGCGAAGAAAGAAGAGACCGACGAAGAAGAAGGACCTTCCACCTGCTCGCAGTTGCGGTCTGATGTCCCATCACCATGCGGCACAACATTCGATGCCAGTAACTGCGCTGTTGAAATTGGCAATGAGTACATCGCAATGCGGATCGGCGCATACATTCGCTACATCACGCTGCACATGAAGAACTTGATGACTTTCATGTCGCTCGGCTTCCTGCTCACCTTGCTCGCCGCAGTCAGCTATCCCTTTGACCGTCCGCAGATCATCGCCTGGGCAGAGACAATTGTGCTGGCTGCGTTGCTCTTCACCGTAGGCACAATCCTCGCGCAGATGGATCGCGATGCTGTCCTCAGCCGCATGGGCAACACTACCCCAGGCCGCGTGCGTTATATGACGCTCCTGCGGCACATGATCGCCGTTGGCGGGTTACCACTCATCACCGTTCTCGCAACACTCTTTCCTTCGATCGGCAGCGCCCTTTTTTCCTGGGCCGGCCCATTGTTTGAGAGCCTCCGCTGAGCGAAACGTTATGATGCTCTTGTGAGTGCATTGCTGGAACTCGACCGCCTTTCTATTGCTTTTCCGGCACACAATTCGCGTCCTGCCGTCGATAGTTTGACGCTCAGCATCGCACCCGGAGAAGTGCTCGGTCTCGTAGGTGAATCCGGCTCCGGAAAGTCTGTGACCGCGCTCGCAGTTCTCCGATTGCTTGATGCTGCAGCGCGCGTAGAAGGCGCAATCCGCTTTGATGAGCGCAGCCTGCTTACTCTAAGTGAAGAAGAAATGCGCCGCCTGCGCGGGTGCGACATCTCCATAATCTTTCAAGAGCCGATGACGGCGCTGAATCCGGTGATGCCTGTAGGCGAGCAGATCGCGGAAGCGATTCGCACACATCATCCGGAACACAGCCGCAAGCAAGTGCGTGATGCCGCCATCGAAACCATGCACGCGGTCGCGCTGCCTGACCCGGAGCGCCGCTTGCACGATTATCCGCATCAGTTTTCCGGCGGCCAACGCCAGCGTATTCTCATCGCTATGGCGATTGTGAACCGTCCGCGGTTACTCATTGCCGATGAGCCTACGACGGCGCTCGATGTCACAGTACAAGCACAAATTCTGGAACTCCTTGCAGATCTGCAGAAGCTCTATGGGCTATCGATGCTTTTCATCTCACACGATCTCGCGGTCGTTTCGCAGGTTGCGGACCGCGTTGCCGTGATGCGGCATGGGCTGCTCCTGGAAGAAGGACCGAAACAGGGTATTTTTGAATCACCACAACATCCGTACACGCGCAGCCTGCTCGGCGCGATTCCTACTTTGCAGACCGATCTCGACAAACCGCTCACTACACTGCCGCAAGATACGATTACGACAAATGGAACATTAAAGGAGTACGCTTCAGGCCATTGGGTGCGAAACTGACTTCCTCGCTGGCTTGGATTTCACCCGCATTGCGACTAGATTGAAGGGTAGGCTTCTGCGCCTGACCTAAACCATGCGTGCGCTGATTCTCTCCGACATTCACGCGAATCTTGAAGCGCTCGACGCAGTGCTTGCCGCCGCGCCAGCGCATGATGTGGTGTGGAACCTTGGCGACGTGGTCGGCTACGGAGCAAGCCCGAACGAGGTCATCGACCGTGTGCGTGCATTGGGCAATATCTTTGTACGCGGCAATCACGACCGCGTATGCAGCGGTCTGCCTGGTATTGAAGACTTCAATCCAATAGCCAGCCGCGCTGCCCGCTGGACACAATGCGTACTCTCGGCAGAGCACATTGCGTGGCTGCGGCAACTTGCTATGGGCCCAGTGATGCCCAACGGCCCAAACGTGGCCTGCACGCATGGCTCGCCACTCGATGAAGATGAATACATCCTCTCCATGCGCGATGCCTGGCAGCCATTGGAAAAAGTAACGACAGGAATCAACTTCTTCGGCCACACACATCTGCAGGGCGGCTTCGCCACCAATGGAGAAGAATGGTTCAGGCTCGTCCCCGACTACGCGACGCACGATGAAGCCGAAGAATACGAAGTGCAGTTGTGCGAAGGCGTGCGTTATCTGCTGAATCCTGGATCAGTAGGACAACCGCGCGATGGCGACTGGCGTCCAGCTTTTGCGATTTATGACGATGAGCGACGAACAGTGACCTTCTATCGCGTGCCTTACGAATTGCGCGTAGCGCAGATGCGTATCATTCGCGCCGGATTGCCCGACCGCCTTGCCACGCGCCTGCGTGATGGCCGCTGACACTCCAAATTTGTCATCCTGAGCAACAGGCTGCGCAGCTGCCGTAGTCGAAGGCCCCGAAGTTTGCGGAAGTAACTACATCATGCAGTCTTTATCACCTGCGCCGCAAACCGCTCCATTTCTTCCAATTGCGGACTGGATTGCAACAGCACAAGATCAACACCGACGGCGGTGAACTCCTCAAGTCGCGCTGAAACCTGCTCCGGCGTGCCGACAAGCCCGCTCCTTAATCCGCGATTGGAAACGGAATAGTCTTCGAGCGAAATCTTCTGCTCAAGCTGCGAGCCTGTGATCCACTGCTGATAGTTCGCATATCCGCGCGCCGACTGCTGGACATCAGTAATGCGCGTGACTTCCTTCTGTGCCTCTGCTTCGGAGTCACGCACAATCGCATACCCGGCCACTCCGAAGACCATCGGAGGCAGCGCAGCGGCTTCGCGGCGCTGGCGCATGTCGGCGATCTTCTTGCCTACAATTTCCGGAGAATCGCCATGCATTAAGTAAGCATCACATTTCGTGGCGATGAGATTCTTCGCTGTTTCCGATTCACCACCTGCATACAGCGTTGGTCGCGGCTTGCGCACAGGCTTGGGAGAAAGCACATTGTCATCGGCGCGATAATATTTTCCCTGATACGAAAAGCCCTGCTGGTTCCAGCAGCCATTCAACACATCAAGCCATTCTGAAGTACGCGCATAGCGGTCATCATGCTGGTCGAAGGCGATGCCATACTTTGTCGCTTCATCTGCCCACCAACTGGAGACGACATTGAGAGTCAGGCGGCCATTCGATATGTGATCGATGTTTGCGGCCTGCTTCGCCAGTAGTGCTGGATTGTGAAACGTGGGCCGCACTGCGACCATCAGCTCCAGCTTCTTGGTCACAGCTGCGAGAGCGGCTGTGGTCGACCATGCATCGAGCGATGGAGCATCAACGCCTTTAATGTCATTCAGGTTCAGCTCGGCGACGAGTGTAAGATCATAGCCAATCTCTTCCGCGCGCTGGGCAAGTTTTTTTGCGTATTCCCAGCTTGCCTGCATTCGCTCATCTTCGACATTGCGCAGCCATCCGCCAAAGACAGGAAGCCAGAAGCCGTAGCGCACTATCGAGCTCCTACAGTTTCTGATTCGCTGACCTTCGCAGCTTCCGCTTCAAGCCAGTCGACCAGCTTTATAAATGGATCGAATCCGATAACGCGAGGGCCGTCAGCGACGAAGTTTGAGAGCGCGTTGATGTCGTAATAGAGACGCTGGCCATCGCGGTCGTCAGTGATGTATTCGATGCCTCCAAGCTCGATGCCGGCTTCGCGCATGATGCGTTCGACGTCGGCAATCACTTCACGCGGAGGCTCGTAGCCTTCGACGCTGATGCCGGTCTTTGAAGCATCAACGGGACAGGCGGCGCGATTCAGTTCTACTCCGCCGGTAGTGCGGCAGATATCGGCCGGGCAGAGATCGAAAGTCTCTCCCGTGATGTGGACCTTGATGGCGTAGAGAAATTTTCCGTTCAGCACTTCGCAGCGGACGATGTGCGCATCGCGTGCTGGGATGAACTCCTGGACCAATGCAGTCGAATCAAGTCCGAAGGACAGTTCACCTGCATCGGCGGCCTGCTTGAGCGCGTCCGGAGAATCGAAGCGCTTGACGCCTGC
>DATAQW010000392.1:0-6998 GCA_036264445.1 Pseudacidobacterium sp.
TTCGTGAAGGATTGCCATGTTACTCACTCTGCTGTACTCTCTGACAGTGGTCTAACCACTACAAGGTATCTATTTCTGATTGAAATTTCAAACTTGATGATAGAGTACTGCACCGTAATGGTGAGACAATGCTAATCTCACTGGCAGACGCCATATAACGATGAGCGAAGCTAATCGCAATAATGAAACCCATTTGACCATGCAGGTGGTCAACCACATTCGCAGGCTGATTGAGGAGGGAGCGTTGCGTCCGGGGGATAAGATTCCGCCGGAACGCGAGTTTGCGAAGAAGCTGAAAATCAGTCGAGCGAGCCTTCGCGCAGGGATTGGCCATCTGGCGGCAATGGGAGTGTTGAATGTGCGGCATGGCGTCGGCACTTTCGTTGCGGACGGTCCTCCAGCATTGGGCGGCGTATCGCTGGAATTGCTGAGCGCGCTGCATGGATTCAAAACATGGCAGATGTTTGAAGCTCGCATGATTCTGGAAAGTCATCTAGCGTCTTTGGCTGCTGCGCGCGGACGCGAGGAGCATTTCACTGCTCTGGCGGAAGAGGTCACAGAGATGTACGCGACCTTCCATGAGCCACAGGAGTACCTGATTCACGACATGCGCTTTCACCGTACGATTGCCGAAGCTTCGGGCAATCCGATTCTCGCGGTGCTGATGGAGACCATTACTGCCGCTCTCTATGACGAGCGACGCAAGACGGTGGAGCGGTCGCGCGACCTGAAGCAGTCGGCGGAAATCCATCGCGAGATTTATCGTGCCATCCGTTCGCGCAATGCAAAAGAGGCGCGCGCAGTCATGGAGAGGCATCTCAAGATGGCGGAATCGGCGCAGGTGAGCGAGCAAGCGCTGACTAAAGACCAGAAGCGCACATCCGCCAGGAAGAAAAGCAGCGCCCGCAAGTCTTCAAGGCCAAGCCTGAACATCCAATCCTCATGATCGCAAAGTATGACGTGCTTGTTCTGGGAGCAGGGATCGCAGGGCTAGCGGCTGCGCGAATGCTGGCTGAGCAGGGAATGCGCGTCGCGTTACTTGAAGCGCGTTCGCGAGTAGGCGGAAGACTATTCACAGAACACGCGGATGGTTTTGATCTGCCTGTGGAACTAGGCGCTGAGTTCGTGCATGGTCGTCCAGCTGAATTGTGGCAGGTCATCCAGGAGGCTGGCCTGCGTACGTATGAATTGGATGGTTCCAGCCTTTGTTTCGAGCAAGGTATTTTGCGCGAGTGCGAGGAAATGCCTGCATTCCAGGTTTTGAACGAGCTGCGCCAGGACGCAAAAGACACGAGCTTTGCAGAATGGATTGCGCACAAAAACTTGCCGGCAGAAATTGCGGAATCGGCAACAGCTTTCGTGGAAGGCTTTAATGCCGCGGATGCTTCGAAAATCGGAACGGCAGCATTGGTGAAGCAGCAGGCGGCAGAAGCCGAAATTGAGGGAATGCGCGGTTTCAGGCTTGAAGATGGATATGGCTCAGTCGCCGGCTTTCTGCTTCGCCGGTTCGAAGCGGCAGGCGGTGAGATTTTCTTTTCTACCGTGGCGCAGTCTTTAGTCTGGGAGCAGGGTAATGCTCGGATCGAGGCTGTGCGAGGAGATAAACAGAAGGGCATATTCGAAGCAAAGCACTGCATTTCGACGCTTCCGCTTGGAGTTTTGCAATCCGGCAGTGTCCATTTCGACCCGGAGCCAGTTCGCGTATTGCATGCAGCTGCGCAGATGGCGATGGGCAGCGCGCGACGCATCACCTTTCTTTTTCGCGAATGTTTCTGGCAGAGCGGATTTCCCGATGCGAGCTTCGTATTTTCGCAGGAAGACTTGATTCGAGTGTGGTGGACGCCCGCTCCGAAAATAATGCCAATGATTACCGGCTGGATTGGCGGCCCGAAAGCTCTGGACTCTGCGATTGCGAAGGACAAAGGTTTTGCGAATCTTGCCCTGCGGACCCTGGCGAAAATCTTTGCTGTTCCTGAAGACCATCTACGCGAATTAGTGGTGGGCTGGCACACGCATGACTGGCAGCATGATCCGTTCGCTTTGGGAGCATACAGCTATGCGCCAAAGGGCGCGCTTCATGCCTCAGAGATCATGAGCGAGCCCGTCGAAGACACTTTATTCTTTGCCGGAGAACACACGGATACAACTGGCCACTGGGGCACGGTACACGGTGCGCTGCGTTCAGGGTTGCGTGTGGCACGACAGGTGCTTGATTGCTGTTCTTAGCGTTGCACGGCCCAGGCGAGTCCGTCGGGTTCATGGCCGGCTTCGATACGCCCTGTGACTTGCAGTGATTTCGTATCAATGACGGTCACATAATCGTCCGGTGAAGTGGAAACAAAGACACGCGCCCCATCCGGCTGTACCAGAATGCCTTCAGAAGCGTGGCCTACAGGAATGCGTTTCACCTCTTTGCGTGTGGCGGCGTCGAAGACTGTTACATCCGGGCTGTGGAGGCTCGAGATAAAGACGAGCTTCCCATCGGGTGTGAACTTCACGCGGTTTGAGCCGGGCACATTTGCGGGAATTGTCTGAATGACTTTCTTTGTTGCAGTGTCGATGACTGATACTGTCCCGTCCTGTGAATTGCCAGTCCAGATTTCTTTGCCATCCGGAGAAATGTCAAAGCCTTCGGGTCCTTTACCAACAGGGACCACTGTTTCAGTCCAGTCAACGCCGGAACCGAGCGGCTGCGTGTAATTCGGGCGGCTGGTTTGTGCTCCCGGAACCGGCCCGGGTGGTCTGACTGAAATCTTATCGATGATGCTCACTGTGCCCGAATTGACGTTCGTCGTGACAATGCGAGCGGAATCCGGCGAGACGAAGATCATGTGTGTCCGGTTCTGGCCTATGCCAAGGATCCAGTCGACTTTACTTGCTTCGGGATCATATCTGGCGATGGATTTGGCTACCTCGGCGGTGAACCACAGCTTTCCATCTGCAAATGCAAGCCCATGAGGGCCGCGCAAAGGGCCAAGCTCGACGGCGGGCAGTGCTTTGTGCGCAATGAGATCGACAACAGCCAGCGTGTTATACGCGCCGTAGCCGTAATTTGAAACGTAGGCGAATTTTCCGTCCGTGGATGCGATCACTTCGTGTGGATCTTTGCCTACAGGAATCCGCGCAACTACCTTCAAACTTACGGGATCCACAATGGAGAGAGTCTGGTCGACTTTTGAAAGCACCAGCAGCGCTTCCGTTGGCGTGCTTTGCGCCCACAGGCTTCCTGTGATCAGGAAACTGCATACGGCTATCGCGCAGAAAATCTTCTTCGTCATGGTGGAACCTTTATAGCAGGTGGCCTAGAGGTCCTTCCGCTTCGTACTGTGTGCTCCAGCCGGGATGACAAGCATAATATCGCACTCAACTAATGTTTACGTTTACATATCTGATTTTGCAGCTTATCTTGCTGAATGGAAGGAGAATTCCCAAAGAGCATGTTTAGAAGAAGATTTGTACCTGTCGTCTGTTCGCTTGGTTTACTGGCGGCGTCAGCTGCATTGGCGCAATCATCGCAATTAGCGGCCACGCCACCCATGGGCTGGAATAGCTGGAACCATTTCGCAGAAAGAGTGACGGATGCCGACGTCCGTGCGGCAGCCGATGCGCTGGTGTCGAGCGGAATGCGCGATGCTGGGTACATTTATGTGAATATTGACGACACCTGGGAAGGTGATCGTGACGCCAACGGCATAATTCATACGAACAGCAAGTTTCCTGACATGAAGGCGCTGGCAGATTATGTGCATTCCAAGGGCCTGAAGCTGGGGATTTATTCTTCGCCTGGTCCGAAGACCTGCGCCAGATACGAAGGGAGCTACGGTCATGAAGAGCAGGACGCTAAGACATACGCTGAGTGGGGCATTGATTATCTGAAATATGACCTGTGCGGTTTCCGCGACATCATGAGGCAGGAAGCCGGCGATGAGCACGGTGAGAAAGCTTTTGAGATGCAGAAGGCTGCATATGAAAAGATGCACAAAGCGCTGGTTGCGACGGGACGTCCGATTGTCTTGAGTCTTTGCCAGTACGGCTGGAACGATGTCTGGAAGTGGGGGCCTGAGGTCGGTGGCAATCTGTGGCGCACCACGGGAGACATCAATGACCACTACAGTCGCATGGAAGAGATCGGTTTTTCGCAGGCTGGATTGTCAAAGTATGCAGGGCCGGGACACTGGAATGATCCTGACATGCTCGAAGTGGGCAACGGCGGCATGACAGACGATGAATACCGGCAACATATGACGCTGTGGGTGATTCTGGCTGCGCCTCTGCTGGCCGGAAACGATTTGAGCAAGATGAGTCCGTCGACACTGGCGACTCTGACGAACAAAGATGTGATCGCTGTAGACCAGGACACTCTCGGCAAGCAGGGCGACCGGGTCTGGGCTGAGGGACCGACAGAAATATGGGCAAAGCCTCTGTCAGGTGGTGCGAAGGCGGTTGCCTTGTTTAATCGCGCTCCTGATCCAAAGTCAATCACGTTGAAACTGAGCGAAGTAGGCTTTGGAGCAAACGCAAAGATGCGCGATTTGTGGACTAACAAAGACGTGACAGCCACTAACGGCAGCTATACAGTGCTGATTCCGAAGCACGGAGCCGTATTGCTGAGAGTCAGCAAGTAATTCCGAATGGAAATGACTGAGCAGCTTTCGGCGAGGACGCTCTCACGCGTCTCTCGCCGGTTGCTGCCGTTTCTTTTCGCACTGTACGTCTTTGCTTATCTCGACCGCGTAAATGTTGGATACGCAGCGCTCTTTATCCGGAGCGACCTTCACTTCAGCGACACGGTCTATGGCACAGGGGCAGGGCTTTTCTTCCTGAGCTATGCGCTGTTTGAGGTGCCGAGCAATCTTATCCTGTTACGGCTTGGACCTCGCCGCTGGATCAGCATTCTGATGGTAGTGTGGGGCGCGATCTCGGCAAGCATGCCGCTGGTGCGCTCTCCTGCGGAATTTTATCTCCTGCGGTTTTTGCTCGGTGCGGCGGAGGCCGGGTTCTTTCCTGGAATTATTCTTTACCTCACCTTCTGGTTCCCGCGACAGCAGAGGGCGCGCGCCATAGCGTTATTTATGTCGGCAACTGCGGTTGCCGGTGTTGTGGGAGCACCATTGTCAAACCTTCTTTTGCGGCTCGATGGGGTCAAAGGCGTCGCTGGTTGGAAGTGGCTTTTCGTGGGCGAGGGTTTGCCTTCGATTCTGTTGGGGGCGTTGGTGTTTTTCATGCTGACCGATACTCCTGATGAGGCTGGTTGGCTTCATCACGACGAGCGCGTATGGCTTACTGAAACACTTGCAGGCGAGCGCGCGGACATTTCGGCGGCGCATTCTGTCCATTTGCGCGATGTGTGGCGCAATACCGTTTTGTGGCGGCTGGCGTTTATCTATTTTGCAATCAGTGTAGGGTTGTACAGCCTGAGCCTCTGGCTGCCAGTCGTATTAAAGCAGCTTTCGCATGCTTCGGATCTACATGTAATTTTGCTGACTGCCGTGCCATATTTGCTGGCTGCGATTGCCATGGTGTTGATTGCCCATTCTTCTGATCGAAAACAGGAGCGCAGGTGGCATCTTGTTGCTTCGCTGCTTGGCGCGGCTGCGGGATTTGCTTTGAGTGTAGTGCTGCAGAGTCCCTGGATGGCGATGGCTGCGCTCTTTCTTGCCGTTGCAGGAATATGGGGATGCTTCGGACCGTTCTGGGCATTACCGACAGCGATGTTGCGCGGGACGGCTGCGGCTGGCGGCATTGCGATTGTCAATTCCGTTGGTGCTTTGGGCGGATTTTGTGGGCCATATCTGATGGGCCGCGTCAGCGATGCTACGCACAGCTTTCATGCGGCGCTTGCGGTGGCAGCGGGGTTGTTGTTGGTTGCGGCTGCTATCGCTTCAAAGCTACGCGCGTCCTGATTTCGATGCTTGTTGAGCAGATAACGCAGCGTATCAGCCCAGATCCATCACGAATAGTTAGTGTTGCAGATTCATAAGTCTGCGTTATAGATTCAACTCCTTAGTTCAGAAGCCGAATGAATAAGGAGGCAGAGCATGAACTTACAGAGCATCCGTGTAAAGACTGGGTTTGTGTTAGCGGTACTCTTCATAGGACTTTGCCAGGTGAGTCTGGGACAAGGTGATGCAGTTCTCGCTCCGGAAGGCCTGGCGCCTGATCATCCTGCCTCATCCACCGGCGCCACGCTCTTTCAGAACGTCCGCATCTTTGACGGCCACGGTTCCGCGCTCTCGGCTCCCTCCAACGTGCTCGTGAAAGGCAATATCATTGAGCGTATTTCAGCTGATCCGATCCCCGTCGATGCGAACGTCACTGTCATTGCAGGGAACGGCCGCACGTTGATGCCGGGCCTCATCGACGCGCATTGGCATGCAATCATGGCGGCTGTGCCCCAGATGGTCCTGATGACGGCCGACCCCTCCTACCTGCAAATACTTGCTGTGCGACAGGCCGGAGCGACGCTTATGCGAGGCTTTACCACGGTGCGCGATCTAGGAGGCCCTGTCTTCGCGCTCAAGCACGCCATTGACGAGGGCGTCTTCCCTGGCCCGCGCATCTATCCGTCAGGAGCCTTCATCTCGCAAACCTCCGGACATGGAGACTTCCGCTTCCACTTCGAGGTCCCGCGGCTTCCCGGCGGTCCTCTGAGTTACTCGGAGGTCGAAGGCATAGCAGCCATCGCCGACAGCCCTGATGAGGTCCGGCTCCGGGCAAGAGAGCAGTTGCGCGCAGGCGCAAGCCAGATCAAGCTTATGGGAGGGGGTGGCGTTGCCTCTCCTTATAACCCGATCGAATCCACTCAGTTCACCGAACCGGAGATTCGTGCAGCGGTCGAGGCCGCTGAAAATTGGGGAACCTATGTGACCGTGCACGCCTATACCCCGCGTTCGATCCAGCAGGCGATCGCCGCAGGGGTCAAGTGCATTGAACATGGTCAACTCATCGATGAGCCCACTGCCAGGTTGATGGCGGAAAAGGGAATCTGGTGGAGCTTG
>DATAQW010000316.1:0-19436 GCA_036264445.1 Pseudacidobacterium sp.
CGTGTCTGGCTGCAGACGCTGCCGATCTCAAAGCTGGCCCATCAGCTGATGCAGTACATGCCTTCAGAGCAGTCGCGAGAAACCACCCAGGCCGGAGTGGTCGGTGGCATCGTTGGCTCAATTCTTGAGGGGATGAGATAGGAAATGACATTTGTCATCCTGAGCGAAGCGAACCACAAACCCTAATGCCCGAACCGCCGCAAATACCCAGCACTCCCCTCCCTATCGGATACCGCCAGGGGATCATCACAGCCATAACCGTTCTTCTGGGATTCTCGCTCCTCTTCGTGCGCTTTTGGAATTTCGAGCTGCCCGGAGCCTGGAGCGCTTCTTCAATCATCGCCGCCGTCCTCATGGCGATCTCCCTCCTGCTCCAGATGACCGCGCTATGGAGATCCCTGCAGCTCAAAGACGACGACGAAACCGAGTATGGCAAGACGCTCTGCTGGTTTCTCGCCTCAGCCATCACGTTAATCATCGGGCTCGTCTTTTCGTTCCTCTCCTATTCCCACATCGTCAGGTTCTGAAGTGGTAATCATCCTGAAGGCCTCGCAAAAGAGAGACTAGGTAGAGTACCTTACGCTGTCAGCACCTGGCGGCCTTTGCATCCACAGGAACGGCGCACAACCAGCTCGACAGGAAGCACAACGCGGCTTCCTTCCTCCGGGAACTCGCTGCGCTTGATGCGGTCGAAAAGCAGGTTCGCGGCCACCCGGCCCAGTTCAGATGCAGGCTGACGTACCACGGTGAGTGTGGGATGCAGAATGTCGGCCAATTCGAAATCATCGAAGCCGACAAGCGCGACTTCTTCGGGCACTCGAACACCGCCGTCGATTAAAGCATGTAAAGCATAGCGTGTTGTCAGGTTATTGGCTGTGAAGAATGCTGTTGCAGGATTTTTGCCCTGCAACTCATTGGAGATGATTTCGGCTGTTGTGTCCTCTGATGAGCAATCAAATGTTGCTTCCGGTTCAATACCTACCTCGAGCATCGCCCGGCGATAGCCCTCGAAGCGCGCGCGAACAGTGTAAAGATTCTTGTTGTATCCAAGAAAGACAATACGCTTGTGTCCGTGCTGTTGGATGAGATGTTGAACAGCACGCTTCGCCCCACTCTGGTTTTGTACCTGTACTGAGTCGATGCGGTCATCATGCACCGGGCGGTCGAGCGTAACGATGTGCGTACCACTGAACTCTGACTGATTGATGCGCGACTTGCGAATATCTGCAGGAATAATAAGCAGTCCTTCAACATGCCGCTGCACCATGGATTGCGCTTCGTTGTATTCAATTGCAGGATCGTTGTTCGACGTGGTCAGAGTTACCGAATAGCCCTGCTCCCGAGCCACTGTGTTCACAGCGTGCGCGCAGGTCGCAAAAAAGGAATCGTAGAGATAGGGAACGATGAGCCCAACGGTGCGCGATTTAAGGCTGCGCAGCGCGCGCGCCATTTCGTTCGGACGGTATCCGAGCTTCTCAATCGCGCGATAGACACGCTTTGCCGTTTCTTCTGAAACATTGGCAGATCCGTTCAGGACCCGAGATACAGTCATCGTTCCGACGCCCGCAACGCGTGCGACATCGTTCATGGTAGGCTTGCGATCCATAAACTAAGACCATCGCATCTGCATTCTCATTGCGTCAACAATTTCTAAGCTTCAAGCAATGCTGCACGATGAACAAATTTCAGATGGGTTTCTATTCCTACTTCCAGCACTTCGAGTGGCGTAACGGGAAATTCAGCCTTGAGCGCATCAAGCAAGGCTTTGCAGTCGCGTGTGCCGTCGAGCAGCTGCACAAAGCTGCGGCTAACCGGGTCGTTGAGTTCAAGTGTAAAGTGCCAGAGGGTTGACGCGTAAGGATGCAGGCGAGCTTCCTGACGGATGACTGCGCTGGCGCGCGGACGATCAGAAATCTTACCTGCCACCGGAGCCTGCCAGGAATGCAACTCAATCATCTGAGCGACAGCCATTTGCAAAAGCAGCATCGACGCATCTCTGACATTTGACACCCCATTTTCCGAGAGGGTGGAGAAAACCTGATCAAAGTTCAATGTGCGCGGCCACTCGGCGATCAATTGCTCCAAGACGGCGATCGTCACGGGCTGGTCGCATTGGAGCGTCCGATTGCAGGTGGGCAGCGTGTAGGTTTTAGTTCCGGGTGTCTCCCCATCCTTTGATTCCGCAGAGCTGGCGAAAAGCAGGCGCTGAAATTGTCCAGCAGGGAACTCGCGCTGCAGCTTGTGTTCAGAATGGCAAAGCAATGTCTGGCGATACATGCGCATGCGCGCAAAGTCCAGTAATTGCTCCTGCGCGATCAAGTCGTCTCCGGCAATGTTCTTGATCGACTGCTGAAACTCGGGGTTGAAGCACGGGTCCTGAGGCGTAGGCAATACGGCTTCGGAGAGAAATTGCAATCCATGGCATTGTGCGTGATTTACGAACTCTGCGAAGTGCACTGGGCGATACGCCGGTGTCAGATCGTCGTGAAAGATGGCATGCGCGCGTCCTTTTCGCAGACGTTTTAGTTGGTCTTCAACTACAAGCCGGTAGGGATCATTCTCCGGCCGCATTTGCGCGACGAGCTGAAGGAGATCCACAGATTCATTGACCCGCACATCCGGACTTTCAATGTCTTTTGCGCGAAAGAGCATCATGTCGCGCAGCATGTGACGAATATGTCCGCCGGGAAAGGCGTTATAGCTGATAAACGCTACGCCATTCGGTGCAAGATTCCGCTTGCACCGCGCGAGCAGTCCGTCGCGTGCCCTATCAGGAATCCAGGCATAGAGACCATGCGCGATGATGTAGTCGAACTCCCCTAATTCAGAACCAACCTCGAGCAGATCGGCCTGAAAGAGGCTGATATTTTGTAAGCCCAACTCCCGAATCCGCTGCTGTCCATATTCAATAGGTGTGCCTGCCAGATCAAAGCCGACAAACCTGGCGTCAGGCATGGCGTAAGCCATGGGAATGAGGTTCGCGCCTTCGTTGCAGCCAATTTCAAGCACACGGCAGCCCTCCAGTGGAGCAGGTTCGAGCCCGTAGAGCAGAGCCATCACAGCCATGCGGTCTGGATGCGTGTCAGGGTAGGTAAATCCAGGATAGGCAACGGTATCGTAGGCAGTTTGGGTCGTACTCATGCAGCTCTCCGTTTTAGTGGTGACATTGTAGAGCTTGTTCGTTTCTCCAGCAGTTGCCAGTTTGAGCGCAAGATACGGATAGTGCGGCAGCGCGCGATTTTCTATGGTCGATGAAGAAGCAGACTTCAGCAGTCATAGGAAAATACGATGCTACACACGATTGATCCAGCAATTCTATATTTCGGTACACCGGTTGTACTGCTCAGCAGTTTGAATGAAGATGGCTCGGCCAATCTTGCGCCCATGTCTTCTGCATGGTGGCTGGGACGCCGCTGCATGCTTGGACTGGGAGCAGGATCGAAGACACCGCAAAATATCATCCGTACCGGCGAATGCGTGTTGAATCTTCCATCGCAAGACTTGGTTGGGATGGTCGACAGATTGGCACTTACCACCGGGTCCAGCACTGTACCGCCGCACAAACGGGAAAAGGGTTACCGCTACGAACCGGATAAGTTCGGCATTTCCGGATTTACCCAGATCAAATCAGCAACAGTTGCACCGCCGCGAGCTCTGGAATGTCCCCTGCAACTCGAAGCGAAGCTTGAAAATGTGCACCTTCTGGAAGAAGACGATGAGCAGCGAAGAGGCTCGCTGGTTGGCCTTGAAGTACGCATCACATGCGTCCACATCGATGACAGCATTCAGATGAAGGGTATAGCGTACCGCATTGATCCGGACAAGTGGCGTCCCCTCATCATGAGCTTCCAGCGGTTTTACGGATTAGGGCCGCAGTTACACCCGTCAGCACTAGCAACGATCCCGGAGGAGATGTACAGGGTTAAAAGGCAGCCCTCGGCCTTTGCTCCAGAGGGTGTTGCCAGGTGAAATTTTCCGAGGATCCATGCGCTCCGGCGGGAGCTTTCCTGCCAGAGCGCACTTAGCGAAAGAACCAGACGATAATTTCAGGGATGAACAATTAGGAAAACCTATACGCAGGCCGGATTCATCGCCATTAAAATCAATTACTTAGAATATCAAAATGTAATTAGCATCCACTCTGAGAAATTCTGCATCAGATAAGTTGACAATAAATGACTCAAGTGCGAAGCTGGGTTTAACAACTCAAGCCAACACGAGGCAGTGGGGCAAAGATTATGGCAAAAATTATAGGAATCGACCTCGGCACGACTAACTCTGTCGTTGCCGTTATGGAGGGCGGCGAGCCCAAGGTAATCCCCAACGAAGAGGGAGGCCGTACAACGCCTTCCGTTGTGGCCTTTACCAAGAATGGCGAGCGCCTGGTGGGGCAGGTGGCAAAACGTCAAGCCATCACGAACCCTGAAAACACAATTTATTCAATCAAGCGCTTCATGGGACGTCGCTTCAACGAAGTGACCGATGAAATGAAGATGGTTCCCTACAAAGTTGTTCAGCAGGGCGACCATGTGGCCGTGGAAGGGCAGGGCAAGCTGTATACGCCACCGGAAATTTCGGCGATGATCCTGCAAAAGCTGAAGAAAGCGGCTGAGGACTATCTCGGAACGTCCGTGACGGAAGCTGTCATTACGGTTCCGGCCTACTTCAACGATGCGCAGCGACAGGCGACGAAAGATGCCGGCCGCATTGCTGGCCTTGATGTAAAACGCATCGTGAACGAGCCGACTGCAGCTGCATTGGCTTACGGTCTCGATAAGAAAAAGGACGAGACGATTGCCGTCTACGACTTTGGCGGCGGTACGTTCGATATCTCGATCCTCGAAGTTGGCGAAGGCGTGATCGAAGTGAAGTCGACCAACGGCGATACGCACCTGGGCGGCGATAACATCGACCAGAAGATTGTTGATTGGCTGATTGACGAGTTCAAAAAGGACGAAGGTCTTGATCTGCGTTCAAAGGGCAATGAAATGGCCTTGCAGCGCCTGAAGGACGCAGCAGAGCGCGCCAAGATTGAGCTTTCAACTGCGCTTGAAACTGAGATCAACCTGCCGTTCATCACCGCAGACGCGAGTGGTCCGAAGCACCTTGTCAAGAAGCTGACGCGCGCCAAGCTGGAGCAACTGGTTGAGGACATCATTCAGCGCTCGATTGAGCCTTGCAAGAAAGCCATGGCCGATGCGGGTGTGGACGCAAGCAAGATCGATGAAGTAGTTCTGGTTGGCGGACAGACGCGTATGCCGCGCATTCAGGCCCTGGTGAAGGAACTCTTCGGCAAAGAGCCGCACAAAGGCGTGAATCCTGACGAAGTGGTTGCGATTGGCGCAGCGGTGCAGGCAGGCGTGCTCTCGGGCGAAGTGAAAGACCTTCTGTTACTCGATGTGACGCCGCTGACGCTGTCGATCGAAACGTTGGGTGGAGTGGCTACGCCAATGATTCCGCGCAACACAACCATTCCGACGAAGAAGACGGAGACCTTCTCAACGGCGGCGGATTCGCAGACGGAAGTGGAGGTGCATGTCCTGCAGGGCGAGCGTCCGATGGCGGCGCAGAACCGTACACTGGGCAAATTCAAGCTGAGCGGCATTCCTCCGGCACCGCGCGGCATTCCGCAGATCGAGGTTACGTTCGATATTGATGCCAACGGCATCCTCAACGTGACCGCGAAGGACAACGCTACGGGCAAAGACCAGAAGATTACGATTACGTCTTCTTCGGGTCTAAGTAAAGAGGAAGTCGAGCGCATGGCGAAGGAAGCCGACGCTCACTCGGCTGAGGACAAAACAAAGCGCGATGAGATCGAAGCTCGCAATGGTCTCGATAACCTGGTCTACAACATCGAGAAAATGCTGAAGGAGAGCGGCGACAAGGTTTCCGGCGGCGACAAGGCCGATGTTGAGTCGGCGTTGGCCGAAGCAAAGAAGACGCTCGAAGCCACACCTTCAGTCAGCGAGCTGAACGCGGCGCGGGAGAAACTGACCGCTGCTTCGCACAAGCTGGCTGAAGCGATGTATAAGGCCTCTTCTACCGCCGGTGCTTCTGCCGCTCCTCATGGAGATGGAGCACAGGCTGCTGCGGGCACGACGGAAGAGAAGAAAGATGAAGGCGTCATCGATGCAGAATATGTGGACGTTGACGAGAAAAAGTAACGGGCGCTGAAGCTCGATTTAGCAAAGAGGGGCGCGCTTAAACGAAACGTTAACGCGCCCCTCGTGTTTATAGAAGTAGATGACTGGAGTACTTGAAATAATGACTGACACTCTTTGGAAATGCGAACAGTTGCGAGCTGGGCAGGTGTACAACACGCTCATGTTCAATACGCGCGAAGAAGCAGAAAAATTCAAAGCGCAGATGGACCGGGTGGCCCCGGATATGTTCTGCCGGATCGAGGCGGTTCCGGCGAAATTGGTTTGGAATTAAAAGAAAATCTTTCCTAAAATCCGATGCCTGAAGGAAATGAAATCCACCGTTTTGCGCAGCGCCATGCAGCGGCTTTTGCAGGCAAGCGGGTGCGAGTGGATTCGCCTAATGGCGGATTTCCTGATGCTGAAATTCTTGATGGACGCAAGTTGATCGGAGTCGATGCAGTCGGCAAGCATCTCGGTTACAGCTTCGGGCGTAATCTGATTTTTCATGTGCATCTTGGCATGTATGGAGACTTCCGCGAGGGTAAGATGCCCCTTCCGGAAGTGAAAGGCGCGCTTCGGCTGCGCATCTACACTAAAACTGACTGGATGGAATTGCGCGGCGGCACCGATACTTCCATCTTTTCGCAGGCCAAGTGGGAGTCACTGCTGAAGCGGCTTGGGCCCGATCCTCTGCATCGCGGGGCTGATCCTACACCTGGTTTTGAGAAAATCCTCAAGAGAAACACTCCCATCGGCGCTCTGCTAATGGACCAATCAGTCTTTTCCGGCATTGGCAATATCTATCGTGCTGAACTGTTGTTCCGCGCGCGCATCAACCCTTGGCGGCCGGGAAAGAGCATGAGCATGGCTGAACTGAAAGCCGTCTGGAAAGATGCGAAGAAGTTACTCAGCAATGGCGTGAAGAATACACGTTACGTTACGACGCTGCCAAAAGACCGTCCGCATAAGAATCATAAGCCGATACTTGAGGAAGAGCTGCATTACATCTATCGCCGCCATGGCAAACCATGTTTTGTCTGCGGCACAAAGATCGAGAGAGCCGAGATGGCAGGACGAACGGTGTATTGGTGCCCGAACTGTCAGAAAAATTGAGAATGCGGGAGTTCAATCGGCAGGTAAGCGGTCGCTTATGAATCGGGCCATATCGTCCGCGGCTGGCGGATCAAAGTTCGAGAGCACGATTACGATATAGCCTGACCTGGGGAAAACGGACAGTCGCCCATTCATTCCCGGAGAACCGCCGCCATGGCCATAGAACGGAACGCCGTCCGGTGTTGAGTGGTCTTCAAATCCATAGGCATATCTGGTTCCCGGTCTTGGTGTATCTACTTTTCCGGTAATCAGGAGCTTCGTATCGTGCGCATTAAGCAGCTTATTGGAGCTGAGCGCATGGACAAATTTCAGAAGATCTCCAACCGTGGAGTAGCCACCGCCCGCAGATGTTCCTCTGTAAGGTAGAGTTTCCTCGGTTGAGCGGAATGAGCCGTTCGCACTTTGGTTTCCGGGATCAGGTTCAGGGCCTTTTAGCACAAGGTGCGGAGGGCCGCCTGGCCCAGGCCCAGGACCGATGAGTGTCAGATGCGGGCCGCTGTCTTTTGTGTATCCAATGGACAAATCCCGCACATGCTGATCTTCCGGCAGATTGCCGGTCGAGTCCATCCCCGCGGGTTCAAAGATATGATCGCGCACATAGTCGTAGTAACTCTGCCCGCTGGCCACTTCGATGATTCGGCCCAGCAGCAAGAATCCGTAATTGCTGTATTCCCACTTGCTGCCAGGCGCGAACTCCGGTCCGCGATTGCCGTAGAGAGCCACATAATCGCTGAGTTCCTTCATCTCATTGCGGCGCTCAGAATACTCCGGGGTGAAAATGTCACCTGTGCCGCCCGTATGCGTAAGCAACTGCTGAATGGTGACCGCCGCCACATCCTTATTCGGATAATCGGGCAGATATTTGCTGATGGGATCATCCAGTCTGATCCTGCCTGCCTCCACAAGCTCGAGAACGGCAACCGCGGTAAACATCTTGCCCATAGAGCCAAAGCGAAATTTCGTATCTGTCGTATTGCGAATTTTCTTGTCACGGTCGGCATATCCACTGGACGCTTCGAAAATGGGCTTTTCGTTTTTCGCCACCAGGATGGCTCCGGAAAACCGGTCTTCGCTGGTTTCTTTCTGAAGCTCAGATTTCAAGGCCGCGATGGCGTCCGCTTCTGCCAATCGCGTAGGTCGGGGGGCTTGAGCAAATACTGACGCTGTCAAATCCAGCGCCATCAATAGCAGCAATGCACATTTAGCCATAAGGCAGGTATAGCGCAATCTCGCCATTTTAATCATGGATAATGCTGATAACTATAATTTGATTTGTGAATATCACCGGGATCGACTTAAACCTTTTGATCGCCTTCGAGGCGCTGCTGGATGAGCGTCACGTGGGCCGCGCGGCAAACCGTGTTGGATTGAGCCAGCCGGCTTTCAGTAATGCTATCGCCCGCCTGCGCTTCCGCCTGGATGATCCGCTTTTTGTGCGGACTTCGCAGGGGATGTTGCCCACGCCGAAGGCTGAACAACTCAGCGGTCCCATCCGGGCTGCTTTGTCATTATTGAGGCAAACGCTTGAAGCGCCGCGTTCGTTTGATCCGAATACGAGCGCGCAGCGGTTTCGCATTGCGTTGAGCGATGATGTTGAATTGCGTCTTGTTCCCCATCTGGTCAGATCGATTCACCCGAGCCGGATTCAACTTCAAACCAGGCGCCTGGAGGGGATTTTTGTGATCCCAGAGGCCGATCTGCGAAAAGGAGTTCTGGACTTGGCGATCGGATATTTCCCTGATGCAAGATCGCTTGTGCCGAATCTGGTCATGGAGACCCTGTCTGAAGAACGCAATGTTGTGATTGCGCGGCGGGGACATCCAGCTTTCAAGCGGAAGCTGACTTTGGAACGGTTTCTGAAACTTGATCAAGCTGCGGTAATTTATCGTGAGGAACCTAGAGGCCTGATCGACAATGAATTAGCAGCGCGCGGACTGCGCAGGAAATTGCGGCTGGCATTGCCGCACGCCTTGTCAGTTTTGCACGCTGTAGCCGCAAGCGATCTGGTGGCCTGCATTCAGGAATCGGCCGTAATGCTCTTTGGCCCAGGGCTCGGACTGGCGAGCTATCCAGATCCGATCGGGCTGCCTCCATTCGTGCTTCGGATGGTCTGGCACCGCCAGTGGAGCGATGATCCGGCACAGCGATGGTTGAGGGGCCTTATTCAGCGTGAAGCTGCGCTCTTGAGCAGGAACACCGCTGCCGGAGAATAGAAAGTTCCCGGCAGATTCGAGGGCATTGTAAAGTTGGAAGCGCGGAACGTTGTTTTCCTGAAGCGGTGTAAACCTGTATATACTGCTTTTACCGCCTGAATTTTCCGCGCTAGAGAGAGTTTCAATGTCGCTTACCTTGACTGACTGGCTTGTTATTGCCGGATATCTGCTTTTTAACCTGCTTATCGGCCTTTATTACCGGAGCAAATCCAGTGGTTCGACAGAGGACTTCTTCGTTTCGGGGCGCGATGTTTCCTGGTGGCTGGCCGGAACCTCGATGGTGGCGACGACATTTGCCGCTGACACTCCGCTACTGGTTTGCGGGCTGGTGGCGACGCAGGGCATTTCCGGCAATTGGATCTGGTGGAGCCTCTGCCTCAGCGGCATGACTACGGTCTTCTTCTTTGCGCGGTACTGGCGACGCGCCGAAATCCTTACGGACGTGGAACTGGTGGAGATTCGTTACGGCGGCAAGCCCGCCGCTTTCCTACGCGGATTCAAGGCCATTTATCTCGGTTTGGTGATGAACTGCTTCATTCTTGGCTGGGTGACGCGGGCGATGGTAGATATTATTGCCGTGGTCCTCGGGCCGGTGATCGCGCAGGGACGCGAACTGCAGTTTAGTCTTGGCGGACACGAGCTATTCCATTACACGTTGGGCGATCCACGTCACACGGCGCTGGCGATCTGTATTTTCATTCTTGTTCCATTCACGGGACTCTATACATTTCTTGGCGGATTGTGGGGCGTGTTGGTCACAGACCTTTTCCAGTTCGCGCTTAAGATGACGATGATCGTAGTGTTGGCGTGGCTGGCGGTGGTCGATCTTGGCGGCATGCATGCGCTTAAGGTGCAGCTCTCCGTAGTGGATGCGGCGACACGCGCTGCCGGGCAGCCAACATCGAATGTGTTGTCGTTCCTTCCTGATTTTCATGCCGGGTTGACGACCTCAAATATCTGGACGCTGCCGCTGCTGACCTTCTTCATGTACGTCGGTGTGCAGTGGTGGGCGGCGTGGTATCCAGGGGCGGAACCGGGCGGCGGCGGATACGTTGCGCAGCGCATGTTCAGCGCGAAGAACGAGCAGCACTCACTGGGCGCGACGCTGTGGTTCAACATTGCGCATTATGCGCTGCGTCCGTGGCCGTGGATTGTAACCGGGCTGGTGGCGCTTGCGGTTTATTCACCGCATGGCGGACTGCACCCGAGCGCGGCCTTCGCGGCCAATCCGCAGCAGGGGTATGTGATGGTGCTGCGCGATTATCTCCCTCCTGCATTGCGCGGGTTAATGGTCGCTGCGTTCCTTGCGGCGTACATGTCGACGATCGGGACGCAGCTGAACTGGGGCACCTCCTACCTGGTGAATGACTTCTACCGGCGCTTCTGGGTCCGGCAGGGAAGCGAGAAGCATTATGTGTTCGTCAGCAAGATCATTACGGTGATCCTGGTGCTGGCGAGCGGTTATGTGGCGAGCCAGTTGACTTCGATCAGTGCCGGATGGGAACTGGTACTGAATCTTGGCGCTGGCACTGGCGCGGTCTATATTCTGCGCTGGTTCTGGTGGCGCGTGAATGCGTGGAGCGAGATCTCGGCGATGATCGTTGCTGCGGTGGTGGCCCTTGGTTTGTCGCGTGTCTCCTTTAGTGGAAACGATGCTGTGGTTTTTGCAAAGTCGACGCTGATTACGGCTGGAATAACGACGATTGCGTGGATTGTTGCAACGTTTGTGACTCCTCCAGAGAAAGAATCGACACTTCTGAGCTTCTATCGCCGTGTACAGCCGGCTGCTTATGGCTGGAAACACATTGCGCGCCTTGCTCCAGAATTGCCGGAAGTGCGTGATTTTGCCGCGAATGCCTTTGATACTGTTATGGGCTGCGTGCTGGTTTATGGCACCCTCTTTGGGTTAGGCAAATATGTTTTTGGCGAGTGGGTATCCGGTACGGTATTGTTACTGCTCGCTGCTGTAGCTGGATATTTGATCAAGTGGGACCTTTCGCGTCGGGGCTGGCAGACATTATCCGGTGCGAAGTTGAAAGAGGCTCAGGTGACGGAAAGCCGATGATTTACTCGGCTTGAAGGGGGAGGCTTTAGCCGTCCCCTTTCAAAGACAAAGTCAAATTGACCCAACTACCAGATTGCGCGCTGGTTTTGTGTGTGCTATCAACTGCGCGGGAGAAATTCTATCTCCCGTGTTCCTCAAGATATTTCTCAACTTCAAGGGCGGCCATGCAGCCGGTTCCGGCGGCGGTGATGGCCTGGCGGTAGCGGCGGTCCTGCACGTCTCCACAGGCGTAGACGCCTAGGACGCGGGTATGGACGTAGTTTTGCGTCTTGATGTAGCCGTCATCGTCGAGGTCGAGCTGGCCGTCAAACATTTTGGCATTGGGTTCATGTCCGATGCCGAGGAACATGCCGTCGAGGGGAAGCTCGCTCTCGTCGTTGGTGAGCAGGTTACGCACACGCAGGCCGGAGACTTCCTTCTTTTCGACGCCAAGGACTTCTTCAACCACGGTGTTGGTGAGGAACTCTATCTTTGGGTGAGCGATAGCGCGGTCGAGCATGATGCGCGATGCGCGGAAATGTTCGCGGCGGTGAATGAGCGTGACCTTTGTTGCAAAGCGCGTAAGGAAGAGAGCTTCTTCCATGGCGGAGTCGCCGCCGCCGATGACAGCGATTTCTTTTCCGGAAAAGAAAAATCCGTCGCAGGTGGCGCAGGAGCTGACGCCGTGTCCGATGAGCGCCTGTTCGGAGGGAAGGCCGAGCCAGCGCGCAGATGCTCCGCTGGCGATGATGAGCGTGCGCGTGTGGATGGTTTCGCTGCCGAGGTTCAGCGCGAAAGGGCGCTTGGATAAGTCAACGGAGACGAGGTGTCCCATGCGAAACTCGGCGCCAAAGCGTGCGGCCTGCTGTTTCATGTTCTCGATGAGCTGCGGGCCTTGAATGCCTTCGGGGAATCCGGGGAAATTTTCGACAAGTGTGGTGATAGAGAGCTGTCCGCCGGGCTCGTGGCCTTCGAGCACGAGGGGTTTCAGATTGGCGCGTGCGGTGTAGATGGCGGCAGTAAGCCCGGCGCAGCCGGAGCCGAGAATTACGGTATCACGAATGGTGTTAGACATAGGTTGCAAGTTCCGATTGTACCTGCTCACGCCCTTTTCAGGAGCAGTAGCTGATAGATGTTACAGGTTCAGGAAAGATGCGCCGGACAATAAGCAGGCTCTAAGATGGCTGCATGGCAAATCTGACTCTGGTGTATGGCTTGCGGCTTCTGCCGGCTGACGAAATCTCGGAAGTGGGCGAGGCCCCGATTCAATTGAAGAATGGAAACTCGGCGCGGGTGACGATGCATATTCTGGAGGGCTCGCGGGAGCAGATTGAAGCGCAGCTGCGGCAGAGCATCGACGCGTTTTTTGATTTTTTCCCGGAGATTTGACGCGACCTGTCAAGTAAAAAGCGCTGATGGATTTCCATTTCGGGACGCTCTGGAGTTGCGATTCCAGAGTGGAAATCGACGTCTAAAGCCAGAATCTTTCCTGGTCGCGGAGCACGGTTTTCATGGCCGAATGAAGGCATGTGCCGCACTCTCCGCCATCTTGCAACTTTACTGACACTACTGTTTACCGTGCCTGCTGCTTTTTGCGGAGGGCCGCGCTGGGTGGCCGGTTCGAGCTATTTTAATCCTTCTGTTATGGGGCAACCGCTCCATTGGGCGAATGGAACAGTTTCGTATTATCTGGACCAGGGCAATCCCAGCCCGAGTGTCACTCATTACTATATCGATACGGTAATTGTGGCGGCTGCCGCGATATGGAACAGTGTCACGACGACTGCTGTGCAATTCGTGTACGGCGGAGCGTTGAACGAAGATGTCAGCGGGAGCAATGTAACGGTGAATGCAAATGGGACGGTCAGCGTGCCCGTGGATATTCAACCGACGGCAACGAACAAGCCCCTGGCGATTATTTCCGATGCCGACGGTTCGGTAATCAATGCGCTTTTTGGGGCGGGAGCAAGCGACCCCAGCGATTGCCGCGACAATGGCGTCATCACGGTGGTAGACAATGTAGCCACGAATGGCACGATCCTGCATGCACTGATGATCCTGAACGGGCTTTGTGCGGGTGACGTGACTCAGGTCGATGTCATGGAATACCAGATGCTACGGGGGTTCGGTAGAATCCTGGGGCTGGACTGGTCGCAGGCGAATGAGTCCATGTTTGTGAACGACCAGATTACCAGTGATGGCCTTGCAGGCTGGCCGATCATGCATCCGGTGGAGTACTTGTGCAGTCTTAACGCGGAGTTCTGCACTTCGAATCCATTGGCCCTGCGGTATGACGACATTGCTGCGCTCAACCGACTGTATCCCGTTACCTCAGCCAATATCAGTTCTTACCCGGGAAAGAAGCTGACAGCGGCATCGACGATTTCGGTACAGGGAACGATTCACTTCAGAAGCGGCCAAGGGATGCAGGGTGTGAATGTGGTGCTGCGGCCAATCAACCAGGCGACCGGCGCTCCGGATCTCAGCTACACAGTGACGGCGGTCAGCGGGGCGTTTTTTCAGGGCAACGCTCCGAATCCCGTGAATGGAGCGACGGACAGCCAGGGCAATCCGGTGAACAAGTACGGCAGCGACGATACGACGCTCGAAGGTTGGTTTGATTTAAGCGGAGTGCCATTGCCGGTTGGCACATCGATTGCGGATTACCAGCTCAGCTTTGAGCCGATCAATTCTCTGTATTCTGCCAACTACTCGGTCGGACCTTACACCAAAGGGCAGGTCACGCCATCAGGCACGATGCCGGTGATCATGCTCTACGGCCTGACTGCCGGATCATCTGTGACGGAGGACATCGTGATTCAGGACTCTGCGGACCAGGAGTACAGCGGAAACGACGGCACTGAGGCTGATCCAGCGATGATCTCAGGAAGCGGCGAGTGGACCGGAAGGATAACCGGGTATGGGCATACAGGCTGGTTCGAGTGGCCGGTGCGGCCGAACCGGGAATTGACGATGGAGGCAACGGCTCTGAACGAAAATGGGCAGCCCACGACAAGCAAAGCACAGATGGTATTAGGGGCGTGGAATGGTACGGATGCACTGGGTACATTGCCGGTCAGCGGGACGACGCAGGCGTTCAATGGCGCTCAGACCGGATTGACTACTCTGTCTGTCGCCACTGTCGCACAAGGGTACCTGCGGCTTGGGATCGCAGACGCGCGCGGCGATGGACGGCCGGATTATCTTTATCATGCGCGGCTGCTCTACGCAGATTCTGTTATGCCCACACTGCTGTCGCTCAGTGGCGGACCGATCTCAATTCGTGGTATTGGTTTTCGTTCCAATTCAGTTGTGACTATCAATGGCACGCGGGCTGCTGTGACCAGTGTGACGCCTACGGAAATCACAGCGATTGCGCCTCCGGCAAATGGAGTTACAGGAGTGGTGCTTCTAACGGTGAGCGATCCGCAGACGTTTGCGGTTACGGCGATACAGGATGGGCTGAGCTATGATGCGATGGGTGGCGATGCGCTTGGGATTGTCACGGCGCCTTATGGTTCTGTAGGTTTGGGTGTGCTGACGCCATTTACAGTCAAAGCCCTTGCTCCAGACGGAACAACTCCTGCAGCAGGCATTATGGTCACCTTTGCGGTGACCAATGGAGCGGCGTCTCTTGGATGTGGTCAGACGAGCTGCACTGTGCTTTCCGGAGGGGATGGTCTGGCAACGATCAACGTTGCGGCTAATTCCAGCTCGTTAGCGCAAGTAGCTGCTTCTCTCAGTGATGGCGCGAGTGTTATTACGGAATTTACTGGAAGCAGTGCGCCAGCGATTGCCTCACTAACGGCTAATCTCTATCTCGCTGCTGGCTCAGCGTTCACGTGGAGTCCTCAGGCAGAGGTTCTCAGCAATGGCGTTCCAGTAGTGGGGCAGCAGGTGAGCTGGTCTGCGGGTTCTGGCGCTACTGCCGCAGTTCCTTTCAGTGTCAGTGACACAAATGGAATTGCGACTTGGCAGGTAAATATAAATCCATTGGTTGCAGGAGCAGACGTTCCTGTCTACGGCTGCCTGTCTGGAAATACGGTTTGCGCGACGTTCCAGATCTACAGCGTGCATCCTGAAGTGGCGCAGCTTGTGGCGGTGAGTGGCGTAGGTCAGACGCTGAGTGCCCCTGAGACGCCTGCTCCAGTGGTGTTGCGGGTGACGGATGCCGTGGGGCATCCAATGGCTGCGGGTATAGTTACTTTTTACGAGACGCTCAAGCAGTGGACTCCTGAGTGTCCCTCGCAGGGGCGCTGCCCATCTGCTCCAACGCTTGCTGTGCAGACAGTGACTGCAAACTCTGGTGCTGATGGGCTGGTAACGTTGACTCCACTGACAGGAAATGGTGTACCAACGCGGCTTTACGTGACAGCGGTGACGGGGAATGTGGCTTCGCTTGATTTTGAGATTGAACAACATCCTTAGGTGATTTGGCGGTTATTTTCAGCGAGCCCCATTCGAGCAAGGGCCACGCAGGAGCTGTGGCAGAGGATTGTTTAGACCTATGGTCGCGATATTCTGTGTCTCATGATCCGCACTATCGCTGTCCAGGGTTACAGGTCACTACGAGATTTGATTCTGCCCCTGGGACAGTTAAGCGTGGTCACTGGTGCAAATGGAAGTGGCAAGTCCAGTGTGTACCGCTCCCTGCATTTGCTTGCCGATGCCGCACAAAATGCGGTCGTGGCCTCTCTCGCCCGCGAGGGTGGTTTGCCATCTACTTTCTGGGCAGGCCCGGAGACAATTGCGCGAGGCGTTCGCCGAGGGACGTATGCAGTGGAGCCACTCGCGAACCGGAAAGTCGCCAGTCTCAAGCTCGGCTTTGGCGGCGACACCTACAGCTACAGCATCGAACTGGGCTACCCTCCTCCGCCACCACCGGCAACAATGTTTGAGTTGGATCCGCGCGTAAAGCGGGAGTGTGTCTGGCATGGCCCGGTCTACCGGAAAGCGGCTGCCCTCGTGGATCGCAGGAACAACTTTGCCTGGCTTGCAGCCACGCGAGACGAAGAGCCGGTAATGCTGACGCAGCACCTCTCTGACACGGATAGTATGCTTGCCAGCATTGCTGATCCGCAGCGAGCACCAGAGATGCTGGCAGTCCGTGAAGCGGTTCGCGGCTGGCGCTTCTATGACCATTTCCGCACCGATTCTGAATCGCCTGCAAGGGCTGCTCAGATTGGCACTTTTACGCCTGTACTTCAGCACGATGGAAGTAATCTCGCCGCTGCCCTTGAGACGATTCTCGAGATTCGATCTGATGAAGCACTCGCGATGACACTAGAAGATGCTTTTCCCGGCAGCCGGCTATATATTGAGGTGCAGAATGGACGTTTTGAACTCCGGTTGCAGCAGCATGGATTACTGCGGCCACTTTCTGCAGCCGAGTTGTCGGATGGAACCCTGCGTTACCTCCTATGGACTGCTGCTCTGCTCACGCCGCGCCCGCCGGAATTGATGGTGCTCAATGAACCGGAAACCAGCCTGCATCCGGACCTGCTTCCGGCGCTTGCAAGACTAATTCTTGCCGCAGCGAAGCATACACAGATTATTGTGGTTTCACATGCGCAGGTGCTCATAGAAGAACTTGCATCAGCGCCGCGTTGCACGCGGCTCCATCTGCTGAAAGCGTTTGGGGAAACTACGTTGGAGGGGGCAACACTGTTTAACACGCCGAAGTGGAATTGGCCTGCACGATAGACATTTGTTTTCCGTTCAACATGATTGCTCATGCTGAGAAACAAAATCTACCGCCAAGGCGCTAAGGACGCCAAGGGGCGCAAAGTGGACTTTACCGCAGAGGACGCGAAGGATCGGCTGAGGCTCGTAGAGGAAAACCTTCATTATCCTCATCTACACTTTTTGTAGACTCCCAACGTAGAGACGCACAGATTTCGCAGGAGGTCAACGGACAAGCGAGCTCTATAGTTTTTCTAACTCTGTGTCGCTTTTGTGGTTTGCGGCATCTGTGTTATTGGGAGGGCGCATGGCTAACATTACGATTCCTGCTATAGCAGAAAGACGCAGGCCGCGAGTGCTTATACTTGGCGCAGGATTTGCCGGCTTGAATGCGGCCAAGGGTCTGGCCAAGCTTCCGGTAGACATTACAGTTGTTGACCGGCGCAATCACCACACCTTTCAACCGCTGCTTTATCAGGTTGCGCTGGCTGTGCTTTCTCCTGCGGACATTGCCACTCCTATCCGCGGCATTCTTCGGAAATATAAGAATGTTGAAGTGCTGATGGACGAAGCCGTCGGCCTTGATAAGGAACAGCGGCGCGTCCAGATGAAAAGCGGCGCAGTGATGGATTATGACTACCTGGTTGTTGCCACCGGCTCGACGCATTCTTATTTCGGAAACGATCAGTGGGCTGAATTCGCTCCCGGTCTCAAGACTGTTGAAGATGCGACCGAGATCCGGCGACGCGTGCTCCTTGCTTTCGAACTGGCGGAGCGGCAGATGCTGGAGACAGGGTCGTACCCTCCGCTGAATTTCGTTGTGATTGGAGGCGGCCCTACAGGAGTCGAACTGGCGGGAGCTATTTCAGACATTGCGAAGCTTTTTATGCGGCACGATTTCCGTCATATCGATCCGGCGAAGGCGCGGGTGCTGATTCTTGAAGGAGGCCCACGGATACTGGCTGCGTATCCGGAGGATCTTTCGCAGAAGGCGGTGGAACAGCTCAACAATCTCGGCGTTGAGGTCCATACTGGCGCGCAGGTAACGGAGGTCAAGCCCGGATATGTTGTTGTCGGTGGACAGCGCCTGGATGCAGTTGTGACTCTTTGGGCTGCCGGTGTGCAGGCTTCTCCTCTGGGAAAGCTGCTGGGTGTCGAGACAGACAAGCGCGGTTGCGTGCTCGTGAATGAGACGCTGAATCCTCAAGGCTATCCTGAGATTTTTGTTTGCGGCGACCTAGCTCATTTTGAGCAAGACAGCAGGCAGGTCCCCGGAGTAGCCCAGCCAGCGATGCAGATGGGCGACCACGTTGCACGTGTGGTGGAACACGATTTGAAGGGAGAAACGCGAAGCGGGTTCCGCTATTTTGACAAGGGCGACATGGCGACTATCGGGCGTCTTGCAGCGGTCGCGAAGATTGAATGGCCGTTCAAGGCGCACTGGAGCGGCTTCATGGCTTGGATTACCTGGCTGACGATACATATCTTCTTTCTGATCGGATTCCGCAACCGCATTTTTGTTTTCTGGGAGTGGGCGTGGACATACTTCACCTTTACTCACGGAGCCCGACTGATTACGGGAAGCCAGGTACTGCCGGGATGGAGCGCTCAGCAGGGCGTACTTCAGATAGAAAATGGAAAGCCGCTGGATCCGACTTCCCCCGGGTTTCGGAATCATCATGGCGAGGTAGCGGTTGGGGCTTCGAGTACGAAACAGGGTTAGATCCTGAACCCACTCAAGCCACTTTTTTGGCTGGGCCGCCCGTTCAGTTTGGCGCTCCCCATGCGTCGGTGTTTCTTCTGGCTGATCTGATCGCATCATGCCACACATGTGCCGGGATAAAAATCCATGTTGACAGGCGTCGATTCGGGATGGTATTTCGTCTCTGCTAAATCGCTTTTCTTTATTTAGTAGGCGTAATGAAAACGTTTACGAAAAGTGAAACATTGAATCCCCCTATTTGCGGAAAGGAGCGCCTGTATGAAGTTTGTAAACCGGATTGTGATGCAGATTGCCGCGCTCATGTTTCTGGGTCTGACGGCAACAACACTGATGGCCCAGCCAACCTCTGAGTCTTATCACTTCAAACCCGTTACCATCGTTGCCGGAGGGTATGTCCCCGGATTGATTGCGCATCCTACGGAACCTGGCCTGATTTATGCGCGCACGGACATTGGAAGCGTCTACCGCTGGAACGAGTACAACAAGCAGTGGATTCCGCTGACGGATTTCCATTC
>DATAQW010000427.1:0-18409 GCA_036264445.1 Pseudacidobacterium sp.
ATTTGGTCTCCACGTAGAAACAATTTTCAAACGAGGTCATGATAACGTCAGCAATATCCTCCCCAAGGAAGTGAGCGTTTTTCGTCAGTCGATTTTCATCCATAAGTGGGCCTAAGACCCATGCAGAACTCGGAAGCAATCCACTTTGCCGAAAAACGGGCTAATCGGAAATGTGCTGCGAATTCAAACTGACCCACTACCCAGTTTTTGAGAACTGAGCGCTAATGGCCCCCTCACGGTACACTGAGAGGTTCGGCTTTTCCCGGTAAAGCCGCTGTGAGAGAACACGATCTTATGTCTGAAGAAACTGTCGTAGCTGCAACTGAAGCCCCGGTCACAAGCATTGCCCGTATTGGCGAGCATGATGGGAAGTCCGTCACCCTCAAGGGATGGCTCTACAACCTGCGCGAGAGCGGAAAACTGCTCTTTCCTATCTTCCGCGATGGATCGGGTACGATTCAGGGCATTGTTCCTAAGGCTGCGGTTACACCTGAGGTCTTTGAGAAAGTGAAGGGGTTGACGCAGGAGTCGAGCGTAATCGTGACGGGAAAAGTCCGTGCCGATAAGCGTGCTCCAGGCGGTTATGAGCTGGATGTTGAGAATGTCGAGGTGGTTCAGCGAGTGCCGGAGGAGGCGCCGTTCCCTATTTCGCTGAAAGAGCATGGCACCGACTTCCTGATGGAGCATCGCCATCTGTGGATTCGCACGCCGCGCCAGTCGGCAATTCTGCGCATTCGCGCTGAGATCATCAAAGCGGCGCGCGATTTTCTGGATGACAACGGCTTTGTGCTGACCGATCCGCCGATTCTGACGCCGGCGGCGTGCGAAGGCACAAGCACGCTCTTTCCTGTTGAGTATTTCGGCGATGAGGCGTACCTGACGCAGAGCGGGCAACTCTACATTGAAAGCACTGCGCTGGCGCTGGGCAAGGTCTATAGCTTTGGCCCCACATTTCGCGCTGAGAAATCGAAGACACGCCGCCATCTTACGGAGTTCTGGATGGTTGAACCGGAATGGGCCTACGCGACACTCGATGACCTGATGGAGCTGGCGGAACAGTTCATCAGCTTCATTGTGGATCGCGTGCTTGCGCGGCGTGCTGTCGATCTGAAAGTGTTGGGGCGCGATACGAGTAAGCTGGAGGCGATCAAAGGGCCGTTTCCGCGTCTAAGCTACGACGAGGCCGTGCAGATGCTGAATGACGCTCATGCGAAAGGGTTGCTGGAACAGCCTTTTGAGTATGGCAATGACTTTGGATCGCCGGATGAAACGTATATCTCATCGCAGTTTGACCGTCCTGTGATGGTGCATCGGTATCCTGCCGCGGTGAAGGCGTTTTATATGGAGCCTGATCCGCAGAATCAGAAATATGCGCTTTGCGTGGATATGCTTGCCCCCGAAGGTTATGGCGAGATCATTGGCGGGTCGCAGCGTATAGCGTCTTACGATCTGTTGAAGAAGCGCATTGAAGAGCACAATCTGCCGCTCGATGCGTTCAAGTGGTATCTCGATCTGAGGCAGTATGGATCGGTTCCGCACTCGGGTTTTGGGATGGGCATTGAGCGGGCGGTGGCGTGGATCTGCGGGCTGGAGCACGTACGGGAGACGATTCCGTTTGCACGGACGCTGAATAGAATCTATCCGTGAGTTTTGGGGCACGGCTTCAGCCGTGCCGTTAAATGTGTAGTGAAGAAATGGGCTTTAGCCCCCCCGAGGGATGGTTTATAGAATCTCTCCCTCGGTGGCTAAAGCTGCGATACAAGACATAGTATTGGCGCGGACAAAGCCGTGCCCTTTCAAAGAAGGCTTTTAAACGGTTTGTATGTCGAAGACAAGCGAAGCAATCGCTAACGAACAAATGACCATTGCCAGCCACAATATCGGACCCATTTACAGCGGAGTGCAGTCGCTTCCTCCGCGCAAGATATGTGTAATCGGCGTGCCGCTTGATCTGGGCGCTTCACGCCGCGGCGTGGATATGGGACCGTCGGCCGTGCGTGTTGCCGGACTCGAAGCGCGGCTTGAATCTCTTGGTCATAACGTGACAGATAGTGGCAATATTGGCGTTGCGATTGCTGAAACGAAGCACGTTGGAGACGAGAACGCCCGTTATCTGAAAGAAATTACCGAGACCTGCACGAAAGCCGCAGACCACGTGATCGAAGCGCTGGAAGAAGGCAAGACGCCGATCATCCTTGGCGGCGATCACTCTGTCGCTGCGGGCAGCGTCTCAGGAGTGGCCGAATTTTATCGCCGCCAGAACCAGAAGATTGGGCTCATCTGGATCGATGCGCATTCTGACCTGAATACGCCGGAAACCTCACCGAGTGGCAATGTCCACGGGATGCCGCTTGCGGCTTTGCTGGGACTTGGTCCTGATCCGCTAAAAAACATTTGTGGGTTCTCGCCGAAAGTGTTGCCGGAAAATACGGTGCTGATCGGCGTGCGCGATATTGATGCAACTGAGAAAGAGAACATCAAGCGCACTGGACTCAATGAGGTCTACACCATGCGCGATATCGACGAGCGCGGCATGCGCACTGTGATGGAAGAAGCACTGCGCGCGGCTGGGCGTGGGACGGCTGGGTATCATGTCTCCCTGGATATGGACTGGGTCGATCCGGAAGATGCACCCGGAGTGGGCACTCCGGTGCGCGGCGGAGCAACCTATCGCGAGGCGCATCTGGCAATGGAAATCATTGCTGATCATGGACGCATGCTGAGCCTTGAGGTGGTTGAGGTGAATCCGGTGATTGATGAGCACAACCGCACAGCGGATCTGGCGGTGGAGCTGATTTCTTCAGCTTTTGGGAAAAAGATTCTGTAGCAAGCAGAATCCGCCCGGCGAGTAGCCATACAAGTAACTCATCTTCACAGCCTTTCTCCATACAATAGGCTTTTATGCCCAAACTCCGTGTAGGTGTTCTCTTTGGCGGCCGCAGTGGCGAGCATGAGGTTTCTCTGCTTTCGGCAGCTTCGGTTCTGAAAGCCATTGATCCTAAAAAGTACGAAGTCATCCCCATTGGCATTACCAAAGAAGGCCGCTGGGTCACGGCGACCGATGCCGCGCGCCTGCTGAACGGCGAATCGCTTGTGCCGCGCCAGCTTCGCGCGGGCGACCCTCAAGCAACGGCTCCGGCCGCCGTGCTGGCCAGAGGCGAAGCTGTCATCGTTCCGCCTGTGCCGTCGAAATCGAAAACAGGGGCGCTTGTGCCTTTTGAGACACAGGGGCATCCGGCACATCAAGCATTGAATGTCGATGTCATCTTTCCTGTGCTGCATGGGACATTCGGCGAGGATGGGACCATTCAGGGGCTTTTTGAGCTGGCGGGAATCGCTTATGTCGGATCGGGCGTTCTTGGCTCGGCCACGGGTATGGACAAGGACGTGATGAAGCGGCTTTTTGCTTCGGCGAAGCTTGCAATCACCAAACATGTCACGTTTCTGCGTGGCGAGTGGGAGGCGAATCCGAAGAAGATCGTTGCGCGGGTAGAAGCTGCGCTCAGGTATCCGGTCTTTGTAAAGCCAGCGAACCTTGGCTCTTCTGTTGGAATCAGCAAAGCGCACGGCCGCAAAGAGCTTAGGTCTGCGATTGAGCTGGCTGCAAGCTATGATCGCAAAATTGTTGTCGAGCAGGGCGTCGGCGGCAAGCGCAGCAAAGCGCGTGAGCTGGAGGTTGCAGTGCTCGGCAATGATGAACCGAAGGCTTCAGTAGTCGGGGAAGTTGTGCCGATCAAGGAGTTTTACGATTACGAGGCCAAATATTTGAGCGAAGGGTCTGACCTCATCATTCCCGCAAAGCTGACGAAGCAGCAGACAAAGCAGATTCAGCAGATGGCCATTGCAGCCTTCAAGTCCTGCGACTGCGCGGGTCTAGCACGCGTCGACTTCCTGATGGAACCGGGGAAATCAGGCCGCATCTTTCTGAATGAGATCAATACGCTGCCGGGATTTACGGCTATCAGCATGTATCCCAAGCTGTGGGCGGCGTCAGGGGTGCCATATCCGGAGCTGATTGACCGGTTGATTGCGCTTGCGTTGGAGCGGCGGGCGGAGAAAGACCGCACGAATTATTCGCGATAATCTGTTATTCGAAACATACAGAAGCATCGCGGTGTCAAAATAGAATGGTGGAAAGTAGAGAGCTGCGTTCATGACACTTCTCGATGCGCCTGCGTATGATGCACGCCGCGCGCGCCTGATTCGCAATTCGATCATTACTGTTTTGATTGCTGTCGTGGTTCTCGCGATTGGGACCTGGTGGTTCTGGGACTGGCCGGCGCAACACCGCGTCAACAGGTTCTTTGTGGCCCTTCAGAGCGGCGATTTAAAGAAGGCATATTCCATTTGGAACAACGATCCGAACTGGGAGCAACACCAGGACCAATACAAGCTTTACGACTTTATCCAGTTCACCAAAGACTGGGGTCCGGAGGGCGATTATGGTGTGATCAAAAGCCACCAGATCGTGATTTCCAAGGCGGTAGGCAATGGAGTGGTGATGGGCGTCACGATCAATGGCGGAAAGACGCCGATCTTTCTGCGCGTTGATCGCAAAAGCAGACAGATTGGTTTTTCACCCATTGAGCTTTATGTCGGGCCGTAAAGAACTCAGGTTAAGCGAACAAGACACCACTCCAGTTATCCTGCAAACCTCCCACGTTAGCTTCCCGCTCCAGAACGCGAACACCGCGCATTTCGAGGTCCGGGTTCGCAAACGTGAGGCACCCAAAGATTTTCTTTTTGCGCAAGCAGTGACAAAACTAAGTGTGGCATATCTTTGTTGTATGGAGGGAATTTCTATGGAACAGCGTCTTGATTATCCGAAAGCCTTTCCGGAAGCCTACCAGGGAATGCTGCATCTTGAGGCGATCATTCGCCGCAGCGGACTCGATCCTGCACTGTATGAGCTGGTCAAAATTCGCGCATCGCAGTTGAATGGCTGCGCTTTTTGTCTCGACATGCACACGAAGGACGCTCGCGCACATGGTGAAACGGAGCAGCGCATCTATGCGCTTTCAGCATGGCGTGAAGCGCCTTTCTTTACCGAGCGCGAACGCGCTGCGCTTGGTTGGACCGAGGCGGTCACGAACATTCAGCAGGGGCATGCGTCAGAGGAGGTCTACGCACAGACTCGTTTGCAATTCAGCGAGGAAGAGATTGTGAAGCTGACCTATGCCATAACGCAGATCAATAGCTGGAACCGCATTGCGATTGCGTTTCGCCCTGAGGTGGGCGGCTACCAGCCAGCGAAGACAGCTACGGCTGTAAAAGCATGAAATGCGAGGGCCTCGGCCCTCGCCTAGTTTCTACCGGGCCACAGCGGCTGGAAGAATATCTTCTACATCAACCCATTCAGTCGGATATTCGCCGGTATAGCAGGCAATGCAGAAGTGGTTTCCTTCACCGCCGTCGCAGGCTTTCTGTAACCCTTCGAGTGACAAATAGGCGAGCGAGTCAGCTTCAATGAAGCGGCGGATTTCTTCAATAGAATTATTAGCCGCGATCAGGTCTTTCTTGCGCGGCGTGTCTACTCCATAAAAGCAGGGCGAAATTGTCGGCGGGCAGCTTATGCGCAAATGCACTTCCTTTGCCCCGGCTGCGCGCACCATGCGTACAATCTTGCGGCTGGTGGTGCCGCGGATGATGGAGTCGTCGACAAGGATGATGCGCTTGCCTTCGAGCAGATTGCGGACAGGATTCAGCTTGAGCTTCACGCCGAAGTCGCGCACGCGCTGTTCGGGCTCGATGAATGTCCTGCCCACGTAGTGGTTGCGGATCAAGCCGAAACGAAATGGGATGCCGCTTTCTGCAGCATAACCGATGGCGGCGGTGACTCCGGAGTCAGGCACAGGCACAACCAGGTCGGCGGGGACGTGCGATTCGCGCACCAGTTGGCGGCCCATTTCTTCGCGGCTCTCCTGTACCCAACGGTTGTAGATTTTGCTGTCAGGGCGCGCGAAGTAGACGTGCTCAAAGATGCAGCTGGACTGCGGAATACCCGTTGAATACTGCACAGAGGTCACGCCGTCACGTGTGACCATCACCAGTTCGCCTGGTTTCACATCGCGCTCGAATTTCGCACGCAGCAGATCGAAGGCGCAGGTCTCAGATGCGAAGACGATGGTATCCGGGCCGTCGGGGTTTTCAAGGCGTCCCATCGAAAGCGGACGGAAGCCACGTGGGTCGCGTGCGGCAAAGATGCGGTCGCGCGTCATCATGACTATGGAGAAGGCTCCATCGACCTGGCGCAACGAGTCGGCGATAGCGTCGACCAGCGTTCCTGCCCTGGAATGTGCGATGAGCTGGACGATGATCTCGGAATCGCTTGTGGTCTGAAAGAACGCGCCTTCGCGCTCTAGCTTTGCGCGCACATTGCCCAGGTTTACGAGGTTTCCGTTGTGCGCGATGGCGATGAGCCCTTTGGTTGAGTCAACACGGATGGGCTGTGCATTCAGCAGGGCCGAGTCGCCTGTGGTCGAATAGCGCGTGTGGCCGATGGCCATGTCTCCGTTGAGCTTGGCGAGGACTTCTTCAGTGAAGATGTCGGCGACCAGGCCCATGCCTTTGATGTTCGAGAGGGTGGTCCCGTCGGCGGTGGCGATGCCTGCGGATTCCTGTCCGCGATGTTGCAATGCATAGAGGCCGAGATATGCTTGGCGTGCTGCGTCGGGGTGTCCGTGGATGGCTACTACGCCGCACTCTTCGCGGAGCTTGTCATCTTTAGCGTCCTGCGAACCTCCCACCCTTGCTTCGCAGGCATGGGGCATCCTGGTTTCTTCGCCAGGAATGCCTTCGATCACGAGGTGGTTCACGCCAGCACCTCTTCGTGCAGGGCGGATTCGAGCGCATTCGCCCACACGTGTTGAAGTCCGGAAACACTTTCATCGATCACTGTTTTGCCGTTGACCTGAATGCGAAGATTAGCTTTGACGGTTTCGCCAACGTTTTCAATGAGGAGTGCAGGATATTTTTTTACGATGGCCTCGATCTTTTCAACAGAAGACATGTCGCAGGTAATGATGGCCTGCGTTGCCGTTTCATTGAATAAGGTCCATGCTACTGGTAGATCTGGCGTTTCTTGCAGATAAACGCTCGCTCCAACTCCGTTTCCAAATCCGCCTTCGGACAAAGCAACGGCAATGCCGCCATCAGAGATATCGCGCGCGGAATGCAACAAGCCAGCATCTGCTAACTCAGCCAGACACTTGTGCAACGCGGCTTCAGCCTCCAGATCAAGAGCCGGCGGTACTCCCCATAGCTCGCCAAGCAATGTCTTTGCGTACTCGGATGAGCCGAATTCACGCAAACGTTCTTCGATAGTCGGCAATTTGGCTGCAGTGAGGAGAAGAACTGCAGCACCTTCCTTCTGGAAGGAGGCTGGCACGGTTTTGGTTACGTCCTCAATCAGGCCAACAATTCCAAGAACTGGGGTTGGGTAAATGCCTTCACCGCGTGTCTCGTTATATAGCGAGACATTGCCGCCGGTAATCGGGGTGCCCAGCGCAATGCAGGCTTCGGCAATGCCATCAATTGCAGACGAAAGCTGCGCCATGATCTCAGGCTTTTCCGGGTTTCCAAAATTCAGGCAGTTCGTTGCTGCGATGGGTGTTGCCCCGGTGCAGGCCACTTTGCGGGCAGCCTCGGCAACGGCGTGTTTTGCTCCAAGCTTGGGATCGAGGTAGCACCAGCGCCCATTGCCATCGAGGGCCATGGAGAGGCCGCGTTTCGTGCCCTTGATGCGCATGACGCCACCCTCGCCACCGGGACCCTGTACAGTGTTGGTCTGCACCATCGAGTCATACTGCTCATGCACCCAGTGCTTGGAACAGATATTTGCCGAGGTGAGCAATTTGCGCAGGTCTTCTGTGTAATCGCGCGTAGTGACCTTGTCTTCGTAATTCACCTTGTCGAGAGCGCTTTTTGTTGGCTCAGCAGGGACAGGTGCTTTCCATGTTCCGACAGGACGGTGATACACCGGAGCATCATCGGTGAGCGACTGGTTCGGAATGTCAGCCATCAGTTCACCGCGGTGCAAAATGCGTAGACGCGGTTCGCCGATGACGGTGCCGACGATGGTGGCATCAAGGCCCCATTTGGAGAAGACATCGAGCACTTCCTGCTCGCGGCCTTTATCGGCGACAAGCAGCATACGCTCCTGCGATTCGCTCAGCATGATCTCGTAAGAGGTCATGCCGGTTTCGCGCTGCGGCACATTGTCCAGCTCGACTTCAAGGCCCACACCACCGCGCGCTCCCATCTCACAGGTGGAGCAGGTTAATCCAGCGGCCCCCATGTCCTGAATGCCGACGATGGCTCCCGTTTTCATGGCTTCGAGGCAGGCTTCGAGAAGCAGCTTTTCCATGAACGGGTCGCCAACCTGCACATTGGGGCGTTTCTGCTCGGAGCCTTCCTTGAACTCCTCGCTCGCCATGGTTGCGCCGTGGATGCCGTCGCGTCCCGTCTTGGCTCCGACGTAGATCACCGGGTTTCCAATGCCGGTGGCTTTCGCGTAGAAGATTTCATCGCGGCGAACCAGGCCAAGCGCAAAAGCATTCACCAGCGGATTGCCGGAGTAGCATTCTTCGAAGCGCGTTTCTCCGCCAAGATTGGGCACGCCGAAGCAGTTGCCATATCCGGCGATACCGTGGACTACGCCTTCGACTATGGAATGGTTTTTATGGAGGACTTCCTGTGGCGTCTTGCCGTCGGAGATGGGGCCGAAACGCAGCGAATCCATCACAGCCAGCGGGCGCGCGCCCATGGTGAAGATGTCACGGAGGATGCCGCCGACTCCGGTAGCCGCTCCCTGATATGGCTCGATATACGAGGGATGATTATGCGACTCGATCTTGAAGGCGCAGGCCCAACCATCACCTACGTCAATGATCCCGGCATTCTCGCCCGGTCCCTGCACAACGCGGTCGCTCTTGGTGGGCAGCCGCTTCAGGTGCACGCGCGAAGATTTGTAGGAGCAGTGCTCGCTCCACATCACGGAGTAAATACCGAGTTCGGTAAGGCTCGGGGTGCGCCCCAGCGCGGCTACGATACGCTCGTATTCCTCAGGGGTGATGCTGTGCTGAGCCAGAAGCTCGGAGGTAACGGTGGCAGCTGTGGGGGCCACAGGGAGCGATTCTGATTTCATGGCGGTTACATTTCTATTGTCGCATGGGACTTCGCGTCCTGCGGCACGCGCTTCGCCATTTGTGCTTACACGGATTGCATTGCTTTTCCGGCGCCTCCTGCCTGGTTGCTTTTGGCTTTACCAAGTTGGGGCGCACGTACCCAGATTTAGCTCTTCAGAGCTTGATGAATGGCCGACACGTGCTCGGGGCTGGTGCGGCAGCACCCCCCGATGATCTGCGCTCCGGCTGAGGCCCATTCGCGGGCTAAGTGGCCAAATTCTGCCGTATTGGAGGTTCCGGTCCAGCGGCGGTGTTCGGCGTCCCAGCCCTCACCTGAGTTGGGATAGACGACGATGGGCTTTTGAGTGGACTGCTTTATTTCTCTTATAAGCGGCGCGATGAATTTTGGATGGGTGCAGTTGATGCCAATGGCAATAATCTGCTTCTGCTTGTCCAGGAATTCGGCGCAGGAGGCCAACTTTTCGCCGTGGGCGATGTGCTGGTTATCCTTGCAAGTGAAGGAGATCCAGCCGTGGACTGTGGGTTGCTGATGCAAGGCTTCGACGATGGCTTCCGCTTCCTCGATGGAAGGGATGGTTTCGAAGGCCACGAAATCGGCCTGCGTTTTCTCAACGACTGCCAGACGTTCGGCATGAAACTGAACTAACTCAGCAAAGCTCAGGTCGTAGTTGCCGTGATACTCAGCTCCGTTGTGCAAGGCTGCGCCATAGGGACCGAGTGACACTCCGATCCAAATGGGGCGTGCGGACAACTGATGGTATTTTTCTCGGGCTGCTAGGGCGAGCTCGATCGATTGACGAAGTGCTGTTGCTGCAGCTTCCTGGTATTTTTTGGCCGGTTTGTCATCCTGAGAGCCTCCTATCCTTGCTCTGCGAGGATGGGGCATCCCGGCTTGATCGAGCTCTGTATACCCTTTCGCGGAAACCTGGTAGCTGGCGGTGAGGATACAGTCAGCTCCGGCTTCGAGATAACTAAGGTGGACGGCTTCGATTGTCTCTGGGCTGTCTGCCAGCACATGCGCTGACCAAAGTGGTCCGCTGATATTGCAGCCGCGGCGCTCCAGTTCGGTTGCCATGCCGCCGTCGAGGACGCGGATACCGGAGATATCGAATTGGGATGCAGGTTTCATCGACTGCAAATCAGGCCGTGCGTTCTCCGCCCCCTTCACCAAGCGTCAGGCGCGCCGTCAGTTTGCGGCGCCCACGGAAAAAAGTCACGGTCACCGAATCGCCGACCTGATGATGGTCCATAATGTCGGAAAGATCCTGTCTACTCGTGACCTGCTGACCGTCGACGGCAACGATCAGATCGCCGCCCAGGAAAATCTGCTGGTTATCGAGATAGGCAGTTTCGTTGCCGCCATGCAGTCCGGCGCGTTCCGCGGGACCACCGGTGACAACGCGCTGCACCAGAAGGCCGGATTCGGCGGCGAGTCCCATTTGCTCAGCAAGGTCTGGGCCAACTGGTAATGTGATAATGCCCAACTCAGGACGCCTTACACGGCCGTACTTCTGGAAATCGCTGAGGACAGCTTTTGCTGTGTCAATGGGAATCGCGAAACCGATGCCGGCGCTCTGCTCGACTCCCTCATTGGGGTTGGTGGCAATGAGAGAGGTGATGCCAATGACTTCACCGCGCGAATTGAGGAGCGGACCGCCTGAGTTGCCGGGATTAATGGCGGCGTCGGTCTGGATGGCATTTTCAATGGGATCGCCTGCCGGACCACGGATCGAGCGCAGCGCGCTGATGATGCCTGTGGTCATAGTGCCGCTTAGTCCGAAAGGGTTGCCGATGGCATAAACCTTCTGTCCGACGACGAGGTTGCGGGAATCGGACAGTACGACGGGAACGAGTTTCGTTGCGCCTTTAATCTGAAGCAACGCGAGATCATGATGGCGGTCTGTGGCGACGATTTGCGCTTTGTAGTGGTGCTTGTCGTAAGTGGTGACATCAACCACTGTTCCACGCTCTACGCGCGCTCCGCCATTGGCAATGACATGGAAGTTCGTAAGAATCTGCCCTTCAGGAGAGAGAATAAAGCCTGAACCTTGCCCCTGCTGCGGCACAACACCCAGAAAGAAGTTGAAAATCTGCGACGTAGCTGTGATGTTGACTACTGAAGGCAGAACCTTTTTATAGACACCGATATTATTCAGCTCTTCGGAGTCAAACGCTGGCGCGGCGTGCGCTTCCGTCAGGTGCAGCGACGCAACCCCTGAGTTGGAGAACATCTGATTTGCCGGACGGCTGTGGCTCATCACGTACCAGAAACCAAGCACCAGCAAGAGCACCAAAACAATCCTGCGAAAAATCATGGCAATCTCACCCGTTCCAATGCTTTCAAGCCAGCTGCGTTGTATGGATACAGCTGGCTTTTGGGCATCAATATTTAATTTTAGCGGTTTGCCGCCTGCCGGAGTCTGGCGAAGACTTCGTTGACCTGGCGTTCCGTTTCAGCAAGTGGGCCGCTATTATCAATCACATAGTCGGAGAGCGGAATTTTTTCTTGATCAGGAATCTGGGCGGCGAGCCTCGAGCGTGCGTCCTCTTCGAGCGCTTCGCGCTGTTCAGGGCTTTTTCCAGCCCCAATGCGATCAAGAAAGCGCTGTATTTTCACATCATCGGGAGCAGTGACAAGAATGACGCGATCGAATCTGGCCTTCCAGTCTGGAACGCTGCCCGATGCTCCTGCTTCAAAGACAAGTGCAGATTCGACCATGGCAACTGCATCAGGATCGCGGGCGAAAACTTCTTGTGCCCATTTTTCCTGAGCCGCAACAACTGGCGGATGGACAATGCGATTCAGTTCATCAAGCCGGCCTTGCCTGAAGGCGAGCTCGGCAAGTTTTTTCCGGTCGAGATTCCCGTCCGGCTGAACCACCTCCGGGCCGAAGTGATGAACAATCTCGCTATAAACGGTTTCGCTGGGCTGCATGAGCCTGCGGCCTATCTCATCAGCTGAAATGACATGCACGCCACGCGCGGCGAACATTTGCGCGACTGTGCTTTTGCCACTGCCCAGTCCGCCGGTAAGACCTACGCGCAACATCCGCTTAAACTGCCAGCCCACGGCGCAGTTTCGCAGCGCGCACGGTGTTCGACATGAGCATGGCGATCGTCAGAGGGCCAACTCCACCGGGGACGGGCGTGTAAGCGCCTGCGAGCTTGAATGCTTCAGGATGTACGTCGCCGACGATGGTTGATCCTTTCAGAACAAATGTCTCTTCGCGCTTCTTATTGCCGGCGAAATATTCGTCGAATTCTTCACGTGTAGTGATGCGATTGATGCCAACGTCAAGAATGGTCGCCCCAGGCTTGACCATTTCCGTAGTGACATAACCTGGGCGACCTATGGCGGCTACCAGAATGTCAGCATTGCGCGTAAAGCTGGGCAGGTCTCGCGTTTTGCTGTGGCAGATGGTGACTGTCGCATTTTCCTGTAATAGGAGAATCGAAATCGGTTTACCGACGATATCGCTGCGTCCGATGACGACTGCATTCTGCCCAGCGATGGGCAGATTACTGCGCTTGAGCATCTGAATCATACCGGCTGGGGTGCAGGGAGCAAGCGCTGGTTGGCCAGCCTGCAAGCGGCCCACGTTGACGGGATGGAAGCCGTCCACATCTTTCTCAGGTGAAACTGCTTCGAGCAGACGCTTCGCATTTACCTGTTTCGGCAGTGGCAATTGGATGAGAATGCCGTCGATATCTTCACGCGCATTGAGCTTCGCGACCAGGTCCAGCATTTCTTCGGTCTTGACTGTTTCGGGTGGTGTAATCAGATCGGAGTAGATGCCAAGCTGCTCGCTGGTGCGGACTTTGTTGCGCACATAAATTTCTGAAGCAGGTACATGGCCTACCAGAACGGCGGCAAGTCCCGGGCGGATGCCCTGGCCAGCGAGCCGTTGCACTTCCGTAGCGACCTCAGCTTTGATCTGCGCGGCGATTGCATTTCCATCGAGTATGCGTGGTGTGTTCATCTCTTTTTCATGGTAAAGGATGGATACACTGTTGTTATGCTTAGAGCGATTCTTTCTCCGGAGATGCTGGTAATGCTGGCCTGTCCTGCCTGCTACGGTAAACTCATTCTGGATGAAAGCCTCATAAGATGCGTGCAGTGTGGACGCAGGTATCCGGCTGAGGATGGAATTCCGATTCTGCTCGCGGATCGGGCGATTAGTGCGAATGTTGATGAAAGAAGGGATAAATAAGCCAGTACGCGATTCCTGCAGCAACTATAAGCGCTGACAGCAGCAACCCCAGCAGGACTCTCCATGATGGACCGTTCGAATTCTGGGGGGTGGATGGATTCATAAGCGCAAATCCTAAGAATAGTGCAGGCGTCGATTGGAGCAGTATCACAAATCCTCCTTAAAGAAAAGGATTCTCATCCAGATAAATCGAACAGTAGACTGGGATTTTTGATCGGCAATTCAGGAGAAATGGTCTGTCAAGCCAATCACAACTCGATGTGTCTGCCAGCCCCGCACAACAACGGCCGGTTTGCGTCGATCTGGACGGCACTCTGGTCAAGAGCGACACGCTGCTTGATTCATTGTTGGTGCTTGCGCGCACCCATCCCCTCAGCGCATTGAAGACCTTCCGCTGGGTTCTGGACGGAAAGGCTGCGTTCAAGGCAAAGGTTAGCTCCATAGTTTCGCTCGATGTGGCCCATCTCCCTTACAATCGGACCCTCCTTTCATATCTGGAGCAGGAACGCGGGCAGGGTAGGAGAATTTTTCTTGCCACAGGCGCGGACGGCAAACTCGCCGAACGCATCGCTGCGTATGTCGGAATCTTTGATGGAGTGCTGGCCAGCGATGGACGCACCAACCTTACGGGAAGCAATAAGCTAAACGGCATCGATGCTGAATTTGCAGAGAGCGGCTTTGATTACATCGGCAACGCCCGGCCTGACCTACCGCTTCTCCAACATGCTGGCGAGGCGATGCTCGCGAATCCTCATGCCGCATTGCGCGGACTGGTCCGTTCACGCGGGATCAAAATCAGCCGCAGTTTTGAAGACCGCGCGCCACGAATAAGGGCCTTTCTCAAGGCCATTCGCCTGCATCAGTGGGCTAAGAATGTGCTGATTTTTGTTCCAGTGCTTCTGGCCCATGCTTTGAAACTGCCACTCATTCTGGATGCACTGCTGGCATTCCTTTGCTTCAGCCTCTGCGCTTCTGCGACATATATCATCAATGACCTTCTGGACATTGAAGCAGACCGCCGTCATCCCAAAAAGCGGTTTCGTCCATTTGCCGCTGGAGATTTGCAGGCAACGACTGGAGCCGCGATCAGCCTCGTTTTTCTTGTCGCAGCGTTCGGAGGAGCACTATTCCTTCCTGTCGAATTTGTCGGGTGGCTCGCAGTTTATCTGGTAACAACATTGAGCTATTCGCTAGCGTTGAAGCGTGTCGTGCTGTTGGATGTAATTCTTTTGTCCGGACTGTATACGTTGCGAATGCTCGCCGGAGGCGCGGCTACAGATACGACAATATCTACCTGGCTCGCTGCTTTTTCTGTGTTTTTCTTCTTCAGTCTTGCCATGGTGAAGCGCTTCAGTGAGCTGCAGAACCTGCGCGAGCGTGGACATGCGCCAGCCAACGGACGCGGATATCTTGTTGCCGATATCGAACAGTTGCGCAGCTTTGGCACGGCCAGCGCTTATGCGGCGGTGGTCGTATTTTCGCTCTACATCAGCGGAAGAAATGTCGAAGCTCTCTACCTCCATCCTGTCCGCATGTGGCTGATTGTTCCATTGATGCTGCTGTGGGTCAGCCGCGTGTGGCTGCTTGCCTCGCGCGGCGAGATGAATGAAGACCCGGTAATCTTTGCAGTCACCGATCGCATGAGTTTGCTTATTGGGCTAGGCGTGGTAACCATTACTGTCTTAGCAGCGATTTAGCTGCCTCCGTTGACCTGTGAGCCGCTAACTCTAAGAAACGACAGCATCTATCTTAATTTAAATAGGCTAAAACATGGCGGAGGGAGAGGGATTCGAACCCCCGTTACCCTTTCGAGTAAAGCGGTTTTCAAGACCGCCTGTTTCAACCACTCACACATCCCTCCGCAAATCAGGACTCCAGCAATTTGTAGCCGGCTGATTGAGTGGCAAGTACTTACTTTACCTCATTGTACGACGAGTTCAGCCTTAGCTTCACCCGCAATAGTTGCGGACTAGCGTTCGAGAAACTTCTCAGCCGCTTGCGAAAATTCAGCGATGCTCTTTCGCTAAAAGTTGAGTGAGCTTGCTAGCGATGCGGCGCGAAAAAACTGTCCACCTGCTTCGCCCCTGAAGTTAGCTGTACTGTCTTGTCGATTCGCTGTAAAATAAAGAAGATGCTGCTTCTACTCCATAAGAACAGCGCTCTCCTCTAGCGGCCTCGCCGCCAATATATTCGTCTGCCCTTTTCCCAGTTTTCAAATTTTATACTTAGCCGCAGAGCGCGAGAGAAATACAAATGTTTGAACGTTTAGACCAGATTGCAGCCCGTTACGAAGAGCTGGGGGAGCAACTTGCTTCGCCCGATGTTGTTTCTGATCCGCAAAAGTATCAGAAGATCGCCAAGCAGCACCGCGACCTTGAAGATGTTGTAGAAAAGTACCGCGAATACAAGCAGGTGCAGACCGGCATCGGCGATGCGAAGACCATGCTCAATGAGAGCGACCCTGATATTCGCGCCATGGCCGGGGAAGAGTTAGCGCAGCTTGAAGAGCGCTTACCGAAGATTGAAGAAGATTTGAAACTGTTGTTACTGCCGAAAGATCCGAATGATGAAAAGAACGTCATTCTTGAAATCCGCGCAGGTACTGGCGGAGACGAGGCATCGCTCTTTGCCGCGGAGATATTCCGCATGTACTCCCGACTTGCTGAACAGCACCGCTGGAAGGTGGAGGTACTTTCTAGTTCCGAGTCGTCTGTAGGTGGATTGAAAGAAGTCATCGCAATCATTGAAGGCGACCGCGTCTATTCACAGTTGAAGTATGAGAGCGGCGTGCATCGCGTGCAGCGTGTTCCGGCAACGGAAACACAGGGTCGCGTGCACACTTCCGCAATCACTGTCGCTGTCCTTCCTGAAGCCGAAGATGTTGATGTGAAGATTGAAGCCAAGGATCTTCGCATTGACACGTTCTGCTCGTCGGGTCCTGGTGGGCAGTCGGTCAACACCACATATTCTGCCGTCCGCATCACGCATCTTCCGACAAACACAGTGGTCAGCTGTCAGGACGAAAAATCACAGATCAAGAACCGCGAAAAAGCAATGCGCGTGCTGCGCGCCCGTCTTTATGAAGTAGAGATGGAGAAGCAGCAGGAAGCGCTGGCAAAGGAACGCAAACAGCAGGTTGGCTCCGGCGACCGCAGTGAGAAGATTCGCACCTACAATTTTCCGCAGAACCGTCTTACCGACCACCGCATTGGACTCACGATCCATCAGCTCGCCGATGTGATGGAAGGCAGGCTGCAGCCTGTCATCGACGCTCTGATTGCCCACTTTAACGCAGAACGTCTAAAAGCCGAAACAGCCTCTGCCGCATAAATAATGAATATCCGGCAGGCCGTTGCAGAGGGCGCCAATAGGCTTGAAGGCGTTGCCACACAGCCGCGCCGTGATGCAGAGTTACTGCTCATGCGCTTACTCGGCTGCGACCGTGCATTTCTGCTTACACGTCCTGACGCCGTACTGACTGCGGAACAGGCTGTGATGTATGAAAGCTGGCTGCGACGTCGCGCGACGCATGAACCAGTGCAGTACATTCTTGGCGAGCAGGAATTTTTCGGACTCACCTTTGCTGTTACGCCTGATGTATTGATTCCGCGTCCAGAGACAGAGCATCTGGTGGAAGCTTTAGTTGCGCGTGTGCCGCATGATCGAGCGCTGCGCATCGCAGATATCGGCACAGGTTCCGGGGCGATTGCAGTTGCACTTGCTGTGTCTCTGCCTCATGCGCAAATCACAGCGTTGGATATTTCTTCCGCCGCATTGGCGGTTGCGCTAGGTAATGCGGAAGCGCATCACGTCGCTGACCGCATTCGTTTCCTCGAGTCTGATTTGTTAAGCGCAGTAGCCGGCGAATCTTTCGATGCGGTCGTCTCTAATCCTCCGTATGTTGCGGAAAAAGATCGTACGTTGCTCGAACCTCAGGTGCGCGATTATGAGCCACACGGCGCGCTCTTCGCGGGACCTGCAGGGCTTGATGTCTATGCGCGACTGATTCCGCAGGCGCATGATGCGATCAGGCCGGGCGGGTGGCTGCTTGTAGAGATCGGACAGGGCCAGAGGGATGCGCTCGCACAGCTTTTTTCTGGATGGAGAAATGCCCGCTTTGTGGATGATCTTCAGGGTATTCCGCGGGTCGCATGCGCACAACGATAGGCATACACTGGGAGCATGACCACTGCTGCACTTGCCACCGAACAGCTCACGCATGAACAGAAACTCGACCGCCTTGCCGAAGTCGCCGTCCGCGTTGGATTAGGACTCGAGCGCGGGCAGGAACTTGTGATGACTGCATCGCTCGATGCGCTGCCGCTGGCGCGCCGCATCACCGAATATGCGTATCGCGCGGGTGCCGCGCTGGTTACAACACTTTTCAGCGATGACGAGGCTGCGCTCATGCGTTACCGCTTTGCTCCGGATGAAAGCTTCGATCGCGCCCCGGCATGGCTTTATGACGGAATGGGCGCGGCGTTCAGGAGTGGTGCTGCACGGCTGGCAATTGCAGGCGCGAATCCGTCGCTGCTTTCGAATGAAGACCCGGAAAAAGTGGGACGCGCGAATAAAGCCGTCTCGCAGGCATATCGGCCTGCGCTTGAGCTGATTACGCGACACGAAATCAACTGGACGATTGTTGCCAGCGCCACACCTGCATGGGCTGCGGCAATGTTTCCTGATGATGCGCCTGATGTCGGACTCGAAAAACTATGGGATGCGATCTTCAAATCATCACGCGTAGATGCGGATGATCCGGTTGCGGCTTGGAAAGCGCACGATGCCACACTTCACAAGCGCGCTGATTATCTGAACAACAAGCGCTATGCAGCTCTGCAATATCGTGGGCCAGGCACTGATTTCCGGCTTGGTCTTGCTGACGATCATCTCTGGCTTGGCGGCGGAACAACCGCGGGCAATGGTCTTTACTGCATCCCCAACATGCCGACTGAGGAGGTCTTCAGCACTCCGCACAAAGACCGCGCCGACGGCACTGTAACTGCGACCAAACCGCTATCGCATCAGGGCACGATGATTGAAGGCATCCAG
>DATAQW010000318.1:0-13176 GCA_036264445.1 Pseudacidobacterium sp.
CAGCTCTGCCCCCGAATGCATGGCGAGCCGCTGAACTGGCGGTTGAGGGTGACGTTACGGCGCGGGAGGTCGCACCAGTTGCGGCGGTTGTTGGTGGACGAACAGGTAAAGGTCTGGCCCGGGAATTGCCATCCGAAGGACGTGCGCGACAAACTAAGGATGAAGAGGAAGGCCGCGAGAACTAGAAGCTTTGAGCGGAGTTTCATTTTGTGCCTCTTTCGTCAGCAAGGTTCCCGCGGACTGAGTGGCCAGATCACTCTTTGGCAAAAGAGGATAGCTCCGGAAGACGGGGCTGTCGAGTGGGATGCAGTAAGGGCTGTGAGGGTTCCTGAGACTGAGGCGAAAAGCGCAGAGTCTGGTTCTGCGTGCTTCGGTGTACTGCCGATGATCTAATGGCCGGCGGGTAAATGGATAAATACCAGCTCATTCAACTCGCGGTGATTCGCCACGATATATGCTGAAATGAGCATGCCCTTTCAGCTTCCGCCGCTCTATCCTATCCTTGATTCCTTGTTTCTACCTTCACAAAATCGACAGGCGTTCTTGGAGGAACTGGTCTCTGAACTGGCGGATGCTGGTGTAACCCTGCTCCAATATCGCAATAAGCAGGGCGCTGAAGAAGAGATGCTTTCGGACGTCGAGGTTATAAAACAGGCTGCTGGTACACGATTAAAACTAATTATGAATGACTGCCCTGATCTTGCTGTTCGTGCTGATCTTGAGGGCGTGCATGTGGGGCAAGAGGATGTTTCTCCTGTCGAAGCGCGGCGAATTGTCGGGCCAGACAGGATCGTCGGAATTTCGACCCATAACCGCGCACAGCTTGAAGTTGCAGACAGACAGCCGGTCGACTACATTGCCATTGGGCCAGTGTTTACAACATCTTCGAAGCAGAATCCTGATCCAGTAGTAGGGCTTGACGGCGTGCGCGAGGCCCGACAATTGACCGCAAAGCCACTGGTGGCGATTGGCGGGATTTCCCTTGAAAATGTCCCCGTTGTGCTCGAAGCCGGTGCCGATTCAGTAGCCGTCATCTCGGCATTGTTTGGACCTGGTAAAGATTCTGCGAAAATAGCAAAAGACTTTCTCACAAATTTCCGGTAGAACAGTCAACAAGTGAGTACAAGCACCCGACCTTCTCCAGCACAGACGACCTCTGCCACTCCGCACCTGGTGCAACGGCTTGGACTTTTCAGCTCAACGGCCATTGTTATTGGGTCGATGATTGGGTCAGGCATTTTTATTGTTCCCGCGGAGATCAGCCGCGGAGTTGGGTCGCCGGCGCTGCTGATCGCGGCATGGCTGGTGACGGCGGTAATGACGATCATCGGCGCGCTCAGCTATGGCGAGCTTGCAGCCATGATGCCCGCAGCGGGCGGGCAATATGTTTATTTAAGAGAAGCTCTCGGCCCCATGTGGGGCTTTCTTTTTGGGTGGACGCTTTTTCTCGTTATCCAGACCGGAACGATTGCCGCAGTAGTTGTGGCCTTCGGTAAATTTCTTGGCGTCTTCTTTCCTGCGATTTCTTCGTCACACTGGCTGCTGCACCTGGGGCATGTTCCGGCTATGCGGATTGGCCCGATGGTGTTGGGCAATATGGATATTGGCCTGAACACCGCGAATCTGACGGGCATCATCATTGTGCTGGTGCTTACGGGGATCAATATTCTTGGCGTGCGGCTGGGCGCGCTTGTTCAGAATGTTTTCACTACTGCAAAAACAGCTGCGTTGCTCGGACTGGTGGTTGTCGGATTCTGGTTTGGTCGCAATCCGGCGGCAATTGCGGCAAATTTCGGTCATAACTTCTGGCAGAATGCGTCGTGGCATACGTTACATCCAGTGCAGGTGGGCGTGGGCGGCCCGATTGCGATGGTGGGGATGCTTACGATCCTGGCAGTCGTGCAAACTGGATCGCTGTTTTCCGCAGATGCCTGGAACAACGTTACGTTTACAGCAGGCGAGATTCGCAATCCTAAACGCAATCTGCCTCTCTCGCTGGTGCTAGGCACGGTAATTGTGATTTCGCTCTATGTGGCGGCAAACTTCGTTTACTTGTGTGCGCTGCCTCTGCATGGCGATCCCAATGGAACAACCACATTTGCGCGCGGCATCCAATATGCCACTGAAGACCGCGTAGCAACAGCAGTTTTGCAGCAGATATTTCAGAACAGCGGCGCGTTTCTCATGGCAGGCGCGATTTTGATTTCAACCTTCGGCTGCGCGAATGGGTTGATTCTGGCAGGAGCACGCGTTTACTACGCCATGAGCTGTGACGGGTTATTTTTCAAGTCAACCAGCAAGCTGCATCCGCGCTACAAAACACCGGTAGCGGCGCTGGTAATTCAGGCGGTATGGACGTGTTTTCTGTGCCTGACGGGATCGTACAGCCAGCTGCTCGACTACATTATCTGTACGGAGCTGATTTTCTACATCCTGACCATTGCGTGTCTTTTTGTGCTGCGCAGACGCAAGCCAGATGCCGAACGTCCGTATCGTGCTGTAGGATATCCAGTTCTTCCTGCGGTCTATATCGGCATGGCGGCATGGATTTGCATTGTGCTGCTGCGCTACAAGCCGCAATTTACCTGGCCGGGACTATTTATCGTACTGCTTGGTATACCTGTATTTATGGTCTGGTCGCGCCGAGGTCAGACGGCAACTCAAGATTGAAATTCCTGGAAAGGGAAGCGCTCGTAAATGGCTAATTTGTTTGCAACCAAACCACTCTCCTTGCTTTGCAGCGAGGCTGCTGAAGAAGGGGAGCACACACTCAAACGGTCACTGGGACCGATCAATCTGATTACGCTCGGCGTTGGAGCGGTGATTGGCGCGGGCATTTTTGTTCTCACCGGACAGGCCGCTGCGCTGCATGCAGGGCCGGCAATCGCGTTAAGTTTTGTTCTTGCCGGAGTTACCTGTGCTTTCGCAGGACTCTGCTATGCGGAGTTCGCATCGTTAATTCCAATTGCCGGATCGGCCTACACCTATGGATATGCCACGCTGGGTGAACTGGTGGCGTGGATCATCGGCTGGTGCCTCTGCCTTGAGTATGCGTTTGGTGCCGCGACTGTTGCTTCTGGTTGGGCAGGGTATTTTCTGAGCCTGCTGGAGCAGATTGGCCTGACGCCTTCAGCGACGATGGCGCGGTTTACTACGACCTACGGTACAGAACTATATCTTTACAATCATCAATGGATGCCGTTTATGTCGCTGCCGATGGGCGTCACGGACGTGTCCGGCCTGCCGCATGTGACTGGCATCTTCAATGTGGTCGCCTTTTTTGCAATTGCTGTGGTAACGGCAGTTCTGGTGATTGGGATCAAGGAATCGGCAAACCTCAACTCGGCCATTGTATTTGTGAAGGTGGGTGTTGTCGGCATCTTCCTCTTTCTGGGAATCGGATTCCTATTGCAGCATCCTGATCTGGCACGGATGAACTGGCATCCTTTTATTCCCCCAAAGATGGGACCTGGTCAGTTTGGAATCAGTGGCATTGCCGCTGGCGCGGCTTCGGTCTTCTTTGCGTATATCGGTTTCGACGCGGTATCGACAGCGGCCCAGGAGGCAAAGAACCCGCAGCGCGATATGCCGATCGGCATTCTCGGATCGCTGGTAATCTGCACCATCTTATACATCGCCGTTTCGCTGACGCTGACGGGCCTGGTGAGCTACAAGGCACTGAACGTCGCTCAGCCGGTGGCTCTTGGTATTGATGCAACGGGGGTGAAGTGGGGCGGCTTGCTGGTGAAAATCGGCGCGGTGTTCGGCCTCGGCACAGTGATGCTGGTAATGCTCCTGGGACAATCGCGCGTCTTCTATTCCATGTCACGCGACGGATTGTTGCCAAAGTGGGCAGGGGCAATTCACCCCAAGTTTCGCACACCGTGGATTTCAAATATTATTGTGGGCTCCATTGTTGCCTTCCTTCCGGCTTTGCTGCCAATCGACAAGTTAAGCGCCATGGTGAACATGGGCACGCTGCTGGCGTTTGCGATTGTATCGGCCGGTGTGTGGATTCTGCGTGTGCGCCAGCCTGAACTGGAGCGCCCATTCAAAACTCCCCTGGTTCCCCTGGTTCCGATTTGCGGCATTATCAGCGCGCTTTATCTGATTGCAAACCTCCCTATGCTGACGTGGATTGTCGTAAGTATCTGGCTGGTCATAGGATTGGTGATTTACTTTAGCTACTCCACGAAGCACAGCAAAGTGCAACAAATGGCAGCACGGGCCACCGCGAAGCAGTAGGAATCGGCGGCAGGGTGCTGCAAAATCCACAAAGAATCGAGCCACAAGGCTCGATTCTTTCTTTCCGGGATCTATGAGTCAGCGCGGTACTCAAACGATTTTTCAGACTGATCTCTGTTTGCCTAAAAAAAAGAACGGTAGACCCTTTGAATAAGTGTGTTCACCCTGCGTTGGTGCCAGTTGAAAATTGTGTCCATATAATTACCGTTGGTGAAACCGGACATTCGTGCTGAACATCGGGTAAGAGGAAAAATGTCGGCGATAAAGCTGCTTGTAGTGTTCTGTGTCGTACCGCATCTTTTTTTCTCAACAATGTGCTGGTCGCAGAAAAGCGATGTGCTTCCGTCATGGCGCGGTGTGGTGCGTAATTCCAGTGGCGAGCCTGTGAGCGGAGCAACGGTACAACTGACTGAACATGGCCATAAGCACACGGCTGTTACCGCTTCGGATGGAAGCTTTGCGATCAAGAACCCCCCGGCTGGTGAATACGCTCTTTCTGTTGAAGCAGGGGCGAAATCATTTGACGGTTCGAGACCGATGGTGCTGCATGCGGATGGCCCGGCAGTTTCGATTACTCTTGCCGATCAGGGCAATCTCACTGTGGCTGAACAAAATGTTCAGACAGCGGCCACAGGCGGCGAGCAGCTTTCGAGCCGCGCAGTGAGCGAGCTTCCGCTGAACAAGCGAGACTTCAGCCAACTGCTGCTGCTTGCTGCCGGAACCATGACAGACGTAAATGGAGCAACCAATTTCACACAGCAGTTTGCCATCAATGGGCAGCGTGGCGTGGAAGCTACATTTGCCATGGATGGCGCCGACACAAGCGATCCGGAGATGGGTGGCGGTACATTCACGAATTTCAATGTGGATGCGGTTGAAGGAATTGAATCCAGCTCCGGATGGATGCCGGCTGAGACCGGACGCGGCGCTGCGGGTTTCACTAATATCATTACGCGCTCAGGCAAGAGCGGCTTTCATGGATCGGTCTTTGAGTTTCTACGCAATTCGGCACTAGATGCGCGGAATTATTTTGATCATCCGCCAGTTGGAAGGATTCCGCCATTTCGTCGCAACGAATTTGGATTTACCAACGGCGGGCCTGTAGTGCTTCCGCATATTTATGACGGACGCGACAAGACATTCTACTTTGGCCAGTACCAGGGATTCCGTCAGGTGCTCGGGACGACGCAGGTGCTAGCTGTTCCTACAGCAGATGAGCGCGCAGGATTAAATACGACCGCATATGCAGGCGATACTCTCTTTGTTCCTGTTGATTCCCAGATCGCTCGTGTCCTGGCGCGGTATCCATTGCCGAATTATCCTCAGGGCCCTTTCGGAGTGCATACGTATGCGACCTCGTCGAAAGTGGACACGGATGCAGACCAGTTTTCGATTCGCATTGACCAGAAAATCGACGAGAAGTCGCAATTATTCGGACGATTTACATATGACAATCTGAATGGTCCGACTACGAATCCCGACCAGACCGCGATCGATCCCAGCTTCGGGGTGGAATATATCGACCGGCAGCGAAACGGGGTTCTTACATACTCGCGTACAGTTTCACCACGGTATTCGTTTGAATCGTCCATCAGTTTTACACGCAGCACACCTTCGTTTCCAACGCCAAACTTCACAGATCCGGCAGTGAAATTCAATGACGGATTGTTTGAGGCATTCAATTCGGCGGCCGGATCGGTGATGACCGCATATGGCAATCTCTTTCAAGCCCGGCAGAATTTTTCATACAACAGAGGAAAACATACCTGGAAATTCGGCGGCGAAATGCGTCTGAATCGCGACACCACATATTTTGGAACGAGCGTGAACGGCGAATACGACTTCGGCGGAGGCACAGCCTACTCGCCGGTTGAGATTCGCTCTCAGAGCGGCGCGCATGATGTTCACGTCGGTGATCCGTTGCCGGACACGCTCTCTGCATTGCTGACCGGAAGTCCTTTCTCGTATAACGCCGCAGTAGCACCGCCGTATTTTTCCAGCGGCGAGCATATCGGCCCTGCGGCTATTAATCGCAACAACTTTTCTGTCTACGTACAGGACATCTGGAAGATATCTGATCGCGTCGTGCTCGATTATGGTGTGCGCTATGAGGTGTATTCGCCGATTACGGAGCGAGCGAAGCGGACCTCGGGCTTTCTGTACACCGGAGGCGTGCAGCAATTTGTTGTTAATCCGCAGCCGGGCTACCGGACGAACTACAACGACTTCGGTCCGCGAGCGCAGGTTGACTGGCGTGTAGCGGAGAAGCTGCATCTTCGTGCTGGCGGTGGGATTACTACGATTCCCCCGAATATCTGGCAGGACAACTTCCTGACTGGATCGACGCCATTCGTGATTTATCCGCATGTGAGCGTTACGCCCGGCACGCAGATTCACTATGGATTTCAGATCACTCCAGATGAGCTGCCTCGCGCTTATACACCCGGAGGACAGGACATATTTGCAAGCAACGACACGAAAAAAGTCCCGGCAAATACGGTGTTCGATGTGAACCGGTACGAGCACGATATGGCTGCGCTCACTCCCGGGCATCAAATCACTGCGTTGAACCTTAGTGGTATCAACCGCTCCTTCGGCAATGGATACATGGGTACCTGGACGCTGGGGCTGGAGCGCCAGTTTGGCAACCTCACTGCAGATGTCGGTTACGTGGGGACAGCTGGAGTGAAGCTGCCACGCGTCATTTATCCGAATGCATATCCAGGTGCCGGCCCGCGCCTTGCGTCTCATACCGAGTTCGACAGCGAAGGCAATGTAATCGGCGGCTTTGGCGTGGAGAACATTGTGGATGATACGTCACACTCGACCTATCACGCTTTGCAGACATCGCTGCAGGGCACGATTCAGCATGGAGGTCCGGGGATACAAGCAAGTTATACATGGGCGAAGTCTCTGGATGATGTGAGCACTGTGATCGGTGGCGGAACGGGATCGACAGGAGCCGCGGTGCAGGCGTCGCCGCAGAATCCTTTTGATAGTCGATCGGAAAAAGGGCCTTCTACATTCGATGTGGCGCATTCATTCAATCTGAGCGTGGCGCAGGACCTGCATCTTGATTCTGTCGGCTTCCTGCGGCCGGTGAGCAGGAAGATCACGCGCGGCTGGGAGTTGCTCAGTATTTCCAGCATCAGCAGCGGCGCTCCTTTCACGATATATTCCGGTGTTCAGCAGACAGACGCAGGTTCAAACGGCTCCGACCGTCCCAACCAGATTGCGACACCGCATCTCTCGACGGCACGGAAAGTTCGCGAGGATTACTTCGGCCAAGGGGCAAACAACGCCTCGTTCTTTTCGATACCGATCAATCAACCTGGAGGCACAGGGCCAAACAGCGGATACTTCGGCACACTCGGACGCAATACCTTTCGCGGTCCGGCTTACTACAACTATGACTTTGCGATGATCAAAGACACGCCCTTTGGTACGCGTTCCAGCGGAATCGAACTGATGAGTCTCCAGTTCCGCGCCGAGTTCTTCAACCTGTTCAACATCGTGAACATGGGACTGCCAGCCAATACCATCAAAGGCACAGGATTTGGCGAAATCAGCAAGACAGCAGGAACCTCAAGGCAGATTCAGTTTTCTTTGAAGCTGATTTATTGACGGATTACCTCCCTATTTCCTGCCCGGGCAGCGGCTCTCATGGCGTTAAAAGTGGTATCAACGAATCCATAAAAAGTGGTCGTGGAAAACTACCATCCTTTCATAGATGATCGTGAGTGGATTTCACTATGGAGGCGTGATGGAAAGTAGAGTAAATACAAATGTCTCTGGTCTGCTACCTTTTCGCAAACAGCGCGAAAGTGTCGGGCACCCTCTGTTCGCGGAGGATCTGCCGAAAGGCAGGTCCTTTGCTCCGCTCAGGATGACAGCACACATTTGGATACTAGCGAGTCTGCTGGCGGGTGTGCTCTCTTCTCATCCCGCCTTAGCGCAGGAAAATTCAGCGACTGCGAATGCTGCGACCCAGCATGACGGCCAGCACGATTTCGACTTCGAGGTTGGGAGCTGGAAAATTCACTTGAAGCGCCTTATGCATCCTTTAACAGGGGCCCATGACTGGGTGGAGTTCGATGGGACGTCTGTTACACAAAAAGTTTGGGATGGACGGGCGAATCTGGAGCAGTTCGAGACGGATAGTCCGACAGGTGGCCATATCGAGGGCCTTACACTTCGTTTATACAATCCTCAATCGCATCAGTGGAGTCTTTACTGGGGCACAAGCAAGAGTGGCGCGCTGAGTCTCCCTGCTACTGTGGGAGAATTCAAGAATGGCAAAGGCGAGTTTTACGACCAGGAAGACTGGCATGGAAGGGTGATCTTTGTACGATATATATGGTCGGATATCACTCCGAATTCTGCACACTTTGAGCAGTCATTCTCTGATGACGGCGGCAAGACCTGGGAAGTGAGCTGGATTACGGACCAGACAAGGGTGAAGCAATGAGTGTAACGGAACGGGCGCAGGTCAGAAGAATTCCAAAACGTGGAGCATACGATGCGGAGACGATTCACGCAATTCTGGATGCAGGGTTTCTTGCGCATGTCGGATTTTGTGTCGATGGGCAGCCGTTCGTGATTCCCACGCTGTATGGGCGGAGCAGGGAAACGCTATATCTGCACGGCTCAGCTGCGAGCCGCATGCTGCGTGAACTGGAAGTAGGCGTGCAGGCATGTGTAACAGTAACGATTGTGGATGGTCTGGTGCTCGCGCGGTCTGCATTTCATCATTCCATGAACTACCGGTCGGTTGTGGCGTTTGGAACTGCGCGCAAGATTAATGATCCGGAGCAAAAGACGGAGGCGCTGCGCGTCATATCTGAACAGGTGATTGCCGGACGCTGGGATAACGTGCGTGGTCCTTACGAGAAAGAGCTGAAGGCGACCTCGGTGCTGGAGTTTTCGATTGAAGAGGCTTCAGCGAAGATACGGACCGGGCCTCCTTTGGATGATGAGGAAGATTATTCGCTAGCAATCTGGGCGGGCGTTCTACCGTTGAAACTGGAACCGAAGGCGCCTGTTGCGGATGAGCGGCTTGTTGAAGGTGTTGCTATCCCGGATTATGTTGCGCAATACCAGAAATGAAATTATCCAAGGTTCGCTCCTGCGAACCTTGGACATGCGGGAATTTGTGGTGTCCCACTCCTTCACGACTGCGCGAAGGTGGGAATACCCCGAGTTTTGCTGCGAGCCAGATACTCTCGTTCATGGTGTCCGGAAGTGGACACTTCATTCCGGAAATGACCAGTTGAAAAGGGAGCCGCGATCTTAGCGGCTCCCTTAAATATTTGAAAAATAGTGAGTTACAGGCTTGATGCGAATGGCTCCAGAGTTGCAAAGTATGTAATTGATGGATATCGCACGGCCCGATATTAAGAAGAAGAAGATTCGCCGCCAGATTGTGATTGGCGCGATTGCGTTAGTTGTTGTTGCCGCCGCCGCGGCGGCTGTGATGAGGCTCAAGCCTGCTGCTCCTACCGTGGACGCCAGTACAATCTGGCCCGATACCGTGAAGCGGGGACCGATGGTTGTGCAGGTGCGCGGCCTGGGAACGCTGGTACCGCGCGAGGACAGCATCGAGCTGATTCCGGCGCAGACGGAAGCGACCGTCGTTCGCATCCGTGTTCTGCCTGGCACAAAGGTTACGCCGGACACCATTCTTATGGATCTGGCTGATCCTCAGCTCCAACAGCAACTGCTCAGTGCGCAGTTAGCGCTGAAAGGCGCGGAAGCCGACTATAAGAGCCTTCAAGGCACGCTGCAAAGCACCCTGATGGACAAGAAAACGACCGCTGCCCAGGTGAATTCCGACTACAGCCAGGACAAGCTGCAGGCCGAGACGGACAAGCAGCTCTATAACCTGGGAGTCATCTCCGGCCTTGCCTATAACAAGTCAAAAAATACGGCCGATCAGCTGACGGTTCAGCACCAACTCAGCCAGGAACAGCTTGATGTGAATCAAAGGGCGATCGAGGTGCAGCTCGCTTCGGCGCAGACCAAGATCGAACAGGCAAAGGCGCTGTTGGATCTCTATCAGAAGCAGGAGCAGGCTCTGCAGGTTCGTGCCGGCATCAGCGGCGTGGTCGCGCCGCTTGCCACTCCCGTGCAGGTGGGCCAGCACGTAACGGCTGGAACATCGGTAGCCGAGGTCATCCAGCTCGATAAGCTGAAGGCTGCTCTCCAGATCGCAGAAACCCAGGCGCACGACATCCAGTTGGGCCAACCTGCTGAGGTTGATACCCACAACGGCATCGTTCCCGGCCATGTTACAAGAATTGATCCCTCAGTAGTGAACGGAACGCGCACGGTTGACGTATCACTGGATGGGCCGCTGCCACCAGGCGCTGTTCCTTCGCTGAGCGTGGACGGGACCATCGACCAGGAACGCTTGAAGGACGTGTTGTATGTAGGACGTCCGGCCTTCGGAAATCCGGACAGCACGATCAGCTTGTTCAAAATCGATCCGGATGGCAAGACGGCGACGGTTACGCATGTAAAGGTCGGCAAAGTTTCGGTCACGCAGATTCAGATCCTTGAGGGACTGAAGGAAGGCGACCGGGTGATTCTGTCGGATATGTCGCGGTATGACAGCACAGACAAGGTTCGTTTGGATTAACAAGTAATTCAGCGCGGGTAATAACGAGGAGCAGAACAGACATGGATAACGGACAGCCATTGATCAATATCGAAGGCCTGACGAAGGTCTTCTATACCGATGAGATCGAGACGCATGCGCTCTCGGGGATTCATCTCACCGTCAACAAAGGCGAGTATGTGGCGATGCAGGGTCCTTCAGGCTGCGGTAAATCAACCCTGCTCTCGATTATTGGCCTGCTGGATACTCCGACGGCCGGCAAGTACTGGTTGAACGGGCATGCAGTGGAAAACCTGAACTTCGCGCAGCGCTCGCGCATTCGCAACCAGGAGATCGGCTTCATCTTCCAGAGCTTCAACCTGATTGGCGACCTCACCGTGTATGAGAACGTCGAGCTGCCTCTCACGTATCGCACGGGCATGTCGGCGGCGGAACGCAAGCGCCGCGTGCAGGAATCGCTGGAACGCGTGAGCATGGCGCACCGTATGAAGCATTACCCGTCGCAGCTCTCAGGCGGTCAGCAGCAACGTGTCGCAGTGGCGCGAGCTCTGGCCGGATCGCCGTCAATCCTGCTGGCTGACGAGCCTACCGGAAACCTGGACTCGCGCAACGGCGAAGCGGTGATGGAACTGCTCGCGAATCTGCATAAGGACGGCGCGACGATTGTGATGGTGACACACGATCCTCGCTTTGCCCGTCATGCGGAGCGCAATGTGCATCTCTTCGACGGCAAGGTGGTGGCCGAAGGCGATGCGCTTGAGCAGGTCATGGAAGCGCGGTAGTTTCTGCTGCTTAGTTTGAAGCTTAAACATCCCCAGGTTAGCTTTACGAACCTGGGGCAGCCGTGGTGTTGCGCAGAAATACAGTTCCTTCGACTACGCTGCGCGCCCGCTCAGGATAACAACTCATCATGATTGAACTGAAAAATGTCGAGCGCAGCTATAAAACAGGTGCGGGACAGACGTGGGTACTGCGCCGCATTAATCTAAAAATCCAGCAGGGCGAGTTTTTGACCATTATGGGGCCGTCGGGGGCGGGGAAGTCGTCGCTTCTGAACGTTCTGGCGCTGCTCGATGACCAATGGCTGGGAGAGTACTGGCTCAAGGACGAGCCTGTCCACAAGATGAATCGCAAGCAGCGCGCTGAGTTGGCGAAGCGGAACGTCGGCATGGTCTTCCAGAGCTATCACCTGCTCGATGATCTGACGGTGCAGGAGAACATTGACCTGCCGCTTTCTTACAAGGACATTCCGCGCGCAGAACGGCAGGGGCTTGTGGCCGACTCTCTGGATCATTTTCAGATTGTCGGCAAGAAGGACTTGTATCCATCGCAGCTTTCCGGCGGGCAGCAGCAACTGGTGGGTATCGCCCGCGCTGTGATTCACAAGCCAGCTCTGCTACTGGCGGATGAGCCGACAGGCAATCTGCATTCGACTCAGGCAAAGGAAATCATGGAGCTTTTCAAAAAGCTGAACCAGGAAGGGACGACGATTGTTCAGGTGACGCACTCAGAGGTGAATGCTGCATATGGCGACCGCGTGATTGAAGTACGCGACGGCTGGATGGTGAAGGACACGGCGAATCCGCAACTAGGCGCGGAGGTGAGCGCATCGTGAAGAGCGGCCCTGGGTTTCAGCAGCGATTGGCGGTGGTTGCATTGTGCTGCCTTGTTTCCTCGAGCGGATTTACACAGACGGCTCCTTCGCAGGAGCAGCAGCAACAGCAACAGCCGGCTCCGGCGCCGCAAAGTGCGCCAGCTACGCCCGATGCTCCCAATGCGACGGCACAGCAACAACCGCCTTCGCCGCCCAGCATTGCTCAGCAAGCCGAACAAGCGCAACAGGCAGTAGCATCGCAGCAGCCTTTCCATGTTGAGATGCCGCGTTCGCGTAATCCCTTTTCCCCATACAGGCCCAGCACGGTACCCGAGCTGAACCTGACCAACTCGCCGCGCCTGCAGCAGCTGATTCGCGACGGAAAAATCTACCTGTCGCTGCAGGACGCCATAGCGCTCGCGATTGAAAACAATCTGGACCTCGCGTATTTCCGCTACAACATGCCGATTTCGGATATGGATATTGCACGCACGAAAGCTGGCGGCACGGCGCGAGGCGTCAATACAGCAGTACAGCAGCAAACACAGGGCGGTTTCGGGTCCTCGTCAGGCGGTGCGTCGGCGAATACGAGTTCCGGAGCGACGGCCGCCGGTGCCGGTGGTCTGGTGCAGTCGACTCTGGGTTCCGGCACAGTAGTCAATTCCTTCGATCCGCAGCTTACCCTTCAAACCTTTGTGGATCACTCGACGACTCAGGAGCC
>DATAQW010000043.1:0-4075 GCA_036264445.1 Pseudacidobacterium sp.
CAAGCTATCCTCCGCTATCCTAAGCTCGCTAAGGCTATTTGATGTTTCCAGAAGCCGAATAGAGTTATTGACGCCTGTTCTTTCGCCTCAGATACTCATTGAGCTGGGCAAATATCAGATTCGTCTAGCTTCCTCTGAAGAAGAGCGCGATGCCGCATGCAGGCTTCGCTTCAAAGTCTTTAACCTCGAGTTAGGAGAAGGGCTTAAGTCTTCTTATTCCACTGGATTGGATACCGATCAGTTTGATTATGTCTGCGATCATCTGATTGTCGAAGACATCACCAGCGGAGAAGTGGTAGGCACGTATCGCATGCAGAGCGGCAGAGATGCGAAAAGAAGGCTGGGCTACTACAGCGCGCAGGAATTCGATTTCAGCCCTTATGAAGCGGTACGCGATCAGGTTCTTGAGTTAGGACGCGCATCCATTGAGCGCGAACACCGTTCGAGTGAAGTGTTGACGTTACTCTGGCGCGGTATTGCGCAATATTGCAAGTTCTATGGACTGCGCTATCTGATTGGCTGCTCTTCGCTCAATTCGCAGGATTCCGCGGAAGGTTGGGCGGTATACAAGCAGCTTTCACCTTTTTTGACTGAACCGGAATTTCGTACCGTGCCAACGCGTCCTTACCGGCTGCCACTCCATGAAGGGGAAGAGCAGCCATCACCCAAGATTCCCAGGCTGCTGAAGACGTATATTGGAATTGGCGCGCGTATCTGCGGAGAGCCGGCGTGGGACCGCGAATTCGGCACAATCGACTTTCTCACACTGCTCGATCTGCAGCAGCTGACGCCCGCAGCGAGGAACCGATTTCTACTCGACGACGAACACTAGGAAGCTCTTGCCGCAGCGCTCTGCGCCTGGCTCTTTTTTTGCTTACATTTCTTGAATTGCTGCTGCGGTTTTTCTTCCTGCGAATTCGCAAGCGCAAGCTGGAATTACGCGATCGCGCCGTGTGGATGCATCAGTCGTGCGTGCTTGTGTTGCGGCGCATCGGAGTGGCGATTACGCGGGAAGGCCCTGCTCCTGAATATGGGTTGATTGTTTCCAACCATCTCAGTTATCTGGACATCTTGCTGCACGCTGCCATCGGGCCGCGGATATTCGTTTCCAAAGACGATGTGCGATCATGGCCGGTATTTGGTTTATTAGCGAGTCTTGGAGGAACGATCTTCATCAAGCGTGGTAAGCGCAGCAGCGCTACAGAAGCGGCCATTGCGATGGAATTTTCCTTGCGGTCAGGAATTCCAATCGCATTTTTTCCGGAGGGAACCAGCACGGATGGCCGAACTCTTCTGCCATTTCACACGTTCCTTTTCGAGCCTGCTGTCGAGGCCGAAATCCCTGTTTCTGCCGCTGCGCTGAGCTATGAATCGCCGGGAGCAGAAGAGCGCGATCTCTGCTATTACGGCGATGTGCATTTCGCTCCTCATCTGTGGGAGATGCTGGGCCGCAAAAACGTGATGGGAAGGATTCGTTTCGACGGGAAACCACGTACTTACAGCCACCGTAAACAGGCGGCGAATGACTGCTGGGAGCGAGTGGCACGTTTACGGCTGCGTACTCAATTGAGTGAGCATCCTGACGCGGCTTTGCAGGGGCATTAGATCGCTATTGACGAAATCCAAGTAAATGTTTTCTCATGCTCACAATAACTGCTTTCCAGATTCTGCCGTACGAGGATGCTCATGCAACGACGCGACTTTTTAAAGACCAGTGCCTTAGCTGGTTCTGCTTTTTTCCTGTTTCGCCAGCGGGCTTTGGCGGCTACGGCCGATGCTCACATAGAGGTTCTGCTCGATGAGCCAATTGCCACGATTGCTCCGGAAATTTACGGGCATTTCACGGAACACTTAGGAGGTGTCATATACGACGGAGTGTGGGTGGGTGAGAAATCGAGCATTCCCAACATTCGCGGCATACGGAAAGAGCTGGTTGAAAAACTAAAAGACATCAAGTCGCCTGTGATTCGCTGGCCAGGCGGGTGTTTTGCCGACAGCTACGACTGGAAAGACGGCATTGGGCCGCACGACAAGCGTCCGCGGCGCACAAACTTCTGGGTCGACGATCCTCAGGCGCAAAAGCTGCCCAACAACTCTGTGCAGAAGTTTGAGCCGAATACTTTCGGCACAGATGAATTCGTACAATTTTGCAAATTGAGCGGGTCGGAGCCATATATTGCTGCGAACCTGCGCAGCCTTCCACCGCTGTCTTTCGATCAGTGGGTGGAGTATTGCAACTCTCCCGCGCACAGCACCACCTATGCGGACATTCGCGCCGAGGCTGGATATCCGGAGGCATACAATGTGCGCTACTGGGGCATCGGCAATGAAAGCTGGGGATGTGGCGGAACATTTACTCCCGAACAGTATTCGAATGAGTATCGTCGTTTTACAGCCTGGGTCCCCGGCTATGGTGTCGATCTGCGCTTCGTAGCATCCGGACCCAACCAGAATGACGTGGACTGGACAACCCAGTTTTTTGAAGACATTCTGCGGCGCCGGCCTATCGGTCCTCCTTTTGGATGGTCAGTACACAACTACACAAATGCGCTTAAAGCATTGGACTTCAACGATCAGGACGCTTACACGCTTTTCTACAAAGGAACATCGACTGAGCAGATCATCCAGAACATGTGGACCGCGATGGGAGTCTTCGACCGCGCGCACGATACGCGGCTTGTGGTAGATGAATACGGCCCGTGGTACGGCACCGGAACAGAAGTAGATCCTACGCACATCTTCGGACAGCAGATCACAATGCGTGATGCGATTGTGACTGCGTTTACGCTGGATATCTTCAACCGCCACGCGGAGAAAGTAGCAATGGCGAACTGCGCTCAGTTAATTAACTGCATCAACTCGCTCTTTCTGGCACACGAAGATAAGTTCATTGTGACTCCGAACTTCAATGTTTTCGAGATGTATGCGGCACATCAAGGCGCGAATGCGGTACGCGCGGAGTTTTCGGCTCCGGCGATCACGTTCACTGACATTCAGAAACCCGATCGCTGGGGGCCTGCGCGCGACGGCCAACGCTCAGTGCAGCGAAACCTGAACGGACTTATGGGGTCGGCATCGGTTAACGGAAAGCAGTTGACACTGACAGTCGTGAATCCGCATCTGAACGATGCTCGTGATACGCAGATCGCGATCCGTGGCGGAAGTGTCGCATCGGCTTCTGCGACGGTGCTGGCTGCGTCTGACATCCATGCGCACAATACTTTCGAGCAGCCGAATGCTGTTCAAACGAAACGGGCTCAGGCAGCGGTCAATGGATCGGCGGTGAATTTTACGTTTCCGCCGATGTCAGTAACGAAGGTGACGATTGCTTTGAGCTGAATTGTGTGGCGAGTAAATTCATTCAGGATCAGGACCTGGCGCCATTTCTGGTTCTCTACAGGTGAAAAAGCCCGCCTGATTTGTGGCGGGATTTTTCACCTATATTCTGGTCTTTATCGGTCAAATAGCTAAAGCAAGGTACTCACCTACTCACACCGCGATGCAGTCATTGGATCGATTCGAAAAGCGCGTCGAGCAGATATGAAGCAGGCTATTGCTGATATCAAGCTTCATAACGTTCTTTTATCACCAAGCTATTGTTAGACTGTCAGCGTTCGCATGTCAGGTATCATATTAAGTATGCTGGTTCATTTCTCTCCCGAGAGTTCGCGGGATTCCGTTAACGAAGAGCAAATTGCCACACTTGTGGATACGTTCTACACGCGCGTTCGGCAGGATGACACCTTAGGGCCTGTTTTTGAGCGCGCAATTGGCGATGAATGGGAGCCGCACCTTGAAAAGATGCGTGCCTTCTGGTCATCGCTGGTGCTGGCCAGTGGGCGGTATAAGGGTAATCCCATGATGACGCACATGCTGTTGTTGCCGCGTATTGGAATGCAGCATTTTGAGCGCTGGCTAAGTTTATGGCGGCAGACTACGGCCGAATTGTTTCCGGAAAGGGTGGCAGCGGTCTTCGTGCGCAAGGCCGAGAGCATGGCAGAACGTCTGCTTGAGACGATTGACCAGTATCATGCATCGCTGGCTGCCGATCCAAGCTAACTACAAACTCAGTCCG
>DATAQW010000045.1:0-4864 GCA_036264445.1 Pseudacidobacterium sp.
GGCTATGCCAGCGGTCCGGCGTTTTATTTGCGATCAAAGCGCGTGAAACCTGCCTGTTTTCTGCTCTTGCCGCCCCTCACAGTTTCAATGCCGGATCTAGCAGGTGAATTCAATAGCGGCAGATCATGCAGCCGGCACGCAGGATACTTCGGGGAGTTCATGGTATGTCATTCTCGGAATTGATACAGTAAATGTGCTTCCCTGCCCAGGAGCAGACACTACATCGATTGTCGAATGATGCGCTTCTGCAACCCATTTGGCAATGGCAAGACCGAGCCCATTGCTCTCTCCGCTTCCGGTTCGCGACTCATCGACACGATAAAACCTATCGAAGATTTTAGGCAACGCATAAGCTGGGATTCCGATTCCTGTGTCGCTCACCTGGAGCTTGACGCAGTCCTCTTTCGCGGCTAGAGACACGCCGATGGATCCCTTTTCTGGCGTGTATTTAATCGCATTATCCACAAGAATGGACAGCATCCGCCGTAGTAAAGATAAATCCCCATTTATCGATACGCCGCTTTCGACATGAAGATTGATCGTTTGATTTTTAACTACGGCGCGGGGCTCGAACTGCTGTGAAACTTCCTCTACCACCTCAGTCAGATTGACAGTCTTCCATTCAATTTTCTGATCAATCCGATCTGCCCTTGCAATGGCAAGCAGTGTATCAAGCAGTTGTGCCGTCGCCTCGCATTCAACGTTAATCGAGTGCAATGCAGAACGATATTCTTGCGGCGACCTGTCCCGGCTAAGAGCGAGGCCGGTCGTAGTCATCATGATTGTGATCGTGGTGCTCAGATCGTGCGAGATGTCGCTTGTAAATTGAGTCAATTGTTCGACGGCACTCTCAAGCCGCGCCAGCAGCTGGTTCCATGTTTCTGCAAGTAACTGCAATTCATCGCCGGTCTTCGGAACGGGAATGCGCCGCTTCAAATCGTGGATGCCGATGTCACGTGCCTCCGCAGTAATGCGGGCAATCGGCTCCAGCGCACGTCCGCTCAGAACAAATCCGGCACCAGCTGAAATCAGCAGCATGAGCGGGCATAAGAAGAGATAGGAATTACGTATTGCCTCTAATAGCTCAATATGCTCATCGATTCTTCCACACAGGAAAATGCGATATTGACGGCCTTGCAGCGTAGCAATATGGTCCAGTATTCGATAGGGATGGCCATCGTGCATGATGAGGCCATAGCATCTTTGCGAGCAGTCTTTTTCAGGCCATGGAGACTTGAAGTAGGACGGCCCCGGTGAAGAATAGACCGTCTTTCCATCCATTTCATGCACTTGAATCGTATCGCTTGGAGCGATTACCAGGTTGAGCTGATGCAGCCTTTCAGCCAAAGGCACATCGGATGCAGACTGCGGCCACTCGTTCACAAAACGTATGAACCGCTCCTCTCGCGCGCCCATCGTTTGCTGGCGCGAACTGGCCAGGGCCTCGTCCAAAAACCAATATGAGAACGCCCCAAGAGCTACCATCGTGGCCGAGGAAAACACGATGTACAGGATGCTGAGACGTACGCGCAGTGACCGGTGATTCATCTTCATTTGTCAGCTACCAGCGTGTAACCGAGTGAGCGCACAGTCTTGATCATGCTTTCCTCGCCCCTAACGTCGATCTTTGATCGAAGGCTGTGAATATAGAAATCGATACTGCCCTCACTCACATCTGCATCGTAGGACCATCCAACTTCGCGCACTTGATTGCGCGTTACCAGCTGGTTTTTGCACCTCATCAGCAATTCAAGTAGTGCGTATTCTTTTCTGGTCAGGCTGACTGGATGGTTGCCGCGAATTACAACCCTGCTCGTGGTATCCAACACCAGTCCTCCTACCGTCATGCACATAGGCGCCAGCACCGGCTTGCGTCTGCCGACAGCCCTCACACGCGCCATGAACACCTGAATCTGAAATGGCTTTGTAAGATAATCATCCGCACCGAGGTTCAATCCGCGAACAATGTCGGGCATGGTGTCTCGCGCGGTCAGCATAAGAACTGGAATATCGCACCTCCGAGAACGAACATGCTCAAGGACACTGAACCCGTCCAGGCCCGGCAACATAACATCCAGCACCGCAAGATCGAAGGGAATACTCAAAAGGAGATCTCGCCCCTCGTCGCCACGCTCGGAGAGTACGACCCGATGCCCTTCTTCTATAAGTCCCTGGCGAAGGATGTTTCCAATCCTTTTGTTGTCTTCCACAATGATGATGTTCATGTCTCATCATTAGAAATCTGCAATCGTTAAAAACAAACTCCTGCTGTGTGAAATGGGCGTTACTGATTTCTTTCAAGCAATGCTGTAAGGCAATTTTTCACTTGTCCGTCACAGGCTAGAAGGACATAGAAATCAGTGTGCATGAATTTTGTGCGGCGAATTTGTGAATTGTGGATTAAGACGGGCGCCTCCTAAGGAAGTCATCAGGTACGTGCGCTTGAATGGGGCCAGTTGGATTCAGCCAGCAGCAGAAGCCATGAAGTGACCGTGATTGCAAGTTGATAACGGCCTTCCAGCCTATTCTCTGTAGCCGGATTAGTCTCTTCAGTCACAAACCATACGTACGTCATTCACTTCATTAGAGGAGAACCCATTCATGCTTCGTCTTCCTGGAAGAGCTCTGCTTGCGACTTTCTCGATTTGTCTTTTTGCGACTCCAGCCTGGATACAGGCCCAGGCGCAGAAGCAGCCTGCACAGGATCGGTCAACTTATCTGCATGTCAACGCGCCACTGGCTCAGTCGATTCTTATCAAGGTGAAAGCGCACCATGACGATATTGTGAAGCTCGGTCTGCATGCGGTACCGCCCGGGGCCACGGACAATGTGATCATCGCCAACATTGCTCCAGAAAAAATCGGCAAGAAGTCGTCTGCTACGGATCTGGAGAAGCTGGCTCAGAACAAGCCGATTGCGGTTCCACTCGATAAGTCGAAGACCTTTGACCTGCTGATTCCCATCACCGATGCCAACGGAGGTGGCCTGGACGGCGGGTTTATCGTTATGGAAGTTCCCTACTCCAAAGCTGCCAATGAAGAGGAAGCACTGAAGATCGGCGTTGGAATCCACGATGAGGTTCAGCACCTGATTCCCAGTAAAGCTGCTCTGTATCAGCAGTAGCTAACCCACCACATGGTAAGCAGCCAGTCTGCAGCATCCCTGATGCGCAGAAGGAGTCGCTATGAAAAAACTATGGGCATTGTTTCTCATGCTCGTCGCTATTCCCCTGATGGCGCAGACGGATCGTGGCACGATCACCGGTACAGTAATGGATCAATCGGGCAGAATGATTGTCGGTGCACGCCTTACGATCCGGGCACTTTCAACAGGTGTGGAACATAAGACCGTGACAGATGGAGCGGGTGTTTATGTCGTGACCTCATTGGCGACGGGAATCTATCAGGTCACGGTGCAGTCAGACGGTTTCACCAGCCAACAGTTTAACGATGTCAACCTTGACGTGGGTCAAACCCGCACGCTGGATGCAAAGCTTAGCGTGGCCGGAGGAGTTACCCAGATCGAAGTGCTGCCGGACGCCGGCCTGTCGAAATCGTCCGCCGAAATCGGCGGCGTATTCAATTACACGCAGGCCGCGGATCTTCCCATCAACGGCCGCAGCTTTATCGGTCTGCTGGACCTGATTCCCGGGGCCATTGACTCCGGCACAGGCCAGCAGCAGGATCTTCGCTTTGGAGGCTTGTCGGATGAGGACAACACGTGGCATCTCGACGGTATAGATAACTCGGGCATCAACAATCCTTTCGTGGACGTGAATATGCGGCTGGAAGTCTCCACGGAGGCGATTGCCGAAGTCCGGGCGAACGGAGTTGCCTATAGCGCGGACCAGGGCGGAGCTCCTGGTGGCCAGATCGAAGAAGTGTCCAAAACCGGCGGCGACAAGTTAAACGGCTCTGCCTGGGAGTTCATCCGCAACAGCGTCTTCGATGCTTCTCCATGGGATGCCGCCGGGCAGCTTCCAGGATTGCATTACAACGACTTTGGCGGAAACCTGGGCGGCCCGATTTCCAGGAGGAAGAAAATCTTCTTCTTCGCCAACTACGAGGGATCCAGGGAATCGATTAATCAGATTCTTACCGGCATTATTCCGACTGTTGCATTCAGGAACCAGGTTGCGGCCCAGCAACAACCTTCCCAGGTGCTGTCTGCTATGACCACGATCATCAATAGTTTTCCGGTGCCAACCCCGCAAAATTCGGCCCCGATTGATTCGATCTCCGAACAATGGTTCGGCAGCGGACCGCAACTTACCACGGAAGATTCGGGACTGGCGCGCGTGGACTGGAAGATCAACGACAAGATGAGCGTCTTTGCCCGGTTTAACGATGACGCATACACAGAGTCAAAGCCCGATCAGATCAATCCTCTGACAGGTTTCCACAACGAGAGTCAGCCGAGCGCAGTGATTGACGTACAAAACAACTTTACGCCGAACATCTTGAATGACTTCAGGTACGGCTTTAACCGTACCGTCTCGCTCGAAGGGCAGAGCACGCAGCTTCCCTACCTGGTGAATATTGCTCCGTTCACGCAGCTTGATACATCGAGCGGAACGACACGCAACGACAACACCTTTTCATTCATTGACAATGCCACATTTCTGCATGGACGGCACACGATCAAAGCCGGCGTCAGCTTTATCGCCCTGCAGGAAAATAAGGCCTCGCCGAACAGCCCTGACTGGGAGTTGACTTTTAACGACACCGCAGACTTCCTCAATAACAACATCGATCAGGTTTATTTCCGCGGCACGAACCCACTGACCGGTGCGCGCATGAAGTGGGAGTTTGGTTACGCCCTGGAAATAAACCTGATCGATGTTGTTATTGAGGAAGTCTGCGGT
>DATAQW010000060.1:0-1935 GCA_036264445.1 Pseudacidobacterium sp.
AGCAGCTGCATTGACCGCGTATTGATCTTTAATCGCAAGCTGTTGCACGGCCTCCATACTGGCGGGATCGGTTGTGCTATTGAATGAGTCCCAGGTGTGCTCATCCATCAGCACCATGTTCGTCCACATCCGCTTCAATCCTTCGCTATCGGGGATGAACAAAGGGTTTACCAGCGAAGATACAGTGGCAAGCTTTTCCGCCGTCGGCGCGCGCCCCTCATTCCAGCGCTCTATCCCTGCGTAGTAAGCATCGGAAGCGATACCATCCTCCCAATAGGGTCCGCCATCTCCACGTATGGTTGGGATATCGTCGCCGAACTGCTGCCGAATATTTTCAAGCGCGTCTTTGAACCCAGAGTATTGCAGATGAGGATAGGCGTAGATGCTGTTCCATTTTTCTGCCAATTCCGCCTGTTGCGGAAAGAGATCTGTGTTCTCTACTTGGGTGCCATAGAGGATTGTGGCGTTGGCATGATAGCTGTCATGCTCATACATCTGAAGAAAGAGTGGGAATGTGTCGTGTCCCGCCGGGATTAGAGGCGGAAGTCCAAACAGCATCTGCATCTGCTGGTAAATGCGCGAATACCATAACAGGACTTTCTTACCATCTGTGCCTTGCCACCACATAGGCGACGCTTCATTCAGGCGACCTTGCAGTAGTACTGGAGCGCGATAGTTATTACTGCCTCCAGCTAAGTCGTGAATGCCTGCCGCGGCCAGAATCGAAGCGTAAGACCAGGAATAGGAAGGAACATCAGTGATGTTGGCATAGTTGAAGGGTGTCTTGTGAATGCGGCTAAAGTTTGCGCTCGGATACAGAGAACGGATCAACGTTTCCGCAGTCGGAAAGCCAGTGAGTAAGTTGGCATATTGCGCCGGAACGAACAACTGTTCTTTCTGAATGGCAGTAATCGCCCGTTGTTGTTGGGCGTCGGTGCGAGTTTTCAGAAACTGCTCAAGGTCCCACTCTCCGTCCAGGCTGAAACGGAAATCAGGATGCTGTGCCGTCATATCCATTGCTTCGTCGATCGAACGGCTCTGGATGGCTGCCACCTTCGCCTGGTAGTCGGAATATCCAACATCGACGTGGATGTGAGGAACGAGAAACACTGTCCATTTCTTCTTTGGTTCGATGACTTGTTCGTCGTTCTCCCGATGACCGTTTCTGTCCCAGGTAAGCTGGGCCTGGGTCTTTGCCGGAAATTCAGAGACAAGAAACTCCAGCTTTTCTTCGCCGAAATCCTGGTCGCCACGCAACGCCTTGTTGTATCGTTTGCCAGCGATCGTCAGTTCAACAGAAGCACCCGGCTTCACCCGCTCTCCATAACGGATGAACGCATCCACAATCTCGCGCAATTCACCATCCTGGCGCTGGAAGAAGACCGTTGGCAGAACCTGGGCAGATGATGAACTACTATTTGTGCCCGCTGATCCGCGATCGAGTTCGATGGCATCATACGTCAGGCCGGCATCAGGCACTTGTTCATCCGCTTCTTCAATCGCCTGCAGGGTAATCGCATTTTTGCCCTGCTGCAGACTGTCTGCCGGTAGAGCAAATTCTACGTCCGCATGAGAATAGGCGGGATAAAAAGAATCGGTTTGATCTCCATTTCTGTAATCCAGTTTGGGGTGCAGATAAAACACTCCATGTTTTCCATTTACATTGACTCGCAAAGCCGGCACGCTCGCGCTCTCTATTAATAGCGAGAGATGAAGTGTGTACTCCGTCTTCAATGAGTCAATAGCAAATGTTACGGTTCGCGGAGCAGTGCCAAGCTCGGGGGCATTTGAACCAGCCGCTGAGATCAGTGCAGCCGGTTGCGTCGCATACCAATCTTTTGAGGCATCACTCTGTCCTACCACAAAGTCAACCGGTTGCTTTGGGTTGCCGGAGGCAAACTCAACGGACGAACGATCAAAATTCCCAATCCGAAA
>DATAQW010000081.1:0-6006 GCA_036264445.1 Pseudacidobacterium sp.
CTGTTTTCGCACGCTGAAACAAATCTAAAAACTTTGAGGCTCTCATGAAGAAATTTTGTCCCCAGGCATGGTATCGTTACACCCTGTTTATTGCTGCGATTTTCTTCCTGGCTTTGACGCTTTCAGCCCAGGTAAATACAGCCAGCCTTTCTGGTCTGGTAACAGATCCAAGCGGCGCAGCCATACCAAATGTAACTGTAAAAGCTACAAATCCAGCCATAGGATATGTACGTTCTATCACAACTGACAATGCCGGCTATTACTCGTTTCAAAATCTGCCCATCGGACAATACGCGGTCCGCGTGGAAGCATCGGGGTTTAACACCCTCGAAGAAAATGTGACCTTGAGTGTCGCAGAAAAGGGCAGTCTCAACTTTTCGCTCCAGATTGGCTCTGCGCAACAGACAGTCGAGGTGCAGGCGCAGAACACGAGGCTCTCACCCGACGACGCATCGATTGGCACTGTCGTTGCCTCACACACCATTGAGAAGACTCCGCTCTATCTCCGCAACTGGGACGATCTGCTCCGCACAGTTCCCGGCGTACAGATCAGCCGTTTTACGCAGCAGAGCGGCTCAACCTCAGCAGGGCGCACCGGTGATTTCAACGTCAACGGCATTCATTCGCTGCAGAACAACTTTATTTTGGATGGCATCGACAACAACACCTTCTCAGAAAACGTGCAAGAACTCAGCACAGAGTCAGCGCATCCATCCGTAGACGTTATCGCTGAATTCAACATCATCACCAATCCATACTCTGCCGAATATGGCCGCGCGCCCGGCGCTGCCGTCTCGGTCAACACCAAGAGCGGCACCAACCAGATTCACGGACTCGCATACGAATACGTCCGCAATCAATACTTTGATTCAACAGACTTCTTCACAAAACAGCACGGGCTTCAGAAGGCGGAGAATCACCAGAACCAGTTTGGCGGAAATTTCGGCGGACCATTCATTAAAAACCGCCTCTTCGGTTTCTTCAATTACGAAGGCACGCGCATTAAGCAGGGAGTCAACCGTACTTCCACTGTTCCCCTTGATAACGAACGCATCGGCGACTTCAGCCCTGCAACAGGCGAAAAAGTCGGCATAAAATATCCAACCATCTACGACCCGCAAACAGGGCAGCCTTTTCCCAACAACCAGATCCCTGCGCAGCGCATTGATCCTGTGATTGCCAAGCTCATTGCTCTCTTTCCCGAGCCAAATGTCACCGCAAATGGACTCTTTCCGGAGGTAAACAACTACTTCCGTGATGCCGGCGTTCAGGACAACACCGACAATTACGATGGACGTATCGACTGGGCTCCTTCTTCAAACGACACAATTTTTGCGCGCTACAACTATTCGAACCGTTTCCGTTTCATCCCGGGCAATATTGGGGGCCTTGCCGACGGCAGCAGCACATCAGCGTGGGGTCGTCAGTATCTGAAAAACCACAGCCTGGTCCTTGGCTGGACACACATCTTCAGTCCGAGCATTGTGAATGATTTCCGCGTTGGATGGGTGCGCAGTTACTCGCTGGCGGAACAAGACCCCTTCGCGCTGACGCAATATGCGGGAGATTATGTTCCCGGCATTCCCATCAATCCTGCGGTTGGAGGCGGTGTTCCGCTCACCACATTCAGCGGCTCGCTTGGCACTTTCCTCGGCTCGCCCGATTTTCTGCCCAAACAGCAGGTGCCGCAGCAATTCCAATACAATGACACCCTCTCGCTCACACAGGGAAGGCAGACTTACAAAATCGGCGCCTCGCTCTATGCACCGATGCGTAACTATTTTCAGGATGAGCCGGGCATCCGCGGCGATATGACCTTCACAGGCATCTTCACCTGTCAGCGCAATGCATCCAGCCAGTGCGTGTCGAACACCGGCTTTCCCTATGCCGATGGATTGCTCGGCCTCGTGCAGTCCAACCAGCTCACCAATGTCCACTACGTAGACCAGCGGCTGTGGATGGCCTCCGGTTTCTTTGAAAATGACTGGAAAGTCACGCCACAACTCACGCTCAACCTTGGATTACGCTATGATTTCGCAACACCCGCGCTCAACGGCAAGAATGAAATGGCCAACTTCGATCCGGCCTCAGGCGGACTTATCTTTGCTCGCTCAGGAGGACTGAAATCACGCTCGCTGGTTGACTCCAACTATAAAAACTTTGGCCCGCGCATAGGATTTGCTTACTCGCCCGATCAGAAAACAGTCGTACGCGGCGGATACGGCATCTACTACACCGTGTTTGAGCGCTATGGCAGCGAAGATCAGCTTGCGCTCAACCCGCCATTCCTCATCAATAAAACGCAATCTGCGGCTTCGACGTCCACGACGCCCGTGATGATTGCGCAGCAGGGATTTCCCTCAAACTATCTCGATCCCTCGACTATCAATCTGAATAATCTCACTGCATTTCACATTCGCGCTCTCGACGAGAATGACAGCACGCCGTACGTGCAGCAGTGGAGCTTCGGCATTCAGCGCGCTCTTGGAAATGCATGGACGGCTGAGGTCAACTACGTTGGAACGAAGTCTTCGCACCTCGATATTATCTACGACTACAACCAGCCGCTGATCTCCGGCAATACGGTTCAGACTACAACCAACAGCAGCGGCCAGACTGTTCCGATTGTCCCTTACCCAAACTTTGGCTGGATTGAATACACAACTCCGATTGGCTACGGCAACTACACCGGCCTCCAGGCCAGCTTGCAGCGCCGTTTCCAGAACGGCTTGAGCATTCAGTCCGCGTATACCTATTCACATAGCCTTGACAATGCACCGGAAGAACTCGAAACAAACTCAGGAGACGCACCGAATGGACGCAATGCGGCTGCATGGTATGGATCGAGCGATTTCGATATTCGTAATCGCATTTCAGTCAGCTATGTCTACGAGTTGCCCTTCGGGCGCGGTAAGAACATGCTGAATCATGGGCCGCTTTCCTGGATATTCGGCGACTTCCAGACTTCTGGCGTCTATACTTTCTACTCCGGACATCCGTTCACCGTAAATTCAGGCGGCACGCTCGGCAGTGCTCTTGATCCTTACGGTGACGCCACAGCCACGCCCTTCCTTACCGGCAAACCGCATACAGTCGGCGACCCGGCCTGCTGGTTCTACATCTCGAAAAACAGTGCATGCGGCCAACTTGCCCCGAACCAGTCGGACGCTTATGCCGCGCCGCCATCCGGACAGTTCGGCAACAGCGGGCGCAATACGCTCGTAGGCCCGCGCACGAGTGTCTTTGATGCCGCGCTTATGCGAGAGATTCCCATCGAACGATTCAATATTGAAGCCCGTTGGGAAGTCTTCAACGTAACTAACACGCCGGAATTCGGTCAGCCCGGCAATAACATCACGAGTAGTTCTGCCGGAAGCATCACTTCGCTTTCAGGCGATCCGCGCGTCATGCAGTTTGCATTGCGCTTCTCCTTCTGACACAAAACAGGGCATGGCGAAAGTGCGGGCCTTTTCGCCATGCCTTAAAATTTTTCCATACAGCGATAGAGCTCTCTCATCGACCATGAAAAACCATTTCGGGACCAGCTTCTTTTTTCTGATTGTTCTTTCTGCGATTTCCCACGCGCAAACTCCTGCTAAACCCGACATCACCGTCCAGGGAAAAATCTCCGGCAACCAAAACAACACCTATGTTGAAGCTCCGTTCGATGTCCCTCAAGGAATCGTATCCATTACAGTTACATTTCATTACACGGAGCGTGACAAACGCACTACGCTCGATCTCGGACTCTTCGATCCGGAGCGTTTTCGCGGATGGAGCGGTGGCAATAAAGACAGCTTCACCATCAGCACAACTGACGCAACGGCATCCTATCTTCCAGGCCCGATCATTCCCGGCAAATGGAAGCTCATCATCGGCGTGCCGAATATCCGCTCATCCGTTACCTCGCATTACGAAGCTGACATCTACTTCACGCGCAGCGATACTGTCTCTTCGTTCACGGACAAACCCTTGCGCAGCGGGCCGGCCTGGTATCGCGGTGATTTACATATGCATACAGCTCATAGCGATGGCAGTTGCCTGAGTCAGAGCGGACGCAAAGTCCCCTGCCCTGTTTTTTTGACCGCGGAAACCGCCGCAGCGCGGGGACTAGACTTCATCGCTGTCACCGACCACAATACAGACTCACATTATGCCGCGCTGCGCGAGTTGCAGCCCTATTTCGACAAGTTGCTCTTCATCCCAGGACGTGAAATCACCACATTTTGGGGGCACGCCAATCTCTTCAGCCCGACACAATTCATTGATTTTCGCGTTGGAACTACTACTTCTATAAGCTCACTCTTTGATCAGGCCGAGCAGATGCACGCTATCTTATCAATCAACCATCCCAATGCCCCTACAGGTGAAGCCTGCATGGGATGCGGCTGGACACCGAAAGAGGAAATTGATCCGCGACTCATGCACGTCATAGAAGCAGTAAACGGCGGCGCTGAAGACGGGCAGTATTCCGGCATCAGTTTCTGGGAGAGATATCTCAACCAGGGTTATCGCGTCACTGCAATTGGAGGCAGCGACAATCACAACGCTCAGCTTCCCCTTACTGAGAAAAACGCAATCGGCAGCCCGACAACCGTGATCTATGCGGATGATCTGTCAGTCAACTCGCTGCTCCATGCCATCCGCTTAGGTCATGTCTTCATCGACCTAAGCGCTACGCGCGACCGCATTCTTGATGTGTCTGCCGAAGATGACAACAACAAAGCAATGATGGGAGACGTGCTTACCGCTCCGGCAAATTCAAGCATCAAAATTTCTGCACACGTCATCGACTGTGGAAACAATCAACTCCGGTTCGTGCTTGATGGCCAGCGCGTTCCTTCACTCCACTCCAACATCACGCAGGCAGACCAGACCATCGCGCTTATATTGCCATCTGACGGCAAAAAGCATTGGCTGCGTCCAGACGTCGTCACTCCCGAAGGCAAATTGATTCTCCTCGGCAATCCTATTTATCTCAATTACACGGAAAGATAAATGATCCAATCCAAAAGAATTGTCATCCTGAGCGAAGCGAAGCATAGAGTAGCAAAGTCGAAGGGCCTGCAGTTCGCAGCGCTTATCGCGGCGTTACTCTTCGTTTTCAGCCCAATGCTCCTTGCAGAGGACACTGCGGCACATCCCGGAGCGCGGACCATAATGGATGCGCACAACTGCTATCCGTATTTCGAATGGTGGTCCGATCGCATTGATCGTGCACTATCGGCAGGCGCGCCGCTGGCTATTGAGCAGGACCTCGCTTGGTATAGCGATCAAAAAACCGGCAAGTCATGGTCGATCGTCACGCATGGCCTTCCTGGTTATGGCAATGAGCCAACCATGAAGCAATATTTTTTCGAGCGTGTGCGACCCATCGTCGAAAAAGCTTTACGCGAGGGCAATCACGGCGACTGGCCCATGATCACGCTCAATCTTGATTTCAAAACGGAAGAACCGGAACACCTGCGCGCTGTGCTAGCACTGCTGAATGAATACCGCGACTGGTTGACGACGGCTCCACGTACTGATGACGAATCAAAAGTCGAGCCGCTCCATGTGCGGCCCATTCTTGTCCTGACGGGAGAATCCGATGCGCAGGAGAAAGTCTTCTATGGAGAAACTCCCGTTGGTGGACAGTTGCTTGTCTTCGGCGCTGCGCACACCAACGACAAAGAACCGATGGCTGCGCCTGAAGTTCTGGAGCCTGGAAAAGCCACAAACTACCGCCGCTGGTGGAACAATCCATGGAGTGTCGTCGAGCAAGGCGGTCAGAATAAAGCCGGCGAATGGACCAAGGCTGACAATCTGCGCTTGCGCTCATTGGTTGAACACGCTCACCAGAACGGCCTCTGGATTCGCTTCTACACGCTTGATGGCGTCGACAACAAACAGGATCTAAGCTGTCATGGATGGTTTGGCAGCTACAATTTTGGCTCACTCAATGCTGCTGAAATCCGATGGCGCGCTGCGCTTGAGGCAGGCGTCGATTATATTGCCAGCGATCAG
>DATAQW010000134.1:0-3768 GCA_036264445.1 Pseudacidobacterium sp.
GCCCTGGCGGATGATGCTGGGATCGTGAACCGGATGCGTGTTTCCAGTAAGCGTGTAGCTGGTTAGCGGGTCCGACGAGTTAGATAGATTTCCTGCGGCGGATGTTGATGCTGCGCGCTCCCCGGCGGAGGAGCCGCATGCACACACGAGAGACACAAGGACAGCAAAGGCACAGACGCCCGCAGCCTTCATAAAGGCTGAAATCATTTTGGTGGGCTTTCAATATGGGAAGCTAAAATGAAAGTAGGGTGTAGTTAGTGATTTGTCAATAAGTATTTTTAGTAAGAGATAACTTCTTTAAATTGTTGTTATTTAGCATAGAGAATCACGGCAAGGATCGTAGACCCCAACCCTTCGCAAAATACGCGAAAGAATACGTCTCCCAGAGTTGTGCTAGTTCCTTTAGTGCGCTACTTCAATATCTACGATTTCCATTTCAAGCCCACCGAACTCGGGATGCTCATTTTCGCGCAGCTTGTAGGCGAGATGGATGACGCTGCCTTCTGCCAGTCCCATGGATTGCACGCGTTCAGCCCAGTGCCATCCGATGGCCGGGAGGCTGATTGCGCGCGGTCCCTGAGCAAGTTGCAGACGGACGTGTTTTTCCTTAATGAAGCGCGGTGATGCGGCAATGCGCACATTCTGCGCTGCGAAAAGTGGTTCTTCGTTGCCCATACCCCAAGGCTCCATGCGGCGCAGCCAGGTAAATAGCGCGGGTGTGATGCGGTCAAGCGGAAGGACAGCCTGTATGGTCAGCGGTGTTCCCAGCGCGTCTTCTGCGAGGTTTGCGAGGGTGTACGTTTCGAGGCGTTGTCGGAGTTCGGGGATTCGACTGGAAGGCAGCGAGAAGCCGACAGCATGGGCGTGTCCGCCGAAACGGGTGAAAAGATCATGGCAGCTCTCAATGGCGTTAAGCAGATGAAAGCCAGGGATGGAGCGGCCTGAGCCGTGGGCTGTTCGATTCTCGCCATGGTCCAAAACTAGTTCGTCTTGCTTGGTAATTTCTTCTTCGTGAGTGATGACCACCGCGGGTTTGCCTGTCTGGTCGACGATGCGCGAGGCCAGAATGCCGATGATGCCGCGGTGCCATCCTTCGCCATCCATGACAATGCATCGTGCTTGCTGGAACGCAGGGTCTTTGAGGCGTTCTTCGATCTGTGCAAGGATCCCGGCCTCGGTGGCGCGGCGTTCCGTGTTGAGGCGTTCCAATTTTTCGGCCAGTTCCTGTGCTAGCTGCGGCTGGCGTGTGGTGAAGAGCTCGACTACATCGGAGGCGATATCCATGCGCCCGGCGGCGTTGACGCGCGGTGCGATGCGAAATGCGATATCGATGGAGGTGAGGCGTTTTTGCGACGGGTCGAGATTGGCTGCCTGCATCAAATGGCGGAGCCCAGCATTGACAGGGCGGCGCAGGCCGTCGAGTCCCAGTGCAACGAAGACCCGGTTTTCTCCGAGCAGCGGAACGGCATCAGCCACTGTTGCGATCGCGAGAATCTTCAGAAACGATGGCAGGATTTTCGTTCGGGCGCGTTCGGCATCGTGTGCCTCAAGCAGTGCCTGCGCCAGCTTGAAGGCTACGCCCGCACCGCAGAGATGCTTGCAGGGATAAGCGCAGTCAGGCTGGTTGGGATTGAGGACCGCGAGCGCTTTGGGGACGCTGCTGCCGGATACAGGATCGCTTTCCGGCAGGTGATGATCGGTGACGATGAGATCAAGGCCCAATGCTAGCGCTGCTTCTGCTGCCGCAAAGGCGCGGATGCCTGTATCGACGCTGATGACGAGGCGCACGCCTTCGGCCGCAGCAACTTCGAGGCGGTCATCACGCATGCCGTAGCCTTCGCGCAGACGATGCGGAATGTGAAAGCGAACTTCGCCGCCAAGCATTTCAATCGCTGTTTTAAGCAGGACAGTGGCGGTGGTGCCGTCCACGTCATAGTCGCCATAGATGAGAATGGGCTCGCGGTGTTCAATCGCCTGCTGAATGCGCGGAACGGCTGCCGCCATGCCGCGCATCGCATAGGGATTGTGCAGATCGCTGAGTTGCGGATGCAGGTAGCGGCTGACTTCTTCCTCGGTGCGCAGGCCTCGGGCCAGCAGTAATTCAGCGACGATAAGCGGCAGGGCAGCTAAGCGCGCAAGATCGGCTGCCGCGGCGGTGTCTGTTTCCGGGTAAAGCCATCGCTTGCGCGGGGTGATTTTTCGTGAGTGTTCGGCTGTCGCGATGATGCCCACAGCTACTCGTCTTCATCCTCGTTTTGCTCAAAGACGATGTCGCCAAAGTCGTCGACGGACTCAAGCAGACGCTGGTAGCGGTCGTACCACGAGGTAGTCGATTCGTGGATGAAGGCTACGCCCTGATGTACGAATCCAAGTTGAATGTAGCCTGTCTTGCCAACGTAATTGACGAGCGACTGCGCTTCTTCTGAGTCGGTGCTTTCTTCGTTGGGGAAGTCGAGGTCCTGCAGCTCTTCGAGCAGCAGCTCAAGATCTTCTTTTTCGAGCAGGAAATCGCTCATGGTGACGAAAGGCGCGCCGGCGGCTTTGGCGGTTTCGACGAAATCTTTCCAGCTGTCGGGATTAGCGGCGTCTTCCCAGGTAACGGTGGGTACGTCTTCGCCAATGTAGCCGGGTAGTCGGCGCATTCCATGGCCTTCAATGAAGGCGATCATATCGTCTTTGAGCGAGATCAGATTGTCGGGTTGCATCATCAAGTGCCTATTTTCTCAGAAATGGCGAGGTGGAAAACTGGGCGAATTTCTGTGGGCTTACGAATTGTACGATAGAAAGAGGAGATAAGGATTTTGGCGAAATTCAAGAGGCACATATTTGTTTGTACAAATTCCCGCGAGCCGGGCAGCGCGAGGCCTTCCTGCGCACACAGCGGCAGTAATGATCTGCACACACTCTTCAAGGACAAGGTGAAGGATGCGGGACTAAAAGCAACAGTCCGCGCCAACAAGGCGGGATGTCTCGACCAGTGCGAACACGGCCCGACCGTAGCGGTCTATCCCGAAGCTGTCTGGTACGGATTTGTAAAGCCTGAGGACGTGGACGAGATTGTGTCCGAACACATTGTCAGCGGCCGGCCTGTGGAGCGGTTGATGCTGGATGATGGATGCATCAATACGGCTAGTTGTCCACACCGGATGGTACTCGCAAAGATCTAAGTATTTTTGGTAACCCAAGGTTAACTTTGCGAAGATAGGACTCCCCGCCCTCATTCAACCATTTTGACCTGAGTAAATAGTCAGCGACCAACGGGGCGGAAGGGAAGGCATAAATCCTGGAACAGGCACAAATGGCGCGCAAAGCGCGCGTCTGCCTCGCCGGTGAGTCGTGCTATATTCCCATTAGGATCAATGATTTTCTCAAAATAATATGTTGGATATCTGGCGCGCCACACGGTCAAGCACCTGATCGATGCGAAGATGATCCGCACCGACAAGGAAAAACTCGTCGAGGAGCGCATTTATAACGGTCTTCTGGAGGAATTGCAGCTCGAAGACCGCATTAATGAGGAGGTCCGCGTCATTCTGGAGGCTTTCCAGGAAGAGATGCGGCGCACGGGCGCAAGCTACCCTGAAATGTTCAAGAAGGTGAAGCAGGAACTGGCGCGGAAATACAAGGCGGTGCTGTGAGAATTTCGCGTGACAAGTTGAACAAGCTGGCGCACGTCGTCGCCGACACCCTGGCTGAAACTGACGAGGTTGAATTTCAGGAAGACCGCAACACCATCCGTCAGGAAGCGCGCAAAGCCCTTGAACACCT
>DATAQW010000239.1:0-4429 GCA_036264445.1 Pseudacidobacterium sp.
TTTTGGCTACCGAATCCAGCACTCCATTAAGAAAATTGATCGACTCTGGAGCAGAATAACGCCGCGCAATCTCCAGCGCTTCGTTAATCACGATAGGCGCCGGCGTTCCTGGAAATCCGAGCATTTCTGCGATCGCCATGCGGAGCACATTGCGGTCGACGCTGGCCATGCGCTCGAGCCGCCAGTTGGCCGAGTGCTTCTCGATCAGGCCGGTCACTTCGTCTTCGCGCGAAACCGCAACGCGGAAGATGTCTTCAGCAAAGCCGCGAACATCTACGTCGGTGTCGGCTTCATCGCGTGCCTTCCAGAAGGTGCTGCGCACCTGATCGGGGGTCTGCTTGCCCATGTCGAGTTGGAAGAGCATCTGCATAGCAAGTTCGCGTGATTTGCGGCGTTTTCCGGGAGCGCTCATTTGGCCAGGGCTCCCACTTCCATCTTGCGGTGCAGGGAGACCATCTCAATCGCGGCAGCAGCAGCTTCGAAGCCCTTGTTCCCGGCTTTTAGTCCGGCGCGATCAAGCGCCTGCTCCAGAGTTTCGCAGGTGAGCACGCCGAAAGTGTGCGGGATTCCCGTATCCTGCTGCGATTGTCCAATGCCACGGGCGACTTCGTTGTAAATGGCCTCGTAGTGTGCTGTCTCGCCGCGCAGCAGAACGCCAAGAGTGATGATGGCGTCGAATTTCCTGGATTCAGCAGCCTTGCGCGCTGCCGAAGGAATCTCCCACGCTCCAGGAACACGGATAATCTCGACATCCCGCTTCTTTGCGCCGCTGCGGTAGAGAGCATCGAGCGATCCTTGCAACAGGCGGTCTGTAATTACAGCATTCCAGCGTGCAACGATAATAGAAAAGCGCATGCCCTCAGCAGAAAGATCCCCCTCGAGCGCCACAGGCTTGCCCTGCAGCGGATCAATCCATTCCCAGAAAGCAAAAGAAAGGCTCGGCACTGGCTCGATGGTGAAGACACGCGATTTCCAATAAGTTTCCGAAACTTCACTGAGACGACGCGCAGCTTCGCCCTCGCCCCAGTTCTGCGTCAGCCATTTCTGCGCCACTTCGCGCACGGAATCAAGACTCGTAACTTCAACCAGCACGTCGCCTGGAACGCTGGGCATACCGTCAACAAATTCAAGATTGCCCTGCGGCGCAAGAAACGAGCAGCCGCGGCTCCGGTCGTCTTCCCATCCCTTGCCGTGCTCAAATCCCAGCGCGGAAAAGAAGCTCGCCAGCTTGTCATACACGGCCGGAGTGCTGGTTTGCCGCACGTGGATAATGGCTTTGATCATATTTCGACTTTACCAGCGCAGACCACAAAGCGGAAATCAGCACCGCAGCAGTAACTCCCTTCTGGCCACGGCTATCGTCTACTATGACAAAGGGAGACCAGATGTTGGCTAATTTTCGGAGTTGGTGGAAACCTTCATTCTTTCTTGCGACGCTGCTCGTTGCGCTTTTCTCAATAAAACCGGCCTTTGCTCAGACGGGCATTCTGCACAATAGCGATGTTTCAGTCAGCGCCTTTGGCCAGTTCACAAATTCAACCAGTGGAAACGGAATCTCAGTCGACCCCACAAGATCCGTGGGCGGACAAGCGGCATTTCGCCACGTTTATCATACGTGGCTTGGCTACGAGGCCTTGTACGGCTATACGCGCTTTACCGACCGCTACTCCTCAGTTGTTTTCCCCGTGCAACACAATGTGCATGAATTTGGAGGTTCGTATCTCATGAGCGGACCAAATGTCCTGGGCATTCAGCCATTTGGACTCGCAGGATTCAGCGCATTGCTGTATGCTCCCTCACTCAATGGCGGACAAAACGCCAGCTCCCAGGGAAGACCAGCCTTTACCTTTGGATTAGGCGCTAATTTCCCACTGCTTACATCGCACTTCGGAGCGCGAGTGCAGTACCGCGGTCTTTATCATCCGACTCCAGACTACGGACAAGCACAATACAAGACCAGCACCTGGCGGCTGACCAGTGAACCAGCCGCAGGTTTATATTTCAAGTTCTAGGGACTGTCGATCCAGGCGATATGCGCGCTACGCAAGCGTATCGCCGGACGCGGTGTTCCCGGTTGCATGGCGCAAGGCAGCCAGCCCTAAGAATGCCATCCCCAGCGCGCAGACGCCGTTCCATCCCCAGCGTGCCCAGGCCATTGTGGAGAAGAGCGAACCAAGCGATCCCCCAAGAAAATACACGGTCATGTAGATGGTGTTGATACGGCCGTGCGCACCAGGCTCCAATCCGAAGATACGTGTCTGGTTCGCAATCTGGTTGGCCTGTGTGCCAAGGTCGAGGGCGATGACCCCAAGCACGAGTCCTGCGATGTGATAACCGAGAAGCCAGAGGATTCCATAGCCGAACGTGAGCAAACTAAGTGCAAGTGTCACGACAGCGCGCGAACCGCGACGGTCTGATATGCGACCCGCAATGGGGGCAATCAGTGCGCCACTGGCGCCCAGAATGCCGAAGCTGCCGGCTGTACCTGCTCCGAGATGATAATGGTCTGATCCGAGAAGAAACACCAGGGTCGTCCAGAATGCGCCAAAGGCCGCGAATACCAACCCGCCAAGCACAGCAGATTCGCGCAGAAGCGGTTGCGTGCGAACCAACGTCCACAATGAACGCAACGCATCACGATATGGCAAAGGTTTATGTGGAGGCAGCTTGGGCAGTTTGCGAAGCATGAGCGGCACAAAGATAGCATTGCTGATGGCCGCAAAAATGAAGACCGACCGCCAGCCGAAAAAAGATGCGATCCAACCGGAAACCGTGCGTGCCAGCAGGATGCCGAGCAACAATCCGGTCATTACCGTGCCGACGGCGCGTCCGCGTTCTTCATCGTCGGCCAGCTCAGGGGCAATTGGGACAACGACGTGAGTCACAGCCGCTGTGAGTCCTATGGCGATGCTTGCCGCAATTAGAATGCCGAGCGTGGGCGCAAAGGCGGCAACCAACGCGGAAAGCGCGACTCCGGCAAAGAGACGGACCATGAGTCCGCGCCGCTCGACGACGTCGCCCAAAGGAACAAACGCAAGAATGCCGATGGAGTAGCCAACCTGCGTGGCCACAGCTACCGTGCCTAGTTTGCTGTGGTCTACGTGCAGGCTGCGGGCCATGTCCAACAACAACGGCTGGTTGTAGTAAATGTTGGAAACACCCACGCCACACGCCAGTCCGAGAAAAGGCAGCAGACTGTGGTGCCGTGGGTGCAGCTCTACAGGAACTTCTGGAGATATGGTTTCAAGGTCTTCCAAGTATTAGTTTAGATGAGCAGAGCTTGAATGCGTTCCCGAATCTGTTCAAACTAGTGTTCTTGCATCTCTGCTGCAGCAACAAAAGCATCGAGCGCTGAACTCTGGCTGCCGGCATTTCCAGCATCGAATGGTCCTGACCATACTTGACCGAATTCAAAATTAGGACCCTGCGAATTGTTCCAGATGCTTTCCGCGTTCGTATCGGTGAATTTCTTATATTGCAAATTTGGAAATGCATCGTTCAGCGCCATGAGATTGCGCACGAAGATTCCCTTAAACTGCACGCCGTCCGCACCGCAATTGGGCTCGCAGGTGTCATGCAGGACTCCATTGGCATCGGTCAAATGCGTGAGGGTTGCACTCGCAATCGCCTGTGCTGTGGCAGGAAGCGAAGGATTAGGGGCAATCTTGTTCAGTTCCGTCAGGCCGCCAAGAATCACGCCCTGATTGTATGTCCACGTGTTCTGCTGATTATTCTGGCAAGTGGAAAGATTCAGGCCATCATTGATGAGATTTTCTGAATTGATCATGCCGGAGTTCTTAAACCAGGACCACTCCTTCTGCGCCCAGATCAGATACTGTATGCGCTGGTTGGGAGCCACGCGTCGCGCCAGATGCGCGGCTACAGATAAGAACAGCTCATTAGCAATGGCATTCTTGTACGTTTTGTCTTTACTCCACCAAATGCCGCCATTGCAGGTTGAGTCCCATCCACCCGCCATGTCAGAAAAGATGGACTCTGCCATCGAAAGATACTGCGTTCCTTTGGTCAAGTCATAGGCATCAATCCACGCAAGTGCCCACCAGCCTTCATCGTCATAATAGTTGTTGATGAAGCCCGCGGAGGTGTTCTGTGCCTGAGTGAGCGTGTTAGCGAACACCGGAACATATTTATCGCTGTGGCTCACTTTTGAATAATTCGCAAGCACAGTAATCGCATTGGCCGAGTTCCACCAGCCCGTCGTCTGGTAGAGCCCGGAGCTTTCGGTATACCAGGACTGGAGTGTGTTGATGCCGTCTGTGGTCTGCTCAAGGTAATTTGGGGTAGCCTGCTGCGCGCATATCGGCATAACCCCTACGGTGATAGCAAGAATTATCGAGGCGAGGTAACTACGGAGCATGGGGGAAATCTCCTCAGCAATGGAATCGTTACCATATGGCAGCCAAGATAT
>DATAQW010000263.1:0-6385 GCA_036264445.1 Pseudacidobacterium sp.
CCGTCAAATCCACTCTCTTACCACGACGCCGCTCCGATCCTTGAAGCGCTGGGCGGTCCAAACGTGCCGCGCGACTGGCAGGGATCATTGCCATTCGCCTACCACGTTGGTCCAGGCGGAGCGAAAGTTCACATGGTGCTCAAACAAGACTACGCTTACCGCACCATCTGGGATGTGATCGGAAAGATCAAAGGCACAGAATGGCCCAATGAATGGGTCGTCGCTGGAAACCACCGCGATGCCTGGGTCTACGGCGCTGTCGATCCCAACAGCGGCACCGCCGCCATGCTCGAAACTGTGCACGGCATCGGCGCTCTTCTCAAGTCAGGATGGAGACCGAAGCGCACCATCGTTTTCGGCAGCTGGGACGCTGAAGAAGAAGGCTTGATCGGTTCCACTGAATGGGCGGAAGACAATGCCACGTCCCTGAGTCATGCCGTGGCCTATTTCAACACTGATGTTGGTGTCGCTGGCCCCAACTTTGACGCCTCGGCTGTTCCTTCACTCAAGCAGTTCGTCCGCGAAGTGACAAAAGAAGTCCCCAGCCCAAGAGGTGGAACCGTCTATGACCAGTGGAGAAGGAGTCAGGCAGAAGGTGAATCGCGCCGCCGCTCATCATCCAACGAACACCAGGCTCCCGGCGCTTCGCATCAGAACTCAGATGTAGAAATCGGCGACCTGGGCAGCGGCTCCGATTACACGCCATTCATTCAGCACCTCGGCGTACCTTCCACTGACATCGGCTCAGGCGGTCCTTACGGCGTTTATCACTCCGTCTTCGACAACTACAGCTGGTTCATCAAAAATGCGGATCCCGATTTTGTCTTCGAGCAGCAGCAAGCGCGCATCTTCGGCCTTGAAGCGCTACACATGGCTGACGCAGATGTTCTGCCTTACGACTATGTGACCTATGGCAAAGAAATCACGGATTATCTGAATACGGCCAAGAAAAAAGCTGACGACACCAAAGTTTCAGGACTTGATTTCGCTCCCGCTCTCGCAGCGGCACAGCGATTTACCTCAGATGCCGAAGCCGTCTACAAAAGGCAACAGAGCATCACATCCAGCCCAGTGAAGCTCAACACGCAACTGCGGCAGGTGGAAGGCGACCTGCTTTCCTCTGCTGGTCTGCCGAACCGTCCATGGTTCAAGCACACTGTCTACGCCCCGGGTGAATACACAGGCTACGCTGCTGTTGTCATCCCAGGCGTAAATGAAGCCATAGACGCGAAGGACAGCAATCGCGCATCAACACAGCTCGCAGTCCTGACTGAGGCTATCAACCGCGCCGCATCTACACTGGAGGCTGCTTCAAAGTAAGTGATCGTGGGAAAAATATCGGGGATTTTAGCTCAACGGGCGCCCCATTCAAACCTCTTTTGGCTTGAATGGGGCAGTTTCGGGGCTAAGGCGGGTACCCCAAGTCTCCGTTTTGGAGACTTGGGTTTTTAACTACTGATCCTGCGTGGAATGAAAGTACTTTGCAATGGTCCGCAGGAAAGGCTTTGCGTCCTCCGGCGGCAGGACGTTACCCCTTAGAATCTCTTCGAAAGTGTGGGGCGATCCATAGAGGATCGTGGTATCGTCCGTGTTCTGGCTGACTGTGGTCCCATCCAGGTCAATACCAGCAAACAATCCCTTGCTGCGCGAATACGTCAGCAGCTCTGCGTTAAGTTTCAAGTCTGTGGAAGCCTGCGCATTGCGGCCCACCGGGCCAGCCGAGGCTGCAGCATCACCGCCGATCTTGAACTTGTCCTTCAGGAGAGCCTGCATCCCTCTATCGTTCACTGCTACCAGCACCAGATCGGTACCCTGGCCGCCGATTTGAAACCCCAATGAGCCGCCCGCCATGCGGATAAATACCGGGCCGCTCCATCCGCGTCCTGTGCGGCATGTCACTACTCCTTGTCCATACTGAGCGCCAAGAATAAATGCGCCCTTCTTGAAGCTGGGCACAACAGCAATGCAGGTTGCCTGCTTCACGATTCCATCTGGAATCCCTTTATCCGGCGTCTGCATAATTTCGGCGATAACCGTTCTGGCATTCTCAAGGCGTTCATTGAGCGCCGCTCTGTCGCTCGCAGCGAGCGCTGGGATGGAAATACCTGCAATACATAACAAAGTGATGAATTTCTTCATAAAGGTTCTATCTCCCTTGATTCTGGCTTCTGTAGTAACAGCCACATCTAACAATCTCATTTTTTGCTTTTTGCGGGAAATCTGCCGTCTCCTTCCTGATACTCGGATGCGAGACAGCTTTTATGGGTTGAAGGGAGAAGCTACAGAAGAATGAAGAAATATAAGAAGGATAGTAAAAAAGGGGGGCTGTAGCTGGACAGCCCCGTTCCCCAGATCTGCGTTGTTGCTGATTACGTTTGTAAGCTAAAGAAGTTTTCAGCACAAGATAACGGAGGTATCATAGACCTCCGTAAGAGGGCTCATCCAATCGATTAAATGGCTTTAGGAGTCCTGCCCAGGCGTGCCAAGCGAATGCGTGGCGGCGTGAATCGAGAGAGCAATCCGATTGCCTACGCCAACTTTCTTCATCATGCGCCCAATATAAGATTTGACGGTGCGCACCTCGATGCCGAGCGCTTGCGCAATTTCTCTATTGGACCGGGCAGACACCAGCAATTGAAGCACTTCCAGTTCACGATTTGTAAACTGCGGAGCAGAACGGGCAGAAAGAGGCCCACTGGCCAGAATGCGATCCACCAGCATCGACAACGTATGCCGTGGCGCCCAGATCGATCCGCTTCCCACCAGTTCCACTGCCTGCATTACTTCTTCAGGAGTGGCCCGGTCCGCCAGATAGCCTTTGGCTCCCGCAGAGACCGCCGCAATAATGCTTTCATCATCGTAATCCGGACTCATTACGATAACTCGTATTGCGGGCCGCTCTTTCCATAGCTGAGTAACCGCTTCCAGGACTTCTTCCTGTTCGACAAGGCTGATCACTGCAATGTCGAGCGACTCCGCACGCAGCAAACCCTCCATGTCCCGATCGACGAGTTCAATATTGGCCATGTCTTCGAGCACACTCCGCAAACCTGCGCGGCGTATTGGCTCCACAGCAAATAACCCGACACTTAACTTCATTCCGTATTGGCGCTGATCTTCCATCAAAGCTTCGGTAATACGATGCCCTGTTGCTTCTGGTACTTTCCGCGACGATCAGCGTAACTTATCTCACAAACCTCGTCTGACTGGAAAAAGAGAATCTGGCAAAGTCCTTCATTAGCGTACACACGAGCAGGCAACGGCGTCGTATTTGATATCTCCAATGTAACGAACCCCTCCCACTCCGGCTCAAACGGGGTCACATTTACAATGATTCCGCAACGCGCATAGGTTGATTTCCCTACGCAGATCGTCAATACATCCCGGGGGATCTTAAAATATTCGACTGAGCGCGCCAACGCAAACGAATTCGGAGGAACAATTACCGAATCGGCTTGCACGGTCACAAAGGACCGCTCGTCAAAGTTCTTGGGATCTATAATAGCGCTATTTACGTTCGTAAATATTTTAAATTCGTCTGAAACCCGCAAATCGTAACCATACGAAGACAATCCAAAGGAAACTACCCCTTCTTTTACCTGTTTTTCGCTGAAAGGATGGATCATCTGGTGCTTCGTGGCCATTTCGCGGATCCAGCGGTCACTCTTTATCGACATGCAACTCCTTACCGTTTCTTAATGTGTACAAAAACCAAAAAATGAAAATAATTACCCCGAAATCTGCATCTTAAGGGACATCGGGCACATTGACAATGATGGGAAAGCTTTCTACTATCCAAAGGTAGTTCCGAGAGTGCAGGGAAAACTTGAAAGCTAAGGGTGAAGACATTGATAAAACAGGACATTATTCACCACGTCATCGAGCGCACCGGCTTGCCTCGCAACAAGGCCGAGGCAGCCGTAGATAAAGTCTTTGAAAGCCTCAAGAAAGCTCTCGCCGCAGGCGACCGCATCGAACTCCGCGGTTTCGGTGTCTTTAATGTGCGCCCACGCAAGACAGGAATCGGCCGCAACCCGCGCACCGGGGCTGAGGTAAACATTACTCCGGGCAAGGCCGTCCGTTTCAAACCAGGCAAAGAACTCCACCTGATCGATTGACAGTCTTCAGTTATGAGTCCCCCGTTTTAGCCACGAACAACTGGAGACTCATAACTGAAGAACTACATCAGGCTCACAGCATCCATATCCACCACAAGATTTCTTCTCGGAATTCTCTGCCCTTCAGCATGGGCCAGCATTGACCGCAGTGCCTTCACGAGCAATTGCCGCTTCTCCGACTTCATGATTAAGTGAAACCGGTAAATGCGCTTGATCTTCGAGATCGGAGCTGTCGCTGGCCCCAGCACGCGCACGCCTGTTAGTTGGGTCTGCTGTAACCAGCGTCCAAGTGTAGCCGCCCATCCTGCTGCTTCTTCCAAATGTGGGCTCTGAATCAGCACATTGGCAAGCGCATTGAACGGCGGATAGTGCATCCACCTGCGATAATTCATCTCCCGTGCAACAAACGCATGGAAGTCATGCTTCATGGCGCACTCAATCGCGTAGTGATCCGGATGGTACGTCTGCACAATAACCTTACCGGGAAGTTCGCCGCGTCCAGCGCGCCCGGAAACCTGGGTCATTAGCTGAAAAACGCGCTCCGCGGCGCGAAAATCCGGCATTCCCAAAGCGTGATCGCAACCCACAACGCCAACTAAGGTCACACCATGAATGTCATGCCCCTTGGCAATCATCTGCGTCCCCACCAGCAAGTTGATCTCGCCTGAATGCAGCCGCACCAGCAATCGCTCCAGATCATGTCGCCCGCGCACCGTATCGCGATCCATGCGCCCGATGCGCGCGCCGGGAAATATTTCATGCAATCGTTCCTCGCCCTGCTGCGACCCCGCACCAAGAAAATACAAATGCTCGCTTTCGCATTTCGGGCATAGCGTTGGCACCGCCCTTTTGTAACCGCAATAGTGACATTCCAGCCGCTGCCCCACATGGGCCTTCGCATCATCGCTGGGAACAGCCTTGTGATATGTAAGCGCAATAGCGCAGTTCTCGCATTCCAGCTTTTCGCCGCAAGCCCGGCACATTACCACATACGAATAGCCGCGCCGGTTGAGCAGAATAATCACCTGCTCGCCGCGCTCCAGCGTGGCTTTTGTCTCTTCGATCAGCGCTCGCGAAAACAGATGCTCCTGCCCTGTCTCCTGAAACTCGCGCCGCATATCAACAAGCTCCACCACTGGCAACGGACGCTGATTGACGCGCTCATGCATCTCGATCTTTATGTACCGCCCGCGCTCGGTGTTATGCCACGACTCCAGCGATGGCGTAGCCGACCCCAGCACCACAGTTGCTGAAGACAGCTTCGCCCGCATCACGGCAACATCGCGCGCATGGTAACGCGGAGTCTCTTCCTGTTTGTAGCTCGAATCATGCTCCTCATCAACGACGATCAGCCCCAGATTCTTCACCGGAGCAAATACTGCCGACCGCGTGCCCACAACAATTCGCGCCTCCCCGTTACGGATACGATGCCACTGTTCCGCCCTTTCCTGCGGAGTCAGCGCCGAATGCAGCAGCGCTACTTCAGCCCCAAAGACATGATGCAGTTGCGCCGCCATCGCCGGAGTCAACCCAATCTCAGGAACCAGCAGAATCGCCCCCTTGCCTGCATCCAGCGCATAACGCATTGCCGCCAGATACACCGCGGTCTTGCCCGACCCCGTTACGCCATGCAGCAGATGTGGCAGGAACTCACCAGAAGCAACAGCAGTTGTAATCGCATCGAACGCCGTTTTCTGTTGCGAGTTCAGCTCGTACTCGGGACGCTTCACACCCAGCCGCGTAAGATGAAAATCCGCAGGCCGTTCCTCTATCGCGACCAGCCCACGCTTGACCAAAGTAGTCAGCGTCGATTGCGGCACATCCAGCCTGCGCAACTCAGGTAGAGGCAACTCACCCCCGGCGCCAACCAGCTCAGCCAGAATAGCCTGCTGGTTCTCATTCAGCTTCGGCAGCCGTTTCCCCTGCAATGAATCCAGATTGTCAACAGAGTTGTCATTCTGACCGTAGCAAAGCGGAGCGGAGGAACCTGCAGTTAGCGATGTTCCTGTAGGCACATTTCCGGGCACCCCATCCAGCGATGGAATAGCAACACTCCCAACCAAAACCACATGCCGAACCAGCCGCCGCGCATCCCGCGCATCCGCCTCCGTCTCCCGCACAATCCACTTCTTCCGCAACATCCCCTGCACTAAAGCCAGACTCGCCCCAGTAGCCGACCGTAATCGCGAAACCCGCGCCGCTTCGCCGTTTTCCAGATAGTTCAGAACAGAATATTCAATCCTCTGCTCTTCAGCAGAAAGCTTCGA
>DATAQW010000312.1:0-4401 GCA_036264445.1 Pseudacidobacterium sp.
GAAGCGGTAATGGCCGCAGCGCAGCCTCCCGTCACAATGCCCCATTCAGCCTGCGTGATCTGCGCCATCCGGGCTCCCACTGCGAGCATCAACTCGTCCAGGTTGACGTAGTGCCGCGAAGCCTCATCCATTGCTTTTTTCACTTCGGGCAATGTCTGCGAGCCGCTGATGATCGTGTAGGTACCCTTGCAATTAATCAGCGGACGCACACCGATTGCTTCATAGATATTCGGCCCTGTTGATGCGGAACCAACCGAAGCGTCGGCTGTAGTTGGCAACAACGTGCTCGCCGCGCCAGCTGCACCGGCAAATGCAGAACGCTGAAGAAAATTACGCCTGCTTACTTCAAACATCTTTCCGCCATCCTTATCGAATCGTTTTAAATCTAAGCCTGAGATACCCATTGCCGGTAAACCGGACTCAATAAAATGTGCTTACATCGGCAATTTTCGGTATTGGCGGACTGTACGATAGGACAATCTTGGATGTCAACAAATTTAGGACGGCGTACCATAATATGGTATTCAATAGAAGTCCGATAGAACTGGGGTTTCAGCAGGGTTTTCTTTGGAGTACACTTTCGCCAATCAAGACATACATGGGAAGCCAAATCAAAGACAAGGAAGTATCTTCAGCGGGATATAAAGTGCAAGCTTTAGATCGCGCCTTTGCTGTGCTGGACCAATTGGCGAGCGGCAGGACGCCCCAAAGCCTCGCCGAGATCTCCGAGTCGCTGCAGCTTCATAAAAGCACGGTGCATCGTTTTCTGATGGTTCTTGAGCATCACCGGATGATCGAGAGAACGGGCCGTGGCAGGTTCAGGCTCGGGCTGCGGCTGCTAGAATACAGCACCCATGTCCTGGAACAACACGATCTGCGCGAGACGGCCGAACCGCACATGCGTCGCCTCGTTGCCGAGGTGGAAGAGACTGCGCACCTGTGTGTGATGGACCAGGATCAGATTGTCTATCTGAACAAAATTGAGCCCAGTCGCAGCATCCGCATGATCTCCCGCATCGGCTCAACCAGCCCCATCCACTGCACAGCGGCAGGCAGAGCGATGCTTGCGGCCTATTCTCCCGAGGCGGTCAGAGAGAAGTTGAAACGGGTGATACTCAAGCAATTTACTGCCAAGACAATCAGCACGCATGAAGAACTGCTGAAAGAAGTGGAACGTACAAGACGGCGCGGATTCGGCATCGATGATGGAGAAAGAGAAGAAGGGGTTCGCTGTCTGGGTGTGGCGATCCTCGCTCCAGACAGATCGCCGATAGCCGCAATCAGTGTCTCCGGTCCACCGTTTCGCATCACGAAGCAAAAGGTGCCGGAGATCGTACAGCGCCTTCAGCACTGTGCACGGGCCATCCAGCGAGACAGTGGTTATGCCTTTTCACGAAACGGATTCGCATAGTCATCGGGACTGGCGTTAAACGCAAACACATCCATCAATCATCGGAAGGGTTATTTTAGAATGAAGCGCATTCTTTTCGGCTCCGGCGCTGCGGTAGTTACAGCGCTCACGTTTGGTCTATTGGTTGCACTGCACGCACAAGCGACTCAAGATAACGCATCACTGGAAAAAGATCCTTCAGCGCTGCTGGCTGCATATCGTCATGTGGAAGTCGCATCAGTCTCAGATGCGATCGAACAGCTCGATGGCAAGCGCATGTATTTCTCGCATCATATGCAGGCGCTCTTTCCCGCAAAGTTCGCCGGTTTTGCCGCAACCGTGCGCCTGGCGAAAGAGGAAAATCATGATCCGCATGCGCTGGACGGCATGCTGTCTGCTATCGATGCTGGTGGTAAAGATTCTGTGTATGTCATGAGCATCGAAGACGGCGTCAACATCGCCGGGATGGGCGGCCTGATGGGAACCGCAATGTCCGCACGCGGATTCACCGGCGCTGTCATTGATGGCGGAGTACGCGATGTTGCTTATCTGAAGAAAATCGGCTTCCCGGTCTACGCCACGGGGATTGTGCCATCTACCTCTGTTGGACACTACCGTTTCGCCGGCTCGAATATTGCCCTGACCATCGATGGAGTTCCTGTGCGAGCAGGCGACATCATCACGGCCGATCAAGACGGGGTTGTCGTGGTTCCTCGCGAAGAAGCTATAAAAGTGCTGGCCTTGGCGCGGCAACTCGACTTCAAAGAGCACAGCATGTATGCCTACATTGAACAGCTTGGCTCAATCGTCGAGGCAGTGAAGAAGTTCGGACGCCTGTAAAACGCAAAAATCGAACAAAAAATGCCAATCGCCGGTCCGGATGTCCACACAAATCTGGATCGGCGTTGCACGTTTGCATCGGAAGTAAGGCCACCAAATGTAGTAATTTCAAAAATCCAGGAACATTGAAACAAGAAAGACTTGCCAACCGTCGTCTAAATGAATAACTTGGCTGCCGGAGGTTGGATTGCCTGGGACCCTTGGAATTCCCCGCGAAACTTTCCCTCAAGAGCGGCGCGTCGCCCTCATTCCCCGCCAATGCGAGGTGCTGAAGAAGGCTGGACTTGAGGTCATCATCGAACAATCGGCGGGGGTCGCAGCCGGATTTCCCGACGAACTGTATGTCGCGCGAGGTGCGCGCATCGGCAGCCGTGAAGACGTATTCCGGGAGGCCGATATCATCGCCCAGGTACGCTGCCTGGGCGCAAATCCTGAATCTGGCCGCTCCGATCTTCCACTCCTGCGCCCCGGTCAAACACTAATTGGCTTCGGCGAGCCTCTTACAGCGCTCCAGGAATGCTCCGATCTGGCCTCTGCCGGCGTTTCCTTGCTGGCACTGGAATTGATTCCCCGCATCACGCGAGCACAGAGCATGGACGCCCTTTCTTCCATGGCGACCATCGCCGGATACCGCGCCGTTTTGATGGGAGCAACCCAGTTGCCCAAAATGTTTCCCATGCTGATGACAGCCGCTGGCACCGTTACGCCGGCCAAAGTCTTCGTGCTGGGAGCGGGTGTCGCCGGTCTGCAAGCTATTGCGACAGCACGCCGTCTGGGAGCAGTTGTGTGCGCCTATGATGTTCGTCCGGCGGTAAAAGAGCAGGTGGAAAGCGTCGGCGCGAAATTTGTCATGCTCGATGTCGATGCCAAATCATCGGAAGACAAGGGCGGCTATGCCAAAGCCATGGACGAGGAGTTTTACCGCCGCCAACGCGAATTGCTGACTGAGGTTTTGCGCGAACAGGATGTCGTCATCACCACAGCAGCCGTGCCTGGACGCAAATCTCCAATCCTGATCACAGCCGAGATGGCATCCGCGATGCCTCCGGGATCCGTCATTGTTGATATCGCTGCCGAACGCGGTGGTAACTGTGAGCTTACGAAACCGGGCGAGACTGTCATCCACAATCAGGTAACGATTCTTGGCCCGCTGAATATCCCCTCCATGATTCCAAATCATGCAAGCCAGATGCTTTCCGCGAATATTACCGCCGTTGCCAAACTGCTGCTACGAGAAGGCAACATTTCCCTCAATCTCGAGGATGAAATTATCCGTGAATCCCTGGTCACGCATGAGGGGAAAGTGGTCCATCCGCGAGTTGCAGAATTGCTTGGTGCATCTCGAGTCACAGGCGAGGTAAAGCAATGAGTTCCTACGAAATCGCTCTTTGGGTGTTCATGCTGGCCGCCTTTTTAGGCTTCGAATTGATTCGCCGCGTGTCTCCGTTGCTGCATACGCCGCTCATGTCTTTGACGAATGCCATCTCGGCCATCGCCGTCGTCGGCGCAATCCTCATCACGGGTGCAAAAGAGGCTTCCACTCTTACGCGTGCTCTCGGCTTCACCGCGGTCGTGCTCTCCACCATCAACGTAGTCAGTGGCTACCTCATTACAGATCGCATGTTGAAGATGTTCAAAAAGCGGGGTGCTGAAAAGAAATGATGCAGAGTCTCTTCCCCGCTTTATACATTCTTGCCGCGGCCAGCTTCATTCTTGCCATCAAGTGGATGAACTCGCCGACAACGGCACGCCGTGGCGTTCTCATCGGCGAGATCGGGATGCTGCTCGCCGTCGTAGGCACGCTCCTGCGCGCAGAAGTGGTGAGCTACCAGTGGATTTTCATCGCGTTCCTCATCGGCTCCGCCATCGGCGTTCCTATTGCCTACTACATGCCAATGACTGCGGTGCCGCAGCGGACCGCTTTTTCGCATGCTTGCGGCGCACTGGCTGCAGCCCTCATTGGAACCGCCGAATATTACCGCCAGATGCCGCATGGCGTCGTCATGATCGCACTGATCGTCGAGATGTTGCTGGGCTTTCTCACCTTCACGGCCAGCATGATGGCTTTCGGCAAGCTCCAGGAAACACTGCCCCAACGCCCTATTACGTTTCGGGGACAGAACTTCGTCAACCTCGGTATTCTTATTCTCGCCGTCGCCGTCGGCGTTGCA
>DATAQW010000353.1:0-11865 GCA_036264445.1 Pseudacidobacterium sp.
AAATCGCCTGCACTCCAGCAATGGCCGCGTCTTCAGGATCTTTCTCGCCGATGCGGCGCGCCACCATCGCAGTCGTGGACATGGAGAGGCCGATGCCAATCGCGAAGACCAGCGACAACAATGACTCGGTCAGTCCGACCGTAGCGACAGCATTCGCGCCCAGGCGGCCTACCCAGAACACGTCTACTACAGCGAAGAGCGATTCGAGCACCATCTCCAAAACCATGGGAATGGCGAGCAGCAGAATCGCGCGGTTCAGATTACCCGCTGTATAGTCCTGATGTGACCCGCGCAAAGCCTCGCGCACCGATCCCCAGAAGGATGGTGGTGCCGCATCTGCGGATTGAGAAAATGTGCCCATGAAAAGCCGTATCAGCGAGTGTACAAGGAATCGATTCTGGCCGCTTCAACAGACTGCAACTCACGGTATTCTCAGTGTCATGCGGAAGACGATCGCAAGACAAAGCACGCTTGCTGCCATCACCCTGACAGTGATTTCATCGATGATGCTCAACGCCCAACAAGCGAGCTTTCCCTCAAATGAAGACCTGCGCCATACACGCATGTTGAGCCGGCCACTGCTCTCGCCGGATGGAAGCAGCGTTTTGATTCAGGTCGCAGATGCTACGGCAGATGGCGGCCGCACGCATCTGTGGCTGGCCGATATCAAGGAGAACTCGGCGCGCCAGCTTACCTATTCTCCTGCATCTGACAAGCGCGGAGAGCACGACGGAGCCTGGATGACGGATGGCAGCGCTGTACTTTTTCTTGCGAAGCGCGGCGAGCATACGCAGCTTTTTTCACTGCCAATGGAAGGTGGTGAGGCGCATCCATATGAGCTAAAAGTTGAGCCCCCAGTCGATGCTCCCCAGGCAGCGGATGCTATTCCTCCGGGTGCTGCAAAACAAGAGCAGAAAAAGGAGCCGGCTGAAATTGATATCGAGCGTTTTTTTATTTCGCCGGACGGCAAGTGGATCGCCCTGGTTGCGCGTGACCCGCAGACTCCGGGAGAGAAAAAGCAGGAAACTGAAAAAGCGGATGCGCAATGGGTAGACCACGATGAACATCGCGCGCGTCTTTATCTGCTGGATCCGGCGACAAGCAAGATCACCCGAACCGAGGTGACGTCAAATGTCGAATCGGTAGCGTGGAGCCGGAAGGGTGAAAAATTGCTGGCCATTGCAGAAGCTCCTAACAATGCTTCCGATCTTGGTCCTGCGAACAGCGCGTGGATACTCAAGCCGTCCGATCCTGGGCATCCGGAAGCCGTGAAACAGGCTCCCTCTACAATTACGCAGGCCGTATGGTCAGAAGACGGAAAAATTATTTACTTGCTCGCTCAGGCCGATCGTGACACGCCTCCGGGGTATCACGATCTTTCTGCGCTCACGCTTGCCGATGGCTCTGTAAAGAACTTGAGTCGCGATTACCCTGGAACGGTTGGGCGTGAAGTCCCGATCTCAATCGATGGAAAAGTATTACAGGGTGTGCAGAATGGCATGCAGGTGTCTGTCGCGCGTTTTGGGGGCGACAAACCAGAACCGCTTAAATTCGATACTCCCGTAGTTACAAATCTGAATACAAATGCTCGTCATAGTGGTTGGGTGTGGATTGGGGCGGGAAGTACAACTCCGCAAACGCTTTTCTTTGCAGAAAAGCTCGGGCACCCAGCGCTTGCTCTCAATGCTCCTTCAACCGTGCCGGCAAAATGGACCGAATCGTCGTCTCAGCTAGTTCATTGGCAGAATGAGGGGCAAGCAATCGAAGGATTACTGTATCTGCCGCCACAGGCGAAGAACGGCAAGGTGCCGTTGATTGTCGATGTGCATGGAGGTCCCACAGGAGCGTGGGAGGATAGCTATGCGCCTCTGATTTATTTTCTGCTTGGACATGGATGGGCAGTGCTGCGTCCTAATCCGCGCGGAAGCACAGGATATGGCGCGGTATTTGCGGCAGCTAATAAGAATGATCTCGGCGGCGCGGATTACCGCGACATCATGGCTGGGGTAGATACAGTCATCGCGCATTATCCGATTGACCCGGAAAAGCTCGCTTTAATGGGCTATAGCTATGGCGGCGAAATGGCCGGCTTTGTAGAGGGAAAGACAGATCGCTTCAAAGGGGTTGTGAGCGGCGCTCCCGTGATTGATCAATACAGCGAATACGGAACTGAAAGCAGTTCCTGGTATGACCGCTGGTTCTATGGCAAACCATGGGAACGTGGTGCCGATGCATGGCGGCAAAGCCCGCTCTCGAATGCGGGTCATGCGAAAACGCCATTTCTCCTTCTGCAAGGTGACAGCGACACCACAGATCCGATTGGCCAGAGCCTGGAAATGTACCGCGCCCTGCGTCAGATGAACGTGCCTGTTGATCTTGTTCGCTACCCCCGTGAAGATCACGGCCCCCTGGCGACCGGGGTTTTCGGCAATCCCAGCCCCGAGCCGTGGCATGGATTCGACGCACGCCAGCGCATCGTGAAGTTTTTTGAGAAGGCTTTCGCTCAATAGTCTGAAAATACGATGAAATTGGGTCTCAGGCATCGCCTACCGTAGGATGCGGCGCGTATACTGCCGTCCTCAGGAGGGTAGTATGGAAGCTGTACATGAAGGTTTAGCTCCACATCTGACGGTGAGCAACGCTGCCGCCGCCATTGACTTTTATAAGAAAGCATTTAACGCCGTTGAGGTCGCGCGCCATCTTGCACCTGACGGCAAAAGAGTGATGCATGCCCGTCTTGACTTGTTTAACAGCGTGCTCATGCTGAATGATGATTTCCCCGAATACAACAACGGAAAAGCAAATACACCGGAAGCGTTGGGCGGCTCTCCAATAACGCTGCACTTGCAGGTTAATGATGCCAGGAAAGTCTGGGATGAAGCTTTAGCAGCAGGGGGCACGGTTGCCATGCCATTGCAAGAGCAGTTCTGGGGTGATCTCTATGGTCTGTTTGTAGATCCCTTTGGGCATAAGTGGTCAGTTGGACAACAGGTCAAGACTATGAGTTCGGAAGAACTCAAGGAAGGCGCAAAGGCCGCATTCGGAAAGTTTGAAGAAGTTGTGAAGAAGTAAGCGGATGTCTCAACAGCAGAAGCGAAGAATTTCAGCAATGATGAACATAGCTGAATTCTTCGCTTTCCTGTGAAATGATGCGTTGGCAAATCAATGAATTCGAATATCTCCGGATCCAGTTTCCACACGAACGGTTGGCCCACCGCCATTCACATCTCCAACAATATGGTGCTTCTCAAAGCTGCCATGAGTTGTGATCGGCGGATCGCTGTGAACACTGCCTGAACCGGTCTCTGCGTCGAGTGAAAACCGCGCATTGCCGGTGTTCATAGTAACGGAACCGGATCCCGTCTCAAGCTTCCACGGTGCCGTTGGCTGACCCTGTATTTCCATGTCCCCTGAGCCGGTTTCTGCATTGAGTTCGCCTTGAACATTCCGAAGACGGATGCTGCCGCTTCCTGTGTGCGCTCTTACACTGCTTGCTGAAAGCATTTCTGCGCCAATGTCGCCGGAGCCTGTTTCAAGAGAAACACGCCCGCCTAATCCAGAAGCTTCAATCGAGCCCGAACCGGTGTTGAGCTTCGCCGGGCCATTCAGGTCAGCGATGCGGATATCTCCCGAGCCGGTATTGGCGGCGAGGTCAGTGCCTTTGGGCGTGGTGACTTCGTAGTCAATGGAAATATCGCGATAATTTGTGTGCTTGCCGACAGAGATGATGTTCCCTGTCTGCTCAATTGGAGGGTTGGAAACAATGGCCTGAACTCGCTGCTCCGGCGAGCCGCTGTCGATCCAGCTATTCCACTTGGCTGCGTGAACATGACCGATGATGTGGACGCTGGAGTCAGAGCCCGGCGTGATGTGAATATAGCCTGAGCCGGTATTTACGCTAAGAGTAACGGGTCCATTTACCTGAAGAGTTTTATCGAAAGTGCCATCTGCTGCGAGTAGAACTGCCGGAGTGAAGAGCAGGGAAGCCGCTGCAAGCGCCTTATATATGTGCATAGTATTTCCTCTGTTATCAGGGGCCCAAAATTTAGTGCAAATCTACTTTACTGCTGCAAAACGACTGTGTCTCCTTCTTTCAATCCATCCAGGATTTCCGTCTTGCTGCCATTCGAGATGCCGACCTTTACCGGTATCTTTCGCTGACCGTCTTTCTGTTTCGGATCAGGCACAAAGGCGGAAGCATTCTTCTGGTTGTCATACACAATGGCCTGTTCGGGAACGTTCAATGCATTTTTGTGTTCGGTGATCAATATTTCGGCATTAGCCGTCATGTTGGCTTTCAATTCGCCGGTCGGGTTGTCGATGGAAACGCGAACTTCGAATGTAGTTACGTTGTCTTTCTCCACCCCAAGTGGAGCGATCTTTGTGACCTTCCCGTTGAATGACTTGCTGGGAAAAGATTCGACACGGATGCGGGCAGCTTGTCCAAGGTAGACATTGCCGATATCTGCTTCATCGACTTTGCCCTGAACATAGACCTGAGTCGTATCACCCAGCGTCATCACCAGCGTTGCAGTCGATCCCAGAACAAGAATGGAGCTGACCGCATCGCCCATCTCGACATCACGGGAGAGCACAACGCCATCCATGGGAGAAACCAGAGTTGTGTAACTTAGTTGTTCATTCAACTGGTCAAGGCTGGCCTGCGCCTGCTGCACCTGGGCTTCAGCCTGTTTAAGCTTCGCCTGATCTACGCTGATTTGCGCAACGGAGGACTCGCGCTTATTCTCAGCGGCAACGTAGTTCCGCTGAGCATCATCCAGTGTCTGCTGGGAAACAATGCCGTCCTTGGACATGGCAAGATTTCGGTCGTAGGTGGATTTGTACATCGGCAGATCAGGAGCGGCGGCGTTGACCCGATCCTGATCAACATTGGCCTTGTAAGTAACCACGTTGGCCTGGTTTCCGGCGAGCTGGGCTTTCTGCGCTGCTACCTGGGCGAGAATCTCCTGCTGATCGAGCTGCGCCAGCACCTGCCCCTTATGGACATTTTGATTGATGTCGACGTAAAGCTTTTCGACGATACCGCTGGCTTTAGACTTCAGCTCAACCTTAGTGATAGGTTGAATTTTTCCTGTAGCTACCACGCTTTTCGCAATGTCGCCGCGCGAGGCTTTGGCCAGCCGGCTGGGCTCAATCTTTGTGCCGCTGCCTCGAGCCGCTGCAACAATGGCAATCAGGGCGACCACAACCGCTGCCGGAATGCCAGCCCAAAGCCACCATCTTTTCTTCCGTTTACGCTGTATCGTCACTCGGATTCGCTCCCGCTTCTTAGACTGGTCATAGCCGAATAGGTATTAGCCGATGTGGTATACGCAGGCGGTGGGGCGTTAGTTCCATAAGATAGGGAGAAGTCATTACTAAACCCTAAATCGCCCAAAGTTGCCGTTTCTGAGATGACAACTCCGCCTGAGCGTTATGCCCTGTGACTGATAGACTCAGAGAAAAATGTCTGGCTTGCTGCTCTTCCGGTTTGTTTCGATTGCCATGCTGATTCTAGCCAACGGATTTTTCGTGGCGGCTGAATTCGCAATCGTCAGCGTCCGCGAAACCCAGGTGGAACAATTCATAGCCCAGCGCCGGCCTGGCGCGCGTATCGTGCGCCGCCTGCAGCAGAACCTCGACGATTTTTTACCTGCCGTTCAATTTGGAGTAACACTCTGCAGTCTGGCTCTTGGCTGGATCGGTGAGCCTTTGGTTGCTACGGTATTCGAGGAATGGCTCACCCATGTGCCGCATGCGGCCGTATACGCTCACCTGATCGCTGTTCCGATTGCTTTTTGCCTGATTACCTATTTTCACGTCCTTTTAGGCGAACTTGTGCCGAAGTCATTGGCCCTCCGCAAAGTGGATCAGATGGTGCTCGGCATCGCCGGGCCGATGGATGCCTTTATTCGCGTCACGCGTCCGGCTGTACGGCTCTTAAACCGTTCAGCCTCAGTGGTGCTGAACCTTTTTCATGCACCGATGGCACACGAATCGGCAGTGCATTCTCCTGAAGAATTGAAGCTTATCGCTACAGCGGCGCGTCGCGTCGGAGTTCTGCCTGAATATCAGGAAGCGCTCATTCATCGTTCCGTTGAAGTGAACGAAATCACGGTGCGTGAAATCATGACACCGCGCCAGCGCATCTTTTCGCTGCCTGCAGACATGCTGGTGGAAGATGCGAGCGCGCGGATCATTGAGGAACTGCATTCGCGGGTGCCTGTTTACGATCCGGCGCGAGGCCACGACTACATCGTTGGCGTGGTTTACTCAAAAGATATTTCCCGGCTCATGCATTTCCGCGCCATGGCTCGCACCCGTTTTGCCGATGCGCCTTTTACAGAACTACGACTACGCCAGGTAATGCGCGAAGTGCTGGTGGTTCCGGAAACGAAGCCTGTGCTCGATCTTTTGCATGAATTTCAGAAGCGGCGCCGTCATCTTGCGATTGTTGTCGACGAGTTTGGCTCGATCGTTGGACTTGTGACCGTTGAGGATGCGATTGAGCAGCTGGTGGGCGAGGTTGAAGACGAGTTTGACATAGCAGCGAGGGCTGCTCTCACATCGGCAAGCGGAGGCGTGGTGCTCGACGGTGGCGTGAATCTGCGTGATCTCGAAACGCAGATGAACTGGAGCCTTCCACGTGATGGCGGCGTTGAAACACTCGCTGGATTTATGCTGACGCGCCTCGGCAAAATTCCGAAAAGTGGCGAAAAAGTAGAGTTTGAGGGACGCAGGCTCACTGTTGCCGAGATGAGCGGCAACCGCATCAGTAAGGTGCTCGTAGAGAATTTGGCAGAACCCCAGCTGCACTCGGAGAAAGCCTCTTGATGCGTATTTTGCGGTCGCTGCTTTTTCGATTGACGTATACCATTCCAGTCGTCTGGCTGGTGGTAACGATTGTTTTTCTGCTCATTCACATTGTTCCCGGCGATCCTGTCGAGCAAATGCTGGGCGAAGGCGCGCGGGCTCAGGACATCGCCGCGTTGCGCCACGCGTATGGCCTGGATATTCCTATTAGGCAACAGTACATCCGCTACTGGCGCGGAGTCCTGCACGGCGACTTTGGCCGCTCTCTTCGATTGAACGATACTGTCACGCATCTCGTGCTCACACGCTATCCCTACACGCTGGAACTTACAGCAGCTGCATTGGTGATTGCTCTTCTGCTTTCGATTCCATCCGGCATACTTGCCGCACGCCGACGTGGACAATGGCAAGACAACACAGTTGGAGTTGTCAGCCTGCTTGGCCTCTCTTTTCCCGGATTCGCACTGGGACCGATCCTGATCCTTATTGTCTCAATCAGGCTGGGCTGGCTGCCTGTAAGCGGCGCAGGGGGATGGGAGCATCTTGTGCTGCCAGCGATCACCATGGGCAGCGCGCTGGCTGCGATTCTCACGCGCATGGTGCGCACATCCATGCTTGAAGAGCTTGGGCAGGACTATATTCGTACCGCCCGGGCCAAAGGTCTGCCGGAGCGGGCTGTTGTCTACAAGCATGCGCTGCGCAACGCAATGATTCCTGTGCTTACGCTGGTTGGGCTGCAATTCGGCGCGTTACTCGCCGGAGCCATTGTGACCGAGACGATCTTCAGTTGGCCTGGAATCGGACGGCTGACTGTATCAGCGATTTCCAATCGTGATTACGCGCTGGTGCAGGGGTGTATTCTTGCGGTTGGATTGACGTATGTTCTGGTGAATCTGGCGACGGATGTACTGTACTTAATTGTGAATCCGCGGATTCGGGACTGACCTTTCAGGGACTGCACATTTTGCGCGCCATTCTAAATCAATCGAGCCGCCACAAATGCGGTGTACTCTCATGTTCGGATATTTCTATGAAGCCAAGTGAAACCGGTAGTGAAAACCGTCTTGGCCCGGCGCTTCCCGGGTTGAAATACAGCACTTCCTTTTTCCATTCAATCAACGGCTTGTGTGAATGGCCGCTGACGACGATGTGAATTCCAGCAGCTTTCGGATCCAGATCAAGCCCCTGAACATCATGGAGCATGTAGATACTTGATCCGGCGAGTTCTACAAGCTCCGTCGCTGGAAGTCTGGCGCATGGGCCATTGCGGTCAACATTGCCGCGAATCGCCGTTACCGGCGCGATCTGCGCGAGCTGTTCGAGAACAACGGCATTGCCCACATCTCCTGCGTGGAGAATGTGTTCCACGTCACGCAGTGCAGTCACAGCTTCAGGGCGCAGAAGACCATGGGTGTCGGAGATAACGCCGATCCTCATGCTTCAATACTAAAATTTCTGACTTTCCTGCCCTTTTGCGCAAATATTGCGCAAATGATGGAGCACCAAGAATTCGAGTAATTTCGTACCCACTTTTCCTCAACCTGGCTGGTCCATTTCCGGGTACGCGTCGATTGTGAATCCAGCGTAAAATCTTCCTTGTATGAAGGTCACAATCGGAGTCTCTGGTGGCGTGGCGGCGTATAAGGCCGCCGAACTTGTGCGTGCTTTGCAGCGGCAGGCGCTGGACGTTCACGTTGTTATGACGGAATCGGCGCAGAAGTTTATTCAGCCGCTGACATTCGCTTCGCTGACCGGACACAAGGTCATCACCAGCCTTTGGGCTGAGGATTCTGATGAGAGTAATCTCGATTCAGCAATTGAACACATCGATGCAGCCACGACCACCGATGCGCTTGTGATAGCTCCTGCAACTGCGAATATCCTCGCCAGGTTTGCACATGGCATTGCCGATGACTTCCTGACCACGATGTATCTGGCGACCACGGCTCCCGTGATTGTTGCTCCCGCGATGAACGTAAATATGTGGAACCATCCTGCGACCCAGGCGAACATTGCGTTGCTGGAAGATCGTGGCGTTCGTATTGTGCAGCCGGACAGCGGCTACCTTGCGTGCGGCATGGTTGGCAGCGGGCGTCTGGCTGAGAATGATGCCATTGTTGAGGCAGTGGTCGATATTCTGCATCACCGCAATGATCTTGCCGGCGAAACGGTGCTCATCACGGCAGGAGGCACACGCGAAGCCATCGACCCGGTGCGCTTTCTCGGCAACCGTTCCAGCGGCAAGATGGGCTATGCTCTGGCAGAATCTGCTGCAAAACGCGGCGCGAAGGTGATTCTGGTGTCTGCACCGACGGCGCTTCGTCCACCACTGAACTGCGAAGTCATTCCGGTTACAACCACCGAAGACATGCGCGCTGTTGTTCTTGGTCGGCTGGATGAGGCGACCATTGTCGTCAAGGCTGCTGCCGTCGCGGACTATCGGCCTGTGATTCAGGCCGAGCAGAAGCTGAAGCGCACTGGTACGCTGACGATTGAGTTACAGCCGACCGAAGATATTCTTGCCGAAGTTGTGCAGCGGCGTCGTGATGGCCAGCTCGTGATTGGTTTTGCCGCCGAGACTGAGAATGCTCTTGTGCATGGCCGCGACAAGCTGTTGCGCAAAGGCGCGGATGCCATTGTGCTGAATGACGTTTCACGCGAAGGCGTTGGCTTTGACTCTGATCGCAACGCAGTCACGTTCCTTACGCAGCAGACTGCTATTGAACTGCCTGAGATGACCAAGCGTGATCTTGCGGACCGCATCCTGGAAGAAGTAATGACGCTGCGCCGCCCGCAGACTATGGTCGCAGAGCGGTAATCGATGCCTCGTCTTACTCCAGAGCAGCAGCAGGCTGTTGCCGCGCGTGTGCGCTATTTCCGCGACATCGGTGTTTTCGATTTCTATCGCCGTGGCGATGCTGTTGTTGAGCCTGAAATTGTGCTCGAATTCTCCTCATCACAGATGATTACTGATGTTGTAGTTCCTGAAGAACCAATGCCGAAAAAGCAGTCCCCCAAAATCCCTGCCAGCGATCTTTTCGAAGTTTCATCAGCGGTTGTGCCTCCGAAAGAGCGCGATACGGCTCTGCGCGCCATCCGTGACGACATTGGTGACTGCAAGCGTTGCCCCCTGGCCTTTGCTGGGCGGCATAGCATCGTCTTTGGAGAAGGCGACCCAAATTCGCGGCTCATGTTTGTTGGCGAAGGCCCGGGCGCGGATGAAGACATGCAGGGGCGTCCATTTGTGGGAAGAGCAGGGCAGTTGCTCAACAACATGATTACGGCGATGGGGTTAGAGCGGGAACAGGTTTACATTGCGAACATTGTGAAGTGCCGTCCACCGCAGAACCGCACTCCTGAGCCGGTTGAGGCAAACACCTGCTCACAATTCCTCTTCCGGCAAATCGATGTGATACGGCCAGAAGTGATTGTGGCGCTGGGCTCGACTGCGGCGACCTATCTCCTTGGCAGCAAAGCTTCACTAAGTTCGCTGCGTGGACGGATACATGAGGCGCGTGGGTCACGGCTCATCATCACGTACCATCCTGCGTTTCTGCTACGGGATCCACGGCAAAAAAAAGAAGCTTGGAAGGATCTGCAGATTGCTATGAAAGAACTAGGTCTGACTGTTCCGAAATCGTCTTCAGCCGAATGAGCATGTAAAGACTCCTTCGATCGCTCCTTATTGCTCCAGCAGCGACCGAAGGAATTACATTGTTGACCAACGATGCGAGTGTGGCGTATTCCGGGTCAATTTTGCTGCCGTAGCTACCAGGGGAGATTCTCGCCTAGATGGATATAAGCACCAGTAGGGCCGTCGGCTGACAGCGTGGCCAGGGCTACGCTGGTTTTTGCCCCGTCGGGGATTTCCATGGGTGCGGCTTCAGTTCCCATCTCGGTTTTCACCCAGCCGGGATGAGCGGAGTTGACTTTGATCTTTGTGTCGCCCAGTTCTGCTGCGAGGTGAATGGTAAAGGCGTTCAGAGCTGCTTTTGAGGCGTTGTAGGCAAGGGCTTTCGAGCCGGCAATTGGCGATTTTGGATCGGCGTGCAGGGTAAGCGATCCGAGAATGCTCGACAGGTTCACGATGCGGCCTTCAGGAGCTTTCCTGATAAGCGGCAGGAGCGTCTGCGTCAGTTCGATGGTGCCGAAGAAATTGGTGTCGAAGGTTTCACGAAGAATGGCGGGTGAGACTGTGCTGGCATCGGGCTTGAAGAAATCCTCTTTTGCTGTACCTGCATTGTTGATGAGGATATCGAGTTTCCCGTAGTTTTTGTCGAAGTAGTCGTAGGCTTCCTTGTAATCAGCGGGTTTGGTAATGTCGAAACGGATGGCTTCGACGTCGGCTCCGTCGGCCCGCAAGGTGTCTGCAACTGTTTTGCCTTTTGCGAGATCGCGAGAGCCAATCACAACCTTAATGCCATCAATCTTTCCCAATTGACGGGCGGTTTCGAGACCAATGCCACGATTTCCGCCGGTAACGAATGCGACTTTCTTTGTAGCCATAACTCCTCCCAGGTTAGTTGATTCGATGTAGTGGCCGATGATTCGATTCAAGGCCGGTTCTGCAAAAGAAAATTTACCTCCAAGCCGCTGAGGACGTAAAGCTCACGGCCTCTCGAGTCCGCTCAGGGCAGGTTACAGATGCGGGATGTTCCGCAAAGGTCTGCTGAGGAAATCTTCACTACAGAGAACACACAAGGTCACAGAGTTGCGGTTGGTCTATTGTTAAAAGGAGCCATGCCTGCATTTTGTGATGTTGCTTTACCTGTTCCGCTGGATCGCGCGTTCACCTATGCGCTGAACGGCGACATCCCGGATGTGGGTTGCCGCGTGCTCGTTCCTTTTCGCAATGAAAAGCTTGCCGGAGTGGTGGTGCGAGTACATGATGATGCACCTCCGGTGGAAGCAAAGCCGCTGATTACAGTGCTTGACCGCGAGCCAGTGGTCTCCAGTGTCTTGCTGGAGCTGGCGCAGTGGATTGCGCAGTACTATATCGCTCCGATTGGCGAGGTACTGCGCGGGATGTTGCCCCTCATGGCTGAAGTGCGG
>DATAQW010000384.1:0-5621 GCA_036264445.1 Pseudacidobacterium sp.
TCATCATTTGAGCGCGTTTCTCACCCCGGAAGACCATCAGGATTACCTGAACGGAATGGCGAATGGGCACTACAGCAACCGCCGCTTCTATGATCCGGATTACACTTCGTGCGCCAGTTTTCTAGCGCACATTGCCGAGACGCGCTTTGGATTCGATGCTGCTCCGGTAGCAGAACTGGTGAAGTGGGCTGACATCGTGGATGGTGCGCTGTATGCAAGCCCTGAAGCGGCCGTCGAGATGGCTGAGCCTGCCATGAAGCTGACGCTGATTATCGAGTCCACACAGGACCCGGCGTTTGTGCCGCGCCTCATTCCTCTTCTGACGGAGATGCCTTTGGCTGAGGTGCTGGCGCAGCCGTTTGTCGCCGAGTTACTGCCACCGTTATTGGAACGGCATGAGCAAGCATTGAAATTGATCGGAGAGCGTTCGGAGTCGAAGGACGGCACGATCTACTTCGACATCACTGACCATCAGCTTGAGGGATACAACAAATTCATTCCGTATTACCTGCATCCTGAGGCGACGTATTCGATTGGCCTTTCGAAGTCGAGCTTCCGCACGAAAGTAGCTGTCGGTTCAAATCCGTGGACGAAAGCCAAACCGGAAGAGATGATGAATCTGGCAACGATCTGCGAACGCTACGGTGGCGGCGGCCATGCGCGTGTTGGAGCGATCAGCTTCCCGCCTGACAAGAGCGATCTGGCACGAAAGGCAGCGGCGGAGATTGTAGCCGAGCTGCGCGCACACAATCCGATAAAGTGAATTTCATGAAGATGTTGCGTTTTGCTGCATTGATCTGGTTCTGCTGCACGGCGGCTTTTGCGCAACGCGATTGGATCATCGGTCCGTTCACGCGTCCTGTAAGTGGCAATCCAGTAGTTACACCGAATGCCACATCTACTTTTGATGATCCCATTCGCCACGAACTGGTGCATTGGGAGGCACTGCACACCTTCAATCCTGCGGCAATTGTGCGTAATGGCAAGGTGTATGTGCTCTATCGAGCCGAAGACAACACGGGCGCGATGCAGATTGGCATGCACACTTCGCGTCTTGGGATGGCTGAGAGCAGTGATGGTATCCACTTTACGCGCAGTTCAACTCCGGTTTTTTACCCGGCGGACGATTCGCAGAAAGAACGCGAGTGGCCGGGAGGTGTCGAAGACCCGCGCATTGTTGAGGCAGAAGATGGAACGTATGTCCTGAGCTACACACAGTGGAATCGCAAGACATACTCTGTAGGCATCGCTACTTCGCGTGATCTGATTCACTGGACTAAGCATGGTTCTGCATTTCTGGATGCGGCTGGTGGGAAGTATGCCGACCTGAAATATAAGTCCGCAGGAATCGTCACGCAACTGCACGATGGCCGCCTAATGGCCGCGCGTATTCATAACAAATACTGGATGTATTGGGGTGAGGGCGCCATTCATCTTGCCACTTCGACTGACTTGATTCACTGGTCCCCGGTCGAAGACGCGCACGGTGAGCCAGTTGAGCTACTTCGTCCGCGTGCAGGGCATTTTGACAGCACGTTTCCTGAGACTGGGCCGCCGCCGGTTCTTACTCACTCCGGAGTCGTCGTGATCTATAACGGCAAGAATGCAACGGAGGGTGGCGATCCGTCGCTGGGGCCAAATGCGTATGCAGCAGGTGAAACGCTGTTCGACGGGCAAGATCCTGCGCATCGCATCGCGCAGACCGACGCGCCGGTTCTGAAGCCGGAGCTGCCGTATGAAAAAACAGGGCAGTATGGTGCCGGCACCACTTTTGCTGAAGGGCTGGTCTTCTTTCATAATCAGTGGTTGCTGTACTATGGCTGCGCTGATTCCCTGGTGTCAGTAGCGGCTGCTCCTTCTTACAAATAATTTTTTATCTTTACCTGAGTGCATACATCCAAAAGCGCAGGAGCAACAGACATGAATGTGGTTCTTTTTGGCGCAACGGGAATGATTGGTAGCCGCGTTTTGCAGGAGTTGCTTTCGCGAGGACATAAGGTGACTGCAGTAGTCCGTGATCCAGGGCGCGTCCCGGCAAACCCGGCAGTAAAAGCAGTGAAAGGTGATTTGCTGAATACGTCTGAAGTTGCGAGTGTAATCAAAGGTTCAGATGCTGTCGTTAGCGCATATAGTCCTGGAGAAAATCCGGGGAAGATTGTGGATGCGACGCGTTCGCTGATCGCCGCTGCAAAGCAGGCCGGAGTAATGCGGGTAATCATGGTGGGCGGTGCAGGCAGTCTACTGGTTGCTCCGAATGTGCGTGTAGTGGATGCGCCGAACTTTCCTGAAGAGTGGAAGGGTATTGCTCTGGCGCACAACGATGCTCTCGATGTGCTGCGCAAGGCCGATCTTGACTGGACGTATTTCAGCCCTGCTGCTCTCATTCAACCCGGCGAACGCACCGGGAAATTCCGAATTGGCGCGAATACTCTTGTTGCCGACACGCAAGGCAATAGCAAAATCTCAGCGGAAGACTATGCCATTGCGTTGGTGGATGAACTGGAGAGACCGCAACATATCCGGCAGCAGTTTACCGTAGGGTATTAGCAGGCCGCAGGTTTTGTTATTCAATCACTTGTTCGTATTCGTTCTGTTTTTGCTGCTGGGCCATTCCGGTTTGCGCTTTTCGAGGAAAGATCGTATGCCCTCCTTAAAATCTTCCGTAGTGCGCGCTTCTGTATTCGCGTAGATGGCTGCTTCAATCTCTGTATCCAGCCGGTCTTTTACGAATTGATGCAGCAGACGTTTCATAGCTTGCATGGCTTCAAGGCTGTTCTTCATCAAGGACTGGGCCAGTTTGTGCGCTTCGGGCATCAGCTCTTGCTGGCTTACTATGCTGTTTACCAAGCCCAGTTCGTGTGCTTCAGTTGCCTCGATTAAACGGCCTGTCAGCAACAGATCACGCGCACGCTTCTCGCCAATCTGGCGAATGAGGAAAGCAGAAACAATCGCAGGAATGAAGCCAATCTTTACTTCTGTATAGCCGAATTTTGCTTCAGGCACGGCGAGGGTGAAATCGCAGATGGTTGCCAGTCCCATGCCTCCGGCGACAGCCGCGCCGTTCACGGCAGAAATCGTAGGCTTGCTCACGTTGTAAAGTGTGCGAAGAAGCCGCGCTATGTTGCTTGAGTCGGCGCGATGTTCATCGGGGGTTTTTACGTGCAGAGTTTCGAGGTGTTCCAGATCCAGTCCGGCACAGAAGGCCGGGCCTGCTCCAGTGAGGATGACCACACCAGCAGGGGAATGCTCCGCAGCTTCCAGAGCGTGTGTCAGATCCTGAATCATCTCCGGATTGAGCGCGTTGCGCCGTTCCGGGCGATGCAGCGTAATCGTGAGAATGCCTTCTTCCGTATGCGTGCAGAGTGTGTTGTATGCATCCATAATCTGCTATTGTCTGGTGGGGCCGAATTTATCTGCGATTCCGCTATTGGCCACGAGTAGTCCATCCAGTGGCTGCAACTGCGGAAGATCCGCGCCGAGACGCTCTAACTCCGCGATTGCAAGCTCAGTTGCTATGTTGCCCACCAGTGCGTCCTGCGCGAAGGGACAACCGCCGAGTCCTCCCATAGCCATGTCAAAGCGCTTGCATCCGGCGCGATAAGCCGCGGCGACCTTAGCTGCTACGCCATCTGGACGCGAGTGCAGATGCACGCCAATTTCAAGGCTATCGTTTGCCGAGAGCACAGCGCTTACCAACAGTGATACTTCATCCGGAGTCGCAAGACCGACTGTGTCTGCAAGGGAAATTTGCTCAATACCCATATCGGCCAGAAGATCGCAGGCAGAAATCACCTCGTCGACGCTCCACGCATCGTTGTATGGATTGCCAAAAGCCATCGAGATGTAAGCAACAATATCGAGGCCAGCCTTGTAAGCTGCCTGGCCAATCCCTTCGAGCACGTCGAGCGATTCTTCCGGAGTCTGTCCCTGATTGCGCTTCAGAAATTCCGGAGAGATGGAATAGGGAAATCCAAGCGTGCGGACAGCCTCAGTTGCGATGGCCCGCTGTGCGCCCTTTTCATTCACAACAATGCCAATGATCTCAACGTCTCCTGGAGGGTCAAGGTATTCAAGTGCCTGCTCAGAGTCAGCCATCTGCGGCACAGCTTTCGGCGAGACGAATGACACGGCATCAATATGCTTGAATCCGGCTGCAACCAGGGTGCGCAGGTAATCAGCCTTTACTTCAGCCGGGATAGTTTTCGGCAGTCCTTGCCACGCATCGCGCGGGCACTCGATCAGTTTAACGGCGTCACTCATTTTCATTACACAGGGCTAAAGCCCGGTGCTTCCACCAATTTATAGATGCGCGAGCGCAACGACAATGGCTACCGCTCCAAAATGAATAACACCCGTTGTAATGAGGGCGTGCAGAAAGCCTTTCGAGCGCAGCACCAGAGCCATTAACAACCCATAGAGGGGAAATTGCAGGTACATCAATGCCTGCGAGAGCGCGGTGGCAATATCTCCAGAAAAACCGAGCGCATGGCTCTGCACAAGCTGCACATAAGGGTATAGCGTACGCAGCGCATCCGGGCCCGCCAGCGCCAACACTCCTGCCGTGCGCACAGTGAGGGGAGTCACAGCGATTCCAGCCAGCAAAGGCCACCACGAAAGCCATCCAGTGGATGAGGATTTCTTCTTCTTGCGTTTGGTGGCAGTGGCGGTCGGGCTCATGATTTTGAGCATATCGTCTTCGCGTGGGGAGAGCAGCGAACAGGCGAAGAAACTTATCTGCGATGAACCAGAAAGGGCAAACCAGCATGTTACGATGCGCTATGCTCAGAAAACATCTTCTGCTGCCAGCTTCCGCAGCGTTGTGCCTGTCTTTGCCTTGTGTTGGTCCGGCCCAGTCTATTCAGGATCGATTGCAGCATCTGATGAATACCTCCACCGGCGCATGGACTCCCGATGAGATTGCAAATATGGCTAAACTGCGTGACGCCGCGATGCAGGATCCGTATGCATTGAACGAGCTGCGGCATCTCACAGACAATATCGGGCCGCGTCTGAGCGGTTCTCCGCAGGCGCAGAAGGCTGTCGAATATGTCGCGGACGAAATGCGCGCTCTGGGTGCGGAAGTGCATCTTGAAAAGACCTCTGTTCCACATTGGGTGCGCGGTGTTGAGACAGGCGAGCTGCTTTCCTGGCCGGGAATGGCAGACGGAACTACGCAGAAGATTGTGCTCACCGCGCTCGGCGGCAGCGTCGCAACAAATCCCGAAGGACTGACAGGAGAAGTTGTTGTTGTCGATTCCTTCGATGACTTGAAAAAGCTGCCGCAAGGCGCAGTGAAGGGCAAGATTCTGCTCTTTAATGAAAAATTTGACAAGCGCCTCGCTGCGCAGGGAGGTGGCTTGTCTGCTTATGGACAAGGCGTGATGTATCGCGGTGCAGGGCCGGGCGTTGCCGCTTCTGTAGGGGCTGTTGCGGTGTTAGTTCGCTCAGTCGGAGGCGCAGATTACCGGCTGCCGCATACAGGGGCAACCGTTTATTCTGACGGTATCGACAAGATCCCCGCAGCTGCTGTCACAGCAGAAGATGCTGACCTGCTTGCCGACCTGGCGCAGCAGGGACCGGTGCGCATGAAGCTCACGCTTACTCCAAAGACGCTGCCAAAG
>DATAQW010000418.1:0-25016 GCA_036264445.1 Pseudacidobacterium sp.
AGCCGCGCCTATTTTCTCCGCGATGGGGGCTGTGTGCAGATCACCCAGGACCACTCCTGCGTTGCCGAGCAGGGGCAGCATGGAATCGCGCCGGACATTGCTGGTTATCTCAGCTCTCTGCGGCAGTTCATCACCCGTGCCGTGGGAGTAGAGGCGACAGTACAGCCAGACCTCTTTACCGCCCAGGTGCAGCCGTGGGATATCGTGCTACTGGCTACGGACGGACTGACTCGCTATGCGGATACCGAAGCAATTGCGGAGCACGTCGGCGCCGGACTGAACTTAGCCGGAGCATGCAGGAAGTTGGTGGAAACGGCCAAAGAACAGGGCGGGGCCGACAATATTACCTGCCTGCTGCTGCGGTTCCAGTAGCTGCCGATTCTGATATCCGCGATCGTGCTGCAAGCTCACCACGGAGATTCTTTCCCTTCTTCTTCGGTTCACTCCGAGCCCGGGGCAAAGCAACGATCTTCCTAATCGGTTGATGAAATTTATTGGTGAATCAAAAGCCTGCTTCAACAGAAGCAGGCTTTTGAATTGGTGCAACGGCTGTGTTTCAGTGCGCGATCTGTGCTTCGCAGTGAAAGTTGTTAAGTGATCCTGGAACGAGGATGCTGGCTCCTGCCCCTGATATCTCGATACGCTCGGTAAGCGGAGTTCCGTTAACCACGATAGGTGTATTGGCGATTTCCAATGGATAAGCCAGGCGCGCTGGATTACCGGGCTGCTCCAGTTTGCCGCGGTCGACAAGGTGGAAGAGTGACCAGGTCCCATTGAATTGCAAGGGCAGGCTACCGCTGCCGTAGTTGGCGAGCAGTCCAGCAGATTTTGCCGTGTCAGGCGACCAGGTGAAGTTTTTGGAGACATCGGCACCGGTGAGGCTCTGTGTATCGACGTTGAGGGTGACGCTCTGAATCTCCTTGGAGCGAAGGATGTGAGCAGTGAAGCTCAGAGATGGCGATGCGGAGCCTGCTGGGAAGAATGCTCTTGAAAGCGCAGCGGCCCGGTTGAAAAACTGCAGAAAAGCTGCGGTTGGCTTCAGCGGAGCATTCGGCGCAGCGACCCAGATGTCACCCTGCTGGGTGATATAGGGTTTCAGCGTAGAGTCGTAGAACTGCCATAGCGTTCCTGATCCAGGCTTGAGCACGGTAGTGACATCAGCCGGATTGGCTTCGATCGTGGAATTGCGTGAGAACGGGTACTTGCTGGTGAGCGAGGAGAAATTAGCGCAGAAGCCGTGCCCAGCAACATTGAGTTGTTCCGGCCGTTGTCCTCTCACCTCCTCTTCGACTGAGGTAATGGGTGCCTGCAGCAGGTTGATGACAGTTTGTTCGACATGGGCCTGTGGGTCAACGTTGAAAGACTGCGCAGTCTGTCCAACGGCGCTATGAGCGTTGACGGCAGCGCTGATAACGGGCTGCGCCGCCGTAGGGTTGTTGGCCGCTGAAGGATCCTGCGTGAACTGAGACAGCGCACCTTCGAGACCAATGAGACCGTTGATGTAGTTGGAATTGCCTGCGGCGATCAGCTTATTGACGCTATCCGGCGGCACCAGAGCCTGGGTTGGCTGGAACTCATGCGCGATAGGCGGGCTGGCCACGGCAGTATTGCGCGAGGCGGTGAACATAAGCGCCAGCAGCGCTGAGTTCGGCGAAGACAGACTCTGCAATTTCTGTTTAGCGTCCTGCAGACTACGATAGTGGACGACAGCGGCAGCGCGGAGGAAGGCACGCCATTCGGAGGAAAAATCGGTGGCGTAGCGGTCAGCGAGCCTCTGCGAAAGCGTTGCAGCCTGCAATGAGGGAGCCGCCTGTGTGCCCAGAACCCAATCCTCGCCGGTAAAGTAGCGGTCAGGATGCTGCATGGCGTTCTGCATATAAGCAAAGCCGTCATGGGTGAAGGCTCCGGGAACGATGTGTGCGTCGACGACGGTCGCAGCCGAGCCGGGGAAGAGGCGATTGAAGTCGATCGATGGCGTGGCGCGATTCGCGGCGGCGATCATGTTCTGATAAATTCGGTCAAAATCGCCGAAGCTGTTGAGATAAGCGCGGGCATGGATAACGGAGGGCATCGCCGGAGAGATGTGATAAGGATTGGCGTCCACCAGCTCTACAGCGTAGAAGCTGAACTGCTGTTCCGCCAGCTTCTGCTGTTGGTCCGATTCGGTTTGGTCCTTATCCACCCAGAAGCGGCTGAGGATCGGCGCGAGAAAGTTTTCGGTGCTCTTATCCGGATAGGAAGTAGTGATGAGATAGGCGCGCAACGGATTGTAAGCTGCAAAGTAATCGGCGTCTGCAGGCGCTGTAGCAGGCAGCGCAGTCAGAGTAGCGATGAGGTTGCGCTGGGTGCGATGGAGAAGCAGGCGCTGGAAGCGGTCAAAGTAAATGAGCCGCGCGGGCTTGAGAAGAGTGTGGCCGCGGTAGAGTCCCCAGCGGTACATAATTGGCGCACCATTTTGCTCGTAGTCTTCGAGCTGCATCAACGTCCTGCGGATACGGTCGAGGTTTGCAAGCTCTGAGGTCGACGCCAGGATAAGCAGTGGAGCGCCCGCTGGCAAAGCTGCTGCGCTTTCACGGATGTCTTGCTCCAGACGCGCATTATTGCGGTAGGAGATGGTGAGACAGATTGCCCAGAGCAAAAGCGCGGCTGAGAGCGTTGCCAGGCCGATGCGGCGCACCAGGTGGACACGCTCGTTGGTGCGCGTTCCCGCAAGCGCGTCGCTGTCGGCGAAGACGGCTTCCGTGAACAGGCGCGGCAAAAAGCACCATTGCGCAATCTTCTGGCTGACGACTTGAGGTCCGGACTGCTGGCTTTCTGCCTGCAAGTTGCGCAGCGAGAGGATGCGCGTCGCATCGGCGTCAATCCGCGATTGTTTGCGGACTGCGGCTGGGGCGCTGATGCCCTGCTCGGAGACATGGGCGCGTACGCCGATGAAATAATAGCCGCGCAGGTAGGGGTTAGCACTTAGCTGGCTGGGCCGTGCGAGCTCTACCAAATAAGTGGCGAGATTGTTGCGCAGCTTTTGCATCTCGCGGGGAAACTCGTAGATCGGCGCGGTGGTGGGCTGGTCAGACTCGCGAGCAAGTGATTCGATGCGAAACTCACCGATCGAAAAAAAGAGTTTGTCGATGGAAGAAGTGATGGATGCCGTAGCATGCTCTGCGTAAAGGCCGCCAGGAACATTGTTGCGTGGCAGCGTGATGCCCAGTGGGTCGGAGACTTCTTCCGTCGAGAGATGGCGGACAAACTCGGCAAAGCCAGGAACGCGGTCGACCTTGGTGAAGATGACGTAGACGGGGAGGTCGGCTCCTAGTTGCCGTGAGATGGTGCGCAGCATCTGATTGGTATTGCGGGCCAGTGCCCCAATCGAATCCGAAGCTCCGGCGCCAAAGAAAGATTCAACACTGGTGCAAACAATGGCGGCGCGCGCAGGCGGCTTGGCTCCCAGAACAGATTGATACATCTTGGGGCGGGTTTTACGCACCAAGGTTTCCCACAGATGAGAACTCTCTCGCAAAGATTCCCCGGCTTCTACCAGAACACCCTGCTGCGTATACCAGAAGGTGGATAACTCGGTAGGAATGACGCTCTGGTCCCGGTAGACCTGGCCGGCAAGCAATTCGGGGTCGAGTCCGGAGCGGAGCACGGTGGTGGTTTTTGCGGTGTTCGACGCGCCCAGAATATAGAACAGCGGGGTGGCATCAAAGGTCTTGGCGCTGGCGCGCTGTGAAGATGCAAGCCGCTGTTGAGCATCGCGGATGAGATTGCCCATCTCCGACGTATGGCGCTGCTCTTTTTCCGACGTAGACGCCGAACTTTTCCTCCTGCCCATGAAAGCATAAACGGCGAAGATCGCTCCGATGCCCAGCGCCATGAAGAGGATGCGCATGAGGATGAGCGAGCCTCCCTGTAGATGGAAGACAGATCCCATCATCCAACTGAGGACGGCCGAGACAAGGAAAAAGAGGAAGTAGATCAGATAGAGTGTCACGCGGAATTCCTAACGAAGATTAAGGCTGCTGCTGGCGATGGAAGAAGCGCCGCTGGCAAGCCCGATGCTGTAACCAATGAAGGTGCCGAGAGCGATAACTGCCAGAATGCAAGTAGTCCAGAGAAGACGGCGGCTCCAGCGATCGGGGCCGACGCGTCCGGTTGTCGCAGGCACCTGGTCCAGGTACGGCATCAGGCGCGCTTCACCCCGGATGCGCTGGATGCGCTCGCGAGCCTGCCGCAACATGGAATAAAGCTCGCCGCTGTCCCCTAATGCATAGCGGCCGCGATAGCCCATCAGAAGGCAGAGACACTGCATCTCCAAAACATCGGCAACTTCCGGTGAATCCTGCTGTGCCAGGTAGGCACGCAGGTTGCGAAAGAAAGTCTCGCCCGCAAGGTGGCCACCGAAAAGCTCTTCCTGCAGCGGGCGCCGGGCCCAATCGGCGAAGACAGGGTCTTGCAGATTGAGAACACTTTCATCAAGAAAAGCGACAGCGGCGAAGACGGCGGTCTGCACACTCTCGCTGGAGTAGCCCAACGCTCGCGCCTGCTGCATGGCGCCTTGCAGTGAGTGCCGTATCTGGTTGCGGAAGGTCTGCGCCTCCTGCACGTGCTGCAGACGGAAGCGGACACGCACAACGGCGGTCAGCACCTCTTGAAATGTGGATGCCAGACTGGCCGCACGTGTTTCGCTCATAAGGATGTCTCCACGATGGCCGTAACGGTGAATTCGGGATCGGCGATTTCGCCGGGGATATAGATGCCGACATTTTTGGTAAGCAGGATGTGCTCCCAGCATGCGCCAGATGTATCGATGGCGAAATACTGCATGTCGGCCACGGAGCGAATGGCTGTAGGGGGCACCTGCAAATGAGTGAGCGTCATGCCTGGCAGAGCGCGCTTGACCAGCTCGGGCACAAAACGGGCAGAGCAAATTTTGACCAATCTGGGAACGAGGCGCAGCTGTTCGGATTCACCAATCGAGGAGCGAACGCCGAGGATCCAACGGGCACGCCGCAGGCAGCGGTCATCGATGACCGCTGCCTGATGGATATAACCGCCCACTGGGGAAAAGGTGAGCGTAATGGTATTCGAAGGTACAACGATCTCAAGATGCCGCCTGATGTGTGCACTGAGAGCGCGAAAAACCGGCCCGGGATTGCGGTGGTCATAGTCGGGCAGATTGCGCGGGTCAGAATCCACGGCAAAAGTACAGAGCGCGCCAGCGAGCCGCGAAAGCTCGAGAAAGCAATCTACGGGGTGGGCATGCCGGGTGTAAATAAGGTGCCGAAGCGGCGGCAGAGCGCTGTGCAAAGAGTGCAGAAACCAGTAATTGGCAATATCGAGCGCGGAGATGCCCGGTTCGAAGCGGTCAGGCCGCTGGGAGCCGCGGGTGATGGTGGAGCTTTTTTCGCCAATGATTTCGAGCAGTTGCTTGAGCAGGAACATCAGCGTGTCACTGGCGCTAATACGCAGGCTGGCGGGGATGAACTCCTCGTCATAGACGAACTTGTTGCGATGATCGCGGAGGACGCGGGCAAGCGGCAAGGACAGCATGTCCGGCGTCAGCTCATCCTCGGTCAGGATACGGATATTTTTCCAGGCCAGCTCTACTTCGCGCTCGTCGATGCCGTTCGTTTCATCACGGAGGGTTCGCGGAGCGCTCAAGTAACGGGAATTTGCAGAAGGCTCGGCGAGATTGGAATCATAGCCGCCATTTTTTCTCGAAGGTACGGCGAGAAAGAGCAACAGTTCGGTAGCTGAAGCAGAAAACAGTTGCGTTAGGTCCCGCGCCGCCGGCGGCTCATCGGAAGTAGGCATGTCGAAGGCCAGTCCGTCAGGGAAAATGCCGGAGGCGTGCAGGACAGAAGCTCGGCCATTCTCGATGGCTTTGGAATCGAGCTCGACGTGAAGCAATCCCCAAGGTTCGCGCCAGAGACTGCTGGCGAGGAAAGCAATCGAATCTTCAAAGTAGCGGCTCTGGGTCTGAAAGTGATGCGGGGCTAAATACATCCCTTCGGACCACACGACGCGAGAGAGAAATTTCATAAGAGTCCAAAAATTGCGTTATTTACATCGCCGGAGCGTGGATTGAAAGTGTCCATACTCGTCCACGCTCCGAATGTTGATTTGCCGGATCGTCGTTTACGAGGGAATAACCAACGAGGTAAGGTTTTATTCCCTTGTAGTAGAAGAGATGGGATAGGAGTCATGAAGAGAAAAGATCCGGAATTCGGCACACAACCCTTTGAAGAAACAGCAGATAGTCCTTCCGCGTCTTCCAGTGCTACTGGACTCTTTTCGCGCAGTGATAGGGTGGCGGCTTCCCCCGTTGGCGAGAGGGATGAAATATCGCAATTGCTACGGGAACCGCAGGGTATGGCTGGCACGCAGCCGACAGAGGAAAAGAACCCGTCACCGTCATCAAGTCCACGCCTGGCGTCCCAACCGGTGGACCTTACCGGGATATTCCGGAAGGTCAAATCGGATCGTACGCCGGACAGAAGCCCACGGATTGAAAATCCTGCATCGCCAGCCGCCTCTTCTGGCGCAAGCGAATCGGAGCAGGGCTTTACTCAAATGTTTCAATCGCTATCTGCTGCCAGCGGGAAGACCAGTGCTGCTGTCCAGAGTTCAGTTGACGGTCCGGAAAAGGTGAAGCAGGAAAAAATCAACGCTGGAACTGAAGAGAAGTTACCGCCGCTAGAGTGGAAAGAGGGACCTCTGCCAGGGAATGAGGCTTCACCGCAACTTCAACAAGGCTCGCAATCGTTGGAACAGGGTGAACTTACACGGCTCTTTCAACGCCTTGACCAGAACGAAACGGCTTCGGCGGAGGCAGGTACGGGGGAACGTCCGAACGCATCGCAAGCAACTCCACAATTAGGGGGATTTACCCAGCTGCTGCGCACACTTTCGGCAGAGGCGGAGGCTGTTGAAACCCCGATGCAATCCGCAATCCCGGTGCCTGTAGTGCCACAGTCTGCCAGCGGACCGGGCGAATTTACCAGGATTATCTCCGGCTCTATGCTGCGCGAAGCGCAGGGGAGGACAGGGACACATCAGTCAGTAAATGGTGATGCATGGCAACAACAGACTCCAATGGCAGCTGCAGGTTCGGCTCCGGTGCCAATGGCGAATCTTACCCCAGGGATGTCTCCAGTCATGCCGGCAGCATCGCCTGTTATGCCTATGATGCCGCAGATGGCCTCACAACCGTCGCCACCAATGGCATCCATGCCTATGACTCCTCCTGTACCATCGGCCCCGGCTCCTTCACCCCGTGTTCAACCGGAAGCGACTACGGAAGGCAGGCTGCAGCGGTATATGCCGCTATTGCTGATCGGGAACTTCTTTCTTATGTTTCTGGTGCTGATTTTGGTGGTTTTTGTGCTTTTGCATCATCACTGAGGAGCGCAAGGCGGAGAGTCAGCGTCGCGCTGACAAGTTTGCAGAAAGTGGTCAATGAACAAACGAATCACTAAGGGGCGTGACTGCTGCAGCGCGCCGCCTCTGCCTCTTATCTATCGTCTGATTCTTCTGAAAACACAACCGCGCTCAAGCTAATTCTTTGAACTTTCGCCGGATGGGATCAGTATCAGTTCCAGACGCGGGTTCTTAATTTCTGCGGGGACATATGCCCCAAAGTTTCTGGAGCGCTTGATGGTTTCCCATGCGGCGCCGGACCGGTCAACACTGAAGTATTGGTAGTCCAGCTTGACGGGGATCTCTTGCGGGGGCGAAGGCAGATGCGTGATGGGCAAACCGGGCAGGGCCTGGCGGATTAACGTTTCCAAATGAGTTGCGGAACAGGTTTTTACCAGCGCCGGAGTTCGCATAATGAGGTCGGCCGTGGGGATCTCCGCAGCAATGGCGAGGTATAGACGCGAGTTGGCGAGGAGATCGCCGTCGTCCTCGATTTCCGTTGTATAGACTGAGTTGCGCACCAGTTGCAGGGGCAACGCGATGAGGCGGCTGGGGATCACCGTATTGAGCAACTCCAGGAGAATGGTTTCCAGCATGGCAAAGCAGAGGCCTTGCCGCTCATGGTCGTATTTAGGCAGGTCTTGCGGGCTGATGTGTTTGGAAAACGTGGTAAGGGCGCCCGCAAGCGCAAGCAGTTGCAGGTAGATAGACTCGGGATGCACCTGCGGCGCATGGAGCATCTGGATCAAAGCGGGCAAGTGCGTGTTAATGGTGTAGAGAAGCCAAAAGTTGGCAACGTCCGAGGCGCTGAAGTCTGCGAGGGATTGGTTGCGTTGGCGGCGCACGCCGGCGAGCTGGTTGCTTCGCGAGACCAATACTTCGACTAGACTGCGAAGAATGCCGGTGAGCTGTTCGCTGGCATTCGCATTGATCATGGGTGCAATGAATTGACTGTCGAGACGGTACTGACCTGCGTCCGTGCGTAGAATGCGGGCCAAAGGCAATGTGACCGAGCCCTCGAGACTTTCTCCATCGGCGATAAGCTGGAGGTTTTTACGCGCTAAGGAGACGGGCTTTTCCGTTCCAGTGCTGTTCTCGTCACGCAGCATCTGCAGCTCCGAGTAGAAGCGAGTGCTCAGGCCGGTGCGACGCGGGCCAATATTGATACCGCCATTTCTGCTTTGCGGAATCGCAAGATAGAAAACGCATTCGCTGCGGCCATCTTCAAAACAATCATCGAGCACGCGCGAGCGCGGAGGCGCATCGGCATCGGCTAGGTCGAAGGACAGTCCATCTGAAAAGATGCCGGAGGCGGATGCGATCTGCAACATGCCTTCGCCGATCGTGGCGCTGTCAATTTGCAGAGAGAGAAAACCCCAGTAGCGAAATGACAGCGAGTCAAGCACAAAACGCAAAGAGTCTTCAACGAAGTGGTCCTGAGCCTGCAAATGCTGCGGAGAGAGAAATACACCTTTGGACCAGACAACGGGCTGTAATCGTCGCATATGAAATCTTCCTGAGTAAGTAACACTCTATGAGTTGGTTCTATTCCATAGCGACATTCACCAGCCAGGCCCAGGGCAATGCAAAACGGAGTCCGCATCGGAATGATGGTTGGTAGAGAAATGTCCAAGCTGTCCGTTTTTTGCTGCACAAATGCGAAAAAAAGAAATCTGTTTTTTTAAGCGGGAATAAATGCAGGGGCAGAGGTGTTCTGTGCAGTAGAGAGTAAAGAACATGCGACGAGCAGCCTGCATTTCTGCCGGGTAGTTGGGTGACGGTTGCTAGTCGCGCGAGGTATTTATGGCGAGAGAAAGTACACAGCAAAAGTTGAGTCGTGTTCGGCCACCGCGTGTGCAGATTACATACGATGTCGAGATTGGCGATGCGATCGAGCTCAAGGAGCTGCCCTTCGTAATAGGGGTATTGGCTGATTTGACCGGGCAGCCGGCAGATCCATTGGCTCCGATGAAAGAGCGCAAATTCGTGGAAATTAACCCAGATAACTTTGATACGGTGCTCGCCAACATGGCGCCGCGGCTAGCGTACTCGGCCGACAATACGTTGTCTGATGATCCAAACGCGGGGCAGCTGAAGGTTGATTTGAAGTTTGAGTCAATGGATGACTTCTCCCCCGAGCGGGTGGCGCAGCAAGTAGCGCCGCTACGAGAGTTGCTGGATCTTCGCACGAAGCTCTCGGACCTTCGGGGAAGCCTGCAAGGCAACGATAAGTTGGACGAGGCCCTGTTTGAAGCGGTCACGAACACTGAGCTGCGCGAGAAGCTGCGCTTAGAACTAAAGACGGCGGGAGAGCAGTAATGGCAGAGAGAAAAGTAGCAGGCGCAATAGAAGTGGCGTCTTCCATCGAAGAGCGTGCGTTAGATACGCCGTTGCTGGACCAAATCGTTACGGAAGGGCGTTTTAAAGGCGATGAGAGCACGCAACGGGGGCGTGATCTGATTAAGGAGTTTGTCGCGCAGGTATTGCAGGGCCATGTCACCGTAACCCTTGATACGGAGACATCCATCCAGACCCGTATCGCCCAGATCGATCAGCTGATCTCAGAGCAGCTGAATAAGATCCTGCATCATCCATCTTTCCAGAAGCTTGAGGGAACATGGCGTGGCATCAAGTACCTGATGGACCAGAGCGAAACCGGCGTCATGTTGAAAATCAAGGTCTTCAACGCATCGAAGCGCGATCTTTTGAAAGATTTGCAGCGTGCGCCGGAATTCGACCAGAGCTCGCTATTCAAGAAAGTCTATGAAGAAGAGTTCGGAGTCTTTGGTGGCGCTCCCTTTGCTGCGATGATCGGCGACTATGAATTCGGTCGCGGTCCGGAAGATATGGATTTGTTGCGACGCGTGGCTCAGGTGGCGGCATCGGCTCATGCTCCGTTTCTTTCAGCGGCGGCGCCCGATCTGCTGAACCTGACGGACTTCACACAGCTTGGCTTGCCGCGCGACGTCGCGAAGATCTTCGATACAACCGAGTACGCGAAGTGGAAGTCATTCCGGCAGTCGGAGGATTCGCGCTACGTGGGACTGACACTTCCGCGCGTGCTATCGCGGCTCCCCTATGGCAAAGCGGGGAACCAGGTGGAGGGCTTCGACTTCGAAGAGGATGTCGACGGCTCCGATCACTCGAAGTATCTGTGGAGCAATGCCGCATATGCTCTGGGTGCGCGTCTCACCGATGCGTTCGCCAAGTATGGCTGGTGCGCTGCGATTCGAGGCGTGGAGGGTGGTGGACTGGTAGAAGACTTGCCCACACACAACTTCATGACCGATGAAGGCGATGTCGCGCTTAAGTGTCCAACCGAAATACAGATCACCGACCGTCGTGAAAAGGAATTGGCAGACCAGGGCCTGGTGCCGCTGGTGCATTGTAAGGGCACCGATTATGCGGCTTTCTTCAGTGTGCAGTCGGTGAACCGGCCGAAGCTCTATGACAAGGATGCCGCAAATGCAAATGCGCGGCTTTCTGCGCAGTTGCCCTACATCTTTGCAATGTCGCGCTTCGCGCACTATCTGAAGGCGATGATGCGAGATAAAATCGGTAGCTTCACCAGCCGGGATGAATGCCAGAAATTCCTGAACCGCTGGATCGCGAAATACGTTCTCGCCGATGATTCGGCATCGCAGGCCGCCAAAGCGCGTCTGCCTCTGCGCGAAGCGTCGATCCAGGTCTCGGATGTGCCTGGCAAGCCAGGAGCATACCGCGCTGTGGCTTTTCTTAAGCCTCACTTCCAGTTGGACGAATTAACGATCTCCCTGCGGCTCGTGGCGGACCTGCCCGAGTCTGCCCGCGCAAACTAATGCTGTACAACCAAACATGGATCAAGGAATAGGAGCGAATTATGGCTGAATCGGCAAATGGAGTAGATTACTTCCTCAACCTTCAGGGAGCGCAGGGAGAGTCGCAGCAGATTAACTTCACCAACCAGGTCAAAGTGCTGAGTTGGAACTTCGGTGGCTACTCGGAGAGTACTGTGGGCCGTACCTCGGGTTCGGGCGCAGGCAAGGTCACGATGCAGCCACTCAACGTTGTATGCGAAATCGATGCAGGCTATACCAAGCTGGCCAGCTTCCTGACGCAGGGCCAGCATCTCTCGCAGGGTACGCTTTCAGCAGTAAAGAACGGCTCTAACAATGAAGCGTTTGTCATTATCACTATGACCGAAGTCTTCGTTGCCAAGTTGAACGTTCAGGCTTCGACGCAGGTACCGGTTGTGAATATTTCGCTGACTTATAAATCCATCAAGACGGAATACAAGAAGCAGAACGAGCAGGGCAACCTGGAAACCGCAGGCACTCACACGTACGATGCTTCGACGAACCAGACCAGCTAATGGATACGAGCCTGTCACATTTCCATGCTGGTCGCCTTACCGAGGCGATTGCAGAGCTTGGCACTGAACTGCGGAAACAGCCGGCCAATGTCAAGCTCCGCACATTTCTCTTCGAGCTGCTTTGCTTTTCGGGGGATTTCGACCGCGCAGAGAAGCAGCTCGATGTGCTGACTGAACAAGATGAAAAAGCGCAGCTGGGGGCGGTTCTATATCAGGGCCTGCTGCGAGCACATCGTCAACGCGAAGCAGTTTTTACTGCCGGCACTGAGCCGGCAGATGAGCAGGAGCATCCGAAGCCGGTTCGCATCAACGGCAACGATTATGAGAGCTGTGAAGATGAAGACCTTCGTATCGGCTCTTCGATGGAAGTGTACGTAAGCGGCAAATATGTGCAGGTTCCTTACCTCGAAATCGAGCAGGTCGAGATAGAGGCGCCTGCAACTCTGCGCGATCTCTTCTGGATACCGGCGAAGATCGCGGTAAAAGAAGGTTCTTCATTTGCCGAAATCGGTTCTCACGTGCATCTACCTGCGCTGGCGCCTGCCAGTTGGAAGCATAAGGATGACGCAGTCAAGCTGGGGCGGTTGAGCGTAGTTGAGGAAAATAGCAGCGGTCTGCCTGTGCCTTACGGAGCCAAGCTTTTGCTCTGTGGGGAGGATGAGGTTCCGCTGCTTCAGGTGCGAGAGCTTGCCTTCATCGAAGGCTGAAAGGTAACAAGCAGTGTCTTTCTCGGAGTTACTCAATCCGATTAAATCAGAAGCTCCAGCGGGCCAGAGTCTTCGCTATGAGCCGGTGTATGACCAGATTGCGGAGGCGCGCGCGGAAGACGACGCGTCACTTCCGGTCGGTCAGTGGTCCAGGCAGACAAAGAAGGCCGATTATCAGACTGTCGCATCGCTTTCACGCGATGCGCTGATAAAACGCAGCAAGGACCTTTGGCTGGCGGTTTGGCTGGGAGAGGCACTCATTAAGTTGAATGGCTTGAATGTCGTGGCTCCAACGCTTGATCTGCTGCTCGGTCTTCAAGAGCAATTTTGGGAGACGCTTTATCCGGAGATAGAGGATGGTGATCTTGGAATGCGTGTCGCGCCATTGCAATGGGCGATGGAGCGTTACGCGACTCTTGTATATGAACTGCCAGTGGTCGCTGAAGCTGTAAATTATCGAGACTACAAAGCAGTGCGCACACCGGCCTCTGGCGTAACGGTTGAGCAGGCAGCAGCAGAGGCGTTGGATGCAGGGTTGAAGGCGTCCAGCAAGGCTTTTTATATCGCGACGGAAAGTCAGTTGGCCGTGGTACGCGAATCTCTGGATAAGCTGTATCTCTTTTGTGATGAGACCTACCGCGATGACGGACCATCATTCGCCAAGATCAGAACGGCGATCGATGAAGTGTATAACCTGGTTGCGTCGCTGCTGCGCGCCAAGCGGGAGCTTGAGCCTGATCCGGTAGAGCCTGTGCCGGTGCCTGCCGCGCCGGAACCAGTTGCTGAGGCGGCGCAGGCTGAGATTCAGCAACTGATTCAGACGGCGATGGCACCGGAGCAAGTACTGGTCCAGGCACCAATCCAGACGATTGACATACCGCCCGCCCCATCAGCGCCGGTGGCAGAGCCGCCAACCATATCGGATACAGGGCCACAATCATGGGAGCAGGCAGTGGAGCAGGTTAGGCGAAATGCAGCTTATCTCGCAAAAGAGCGGCCTGCCAGCCCGGTTCCCTACTTGTTGCTGGGAGCATTGCAAGCCGGGAGTGTCGGGACGGAAGCACAGCCGCCTTCGACCGAGTTGCGCAGGGCTCTGAAGAAGACTAGCCGAGAAGGCAATGGACAATTACTACTTGAGGAATCATTGCGCGCTCTGGCATTCCCCCATGCTGGTTGGGTCGATCTTCATCGCTACATATGGGCGGCGAGTCGCGCAGCTGGATACCAGGACATTGCGGATTCGGTACTGGACGTAGTGCGAGTCATGCTTCGGCGAGATGGCTCGATTGCGAATTCGGTCTTTGATGATGACACGCCGGTGGCAAGTCAAGAGACGAAGGAGTGGATCGAGGCGGAAAAAATTGCACCGGCGCCAGAAGTGGTTGTAGTGCCCGAAAAGGCCGCACCAGCGGCAGCTCCGACTACGATGCGAGTGGAAGAGCAGGATGTATCCGCAGAAGCCGAGGTTCTGGCGACAAAGGGAGACCTGTTGGCATCGGTGCAATTGTTAATGCGGGACGCTGCAGCAAATGGACCGCGTCGCATCAGTTTTCAACGGCGGCTGCAGGTAGCGCGCTTGTCCCTGTCGCGCGGACAAAAAACAGTGGCTTCTCATTTGCTGCGGCAGTTGCTGGTCGAAGCTGATGAGTACCGGCTGGAGTTATGGGAAGGGCCACCGCTCGTAGGTGAAGTGATTGCCATGCTGCTGCAGGCGTTGGATGAAAAAGAAGAATCGAAGGCGGAAGGCAGATCGCTGATTGCGCGACTCTGTCAGATCGACCCGGCGCGGGCCTTGAGCCTGCAGGCACAGGCATAGGAGAGGTTAATGGCACGCGCAAAAGAATTGCCTGTGATGTTGTCTGTCCTGGATCGACTTAGTGAGAGGAAGGAGTTTCCTGCGACGCATGCGGCTTCACTGCGCATGTTGAAGGAATCGATCCGGCGAGATCTGGAAGAGTTGCTGAACACGCGGCGGTCGCTTACCAGGGAGCTTGATGAATACGATGCGGCGCGTAGTTCAGTGGTCAATTACGGATTAGAGGACCTGAACAGCATCACGCCACTCTCTCGCGTAGATGCCCTGGAATTGCAGCGAGCGGTACAGCGGTGTGTCGCGGAGTATGAGCCGCGCCTGCGCAATGTAACGGTTTCAGTGGAAGGCGGCCCGGACCTGCTTCGCCGCGAGGTTCGGTTACATATTGAGGCGACCATTCCCGTGCATCCCAGCGCAGAGACGGTTTCCTTTGACACCATGCTGGACCTAGCAAGTGGGACGTATTCGATCGGTTAGTTATGCGGCAACGATTACTGGAAGTGTACGAACGAGAACTCGGCTACCTGCGCCGGATGGGCGATGAATTCGGCAAGAAGTATCCCGCAGTGGCAGGAAGGCTTCTACTCGAATCCGACCGCTGTGGAGACCCGCATGTCGAGCGGATGCTGGAGGCGTTCTCGTTTCTTGCCGCGAGGATCCATCTTCGCTTGGATGATGATTTGCCCGAACTGACCGAAGGGTTCCTCGACGTTGTTTATCCGCATTACCTACGGCCGATTCCGGCAATGTCCGTGGCTGAATTCAAGCTGGACGATAATTTTACGAGCGCCTCTACCTCGATCAAGGTCCCGGGTGGGAGTGAACTGCGAACCCGGAATACCGTGGATGGAATGCCATGCAGATTTCGCACCGGTTATCCTGTAGAGCTCTGGCCGGTCGATGTGGCTGAATGTACTTGGCGGCGTCCTGAACAGATTCCCGCGCCGGCTCGCGTTAATGACGCGGTTGCAGTGGTGCGCGTCGTGCTCAAAGGCCGTAAAGACGTAGTCCTCTCAAGGTTGGAGATGGATCGGCTGAATTTTTATCTCGCTGGGGACAAGAATCTTGTTTTACCGCTGTATGAGCTGCTTTCTCGCAATCTGATCCAGGTGTTGGTACGGAACCCCAACAAGGCTCATGAGGCAAGCACTGTAGCGCTGGGTCGTGATGCGCTGCGCCCATTGGGTTTTGCTACAGATGAAGCCTTGCTGCAGTACACGCCGCGTTCCTTCCAAGGCTATCGGTTGTTACAGGAGTATTTCAGTTTCCCGGAAAAGTTTCTCTTCTTCGCGCTGGAGGGCTTACAGCAAGCCATTTCCGCAATGCAATCACAGGAGCTCGAAATTCTCTTCTACCTGTCGGCGTTTGATCAACCGGAGCGTTCGCAAGCGCTCGAAGTAGGAGTTTCCGCACAGACGATGCGGCTGGGATGCACGCCTATCGTGAACCTCTTTGAGCAGACAGCAGAGCCGATACTCGTAACCCAGGCGCGGCACGAATATCCCGTTATTCCCAATACGCGGCATCAGAAGATGACAGAAACTTATTCGATCGAATCGGTGACGGCGACGAATCCGTCGCGCCGCAGTTCGGTCTCCATCCGCCCTCTCTTTGAGCATCGTTTCGACCCGTTGCCGGATGAGCAACATATCTTCTGGAAGTCGAGTCGGAGGCAGTCGCTGGTAGATGATCACAGGCCATCGGATATGTATCTATCGATTGTCGACCGCGATGGCGTGATGATCGAGCCAAATGCGGAAATACTGACCGTCCGCTGCACATGCACCAATCACGATTTCCCTTCAAAACTTACCTTTGGCGACGAACAGGGCGATCTTGAATTGGAATCGGGCGCAGGCATTGGCACCATCCGTGCTCTGCATCGTCCGACAGCGACGTATGAGCCTCCTGCTGGCGCAGGGCAGATCTGGCAGCTGATCTCGCAGCTTTCGCTCAATCATTTGTCCCTGGGCGAAACGGGATTGCCCGCGCTGCGGGAGATTCTCCGCATTCACAACTTTACCGGTGCGTCGCACCTGGATAAACAGATCAGCGGCATTCTCTCCATGCAGAGTCGGCGGCACATTGCCTTAATGCAGAGCGAATTCGGCAGCGTTGCGGCACGCGGGACTCGGGTAGAGATGGAGCTGGATGAATCGCATTTTGCAGGCGGCGGAGCTTATTTGTTTTCTGCAGTGATGGATCGCTTTCTTGGTTTGTATGTATCGATGAACAGCTTCTCCCAGCTTTCGGTAAGGACCAATGTGAGAAAGGAGGTACTGGGCGAATGGCCTCCAAGGACAGGCAGCCAGGTAGTGATGTAGCTCAGGAGCGGCTGCTCCAGCTGATGGAAGATGAGCCGTACAGCTTCCGCTTTTTCCAGATGGTGCGGCTGATGGAACGGCTCTATCCAGAACGAAAGCCCGTGGGCATCTTCGTCTCGCCATCGGATGAGATAGTACGCTTCTCGGCTCTGCCTTCCCTCAGCTTTCCGGCGAGCGAGCTTCAGAGCTACACAGTGGAAGACGATGAGCCCGGGCGGCTGGAAGTGAATTTTATGGGTCTGAATGTGGTGAATGGACCCATGCCCAGGCCATATACGGCAGCGCTGCTGGAAAGCAAGCGCGCCAAGGAGAAGGCAACGCTTGAGTTCTTCGACATTTTCAACCACCGTATCGTCTCCCTTTTTTATCGCGCGTGGAAGAAATACCGCTTCTTTATTGCATATGAGACGCGAGGGCACCACGATGACGAGATCACGCAGCGGTTGTATGACATCGTTGGCCTGGGGACATCCGAACTGCGCAACCGTATGGCGATTCCCGATGAAGCTGCCATTTATTACGCAGGTATCGTCGGCAACCAGGTACGTTCGGCGGAAGGACTGCGGCAGGTACTGGAGCACTACTTTCGCGTGCCGGTAGAGATTCGGCAATTCACTGGAGGTTGGGAGCGATTACCTGTTGCGCAACAGACATTTCTACGCGAGGCGTCATCCTTCTCTGAGTGCCTTGGGATGGGCACAGTAGTAGGCGATGAGGTGTGGAACCAGCAGGGCGCAATGACTCTGCGTCTTGGGCCCATGCCCCTGAAGCGGTATCGTCAGTTTTTGCCGGGTGCGCGCGGGCAGAAGGAGCTGGAAGCCTGGCTTGCGTTCTACTCGCGTCGGCAATTTGATTTCGTCGTTCAGTTGATTCTTACGCGAGAAGAGGTTCCGCATACGGTGCTTCAGACAGAAGAAAGCCCGCGGCTTGGATACGAGAGCTGGCTGAAAGTGAAGCCGTTTCGCCGTGATCCTGACGAAACCACTTACGTTCTGCAATAGAAAAAAGGAAATACATCATGATTTCGAGTTTAAAGTCGCTGGTAGGAAAATTCGACGACGCCATGCGGTCGGCCATGGAAGGCGCAGCAGGCCTCTGCGTCACGCGCACGCATTATGAGGTCGAGATTGAGCACTTTCTGACCAAGACGGTTGAGATGGAAGATGCAGATATTGCGCTGATCTTAGAGCACTATGGCGTGAAGCGCCAGCGGCTGCTGGCAGAATTGCGAGCGAGTCTCGATCGCCTGAAGACCGGCAACACGCGCGGACCAGCCTTCAGTCCGTCTCTGGTCAAAATGTTTTCAGAGGCATGGTCGATTGCGACGCTCAATTTCGAGGCGACGCAGATCCGTACGGGACATGCGCTTATGGCTCTTCTCAATGAAGATGGGCTGTCGCGTCTGCTACACGATATCAGCAAAGAACTGCAGAAGGTTTCACTCGAAGCACTGCGCCGAGATTTTGACGTGATTGTCGCAGCTTCGAGTGAAACATCTATAGCCGCTTTATCTAAAGAAGCAGCTGACGTTGAAGCGGGAGAAAGGGGAAAAGTGGAGACTCCGACTCCTTTTCTCGATCAATACACTACAGACATTACGAAGGAAGCCCGGGCTGGCCGCATGGATGCAGTCATTGGCCGTGACCGCGAAATTCGTCAGATCGTCGATGTGCTGATGCGCAGGCGTCAGAACAATCCCATTCTGACCGGTGAGGCGGGTGTTGGCAAGACGGCGGTTGTGGAAGGCCTGGCGTTATGCATCGCCGCTGGAGATGTGCCTCCAGCACTGCGCGATGTGCGGCTGCATAGCCTCGATCTTGCGCTTTTACAGGCGGGAGCAAGTGTGAAAGGCGAGTTCGAAAACCGTTTGAAAGGCTTGGTGCAGGAAGTAAAGGCATCTCCACAGCCAGTCATTCTTTTTATCGATGAAGCGCACACGATGATCGGTGCCGGAGGACAGGCTGGGCAAAACGATGCTGCGAACATCCTGAAGCCTGCGCTCGCTCGTGGTGAACTGCGGACGATTGCCGCAACCACCTGGTCGGAATACAAGCAGTATTTTGAAAAAGATGCCGCTCTGGCGCGCAGGTTCCAGGTCGTGAGGATCGAAGAGCCTTCTGAGGCATTGTGCGAGGCCATGCTGCGCGGCATTCTTGCTTCGCTTGAACGGCATCACGGTGTTCGCATCCTGGACGAATCTTTGGCTTCAGCTGTGAGGTTCTCACATCGCTACCTTGCCGGACGCCAATTGCCGGACAAAGCCGTAAGCGTATTGGATACAGCGTGCGCGCGCGTAGCCTTAAGCCAAAATGCCAGCCCATCAGCAATGGAAGAGATCCATCGGCTCGTCATGACACTTGAAGCACAGAAGCGCGTCTTAACACGGGAGCAGGCGGCCGGTGCATCCCATGAGAAGCGGCTTGCGGAGATTGAAGCAGGGCTCTCCGAAGCGCAGTTGAAGCTGAACGCGCTGAAGTCCCGTTGGGAGCAGGAGAACCAATTGGTGCAGCAAATTCAAGCGCTGCGCACACAGTTGGAAGGCGAGATAGAAGGCACCACGAATACCCGCCTGGCAGTAGTGCAGCAACTCAGGCAGATGCAGAATACATTGCGCGATCTGCAGCAGCGCACCCCACTCACGCATCTCGCCGTCGACAGTCAGATCGTCGGCGAAGTCATCTCCGAATGGACGGGAATTCCACTGGGTAAGATGCTCGATGACGAGATTGCAATGATTCTGAACTTGGAAGATGGGCTGAAGAAGCGTGTCATCGGCCAGGACCATGCGCTGGTTGCAATCGCACAGAGAGTGCAGACATCACGTGCCAATCTTGATGACCCAGGAAAACCTATTGGTGTCTTCCTGCTCGCAGGTCCAAGCGGCGTGGGCAAGACGGAGACTGCCCTTGCGCTGGCAGAATTGCTTTACGGTGGCGAGCACAACCTGATCAGCATTAACATGTCTGAATTTCAGGAGGCGCATTCGGTTTCCACATTGAAAGGAGCGCCTCCGGGATATGTTGGCTATGGACAAGGCGGAGTATTGACCGAAGCTATTCGCCGTCAGCCCTATTCTGTCGTGTTGCTTGATGAGGTCGAGAAAGCGCATGCAGATGTTCTGGAGCTTTTCTTTCAGGTCTTCGACAAGGGATACATGGAAGACGGCGAGGGACGTGGGATCGACTTCCGCAACACACTGATCCTGCTCACGACGAATGCCGCGAGTGACATGATCGCAAAGCTGACTGCGGATCCGGATACGGCGCCGCTGCCAACTGATATGGTGGCAGCAATCCGTCCAGAGCTGAATCGAATCTTCAAGCCGGCGTTCCTGGGTCGCACGCTGGTAGTGCCGTACTATCCGGTGCGCGATGAAGTGCTGAAACAGATTATTCGTCTGAAACTGAGCAAAATCCAGAAGCGTCTTTTAGAGAACCATCGTGTGGTGTTGAGTTGCCACGAAAGTCTTGTAGACCTGGTGAAACAGCGCTGCATTGAGGTTGAAAGCGGCGCACGTAATGTCGATCATCTGCTTTCGAACACCATGCTGCCGGAAATCTCGCGGCAGCTGTTGATGCGCATGGTGGAAGGCGAAGCGTTGGAGCGGATCACTGTTGGAGCTGCGGAAAACGGTGAATTTATCTATTCGTGGAATTCTATAGAGCATGAAGAAGTGCTGGCGCAGGCTTAGATTTGGGTAGCTTTCAAAATAGAAAAAGAGCGGGCTTCAGCCCGTCATAACAATGGAAAACGAGAGCGATTTCAGCCCCGGGATGACTGTTTTTAATGCGAAAAAGTTAGTTCAAGTCTTCTTCGAACAAACTGCCACCTGCAAGTGACTGGGATGAGAACTAAGACATGTCAAGTTATACACAAACAAACCGGATCCTTTCCTTTACCAGTCCTTTAGGGGCAAATACACTGCTGGCAATGTCATTGAGCGGCGTTGAAGAAATTTCAGAGCTCTTTGACTTCTCTGCCGATTTATTAACAGTGCCGGACATGGTGGTGGATCCGTCAGCCCTGATTGGCAAGCGCGTTACCATGAGCCTACAGGTTACTGATACGGGCACGCTGCGATATTTCAACGGTATTGTTGCCAGCCTGGAGGCGACCGGGGGCGATAGCTTTTTCAATTCGTATCGTGTACGCATTGTCCCGACCTTGTGGCTGCTCTCACTCAATAAGCAGACACGCGTCTTTCAGGACAAGACGGTGCTCGATATCATCAAGCAGGTGCTGACGCCGTACAGCATTGCGCCCACGGTGGAGACGCAAGGCTCGTACATGTCGCTGGAATACTGCACACAATATCGTGAAACAGATCTTGAATTCGTTTCACGTCTGATGCAGCAACATGGAATTTTTTATTACTTCACACATACGGCATCGGACCACATCATGGTCCTCACCGATACGGCAAGCCACCTTACCGAGTGCGCCGTGGCCAGCCAATTCCGATATAGCACTACAGTCGAAGACCAGCTGAGTTTCTATGAGCCGATCATCTATGAGTTCGCTTCACGTTCAACGCTGATTACAGGCGAACACACCAGCTGGGATTATCGCTTTATGGCCTACGCCGTCTCTCATGCAAGCCCACAGACGGCAAAGTCATCGACGCTTATGGGTGACAACTCGCACGAAGTGTATGACTATACTGATTCAGCCTCAGCTTATCTGAAGACCGAAGGTGCGGACCCCAAAACGCCGCAACTGCAGACGCAGTTGCAGGATGTCGATAAAGACGTTGCCGACGCGCAGTCAATCCAGTGCCACGGAATCTCGACGGCCAGTCCAATGCAGGCAGGTTTTACCTTTACGCTCACCGAATATCCGCAGACGGAGAAGAACATTAAATATCTGCTGACACGGGTGGAGCATCGGGTGGAGCAGCAACCCGGTTATCGGTCTGAAGTGAGCAAGCCGTCTAAGAACCCTTATAGCAACAGGTTTTACGCTCGACCCTTTACCCAGCCGTATCGCACGGCAAAAAGCTTATCCAGGCCGCGGGTGAATGGAGTCGTCACTGGCAAGGTTGTGACTCATGCCGGTGATGATTCTTATCTCGATAAATATGGGAGAGTCTGTGTGCAGTTCTGGTGGGACAGAACGCGTCCGCCCAACACGCCTGACAATACGCTGTTGCGGGTAGCTCAGCAGTGGGCGGGCAAAGGTTGGGGAACATATTTCTGGCCGAGAATTGGCGATGAGGTACTGATCGACTTCATCGAAGGCGACCCGGATGCGCCGATTGTTGTGGGATCTGTCTATAACGGGATCAATATGCCAAAGTACGATCCGAAGTCTGAATACACGCGCTCCGGCATTTTGACCCGCTCGTCAAAAAACGGTACCGCGGCAAATGCAAATGAGCTTCGCTTCGAGGACCTCAAGGGATCGGAACAGATATTTTTGAATGCCGAAAGGGACATGGACCATCGCACGGAACACGATCACCGGAGATACGTTGGAGGCAAAGACTCACTTGTCGTCAAGGGCAGCCGTTATGACGAGATTACCGATGATTGGCAGACGAACATCAAGGCCAATCAAGTGGTAAAGGTAGCCCAAAAGGCTGACCTTGATATCGGAACAGATCGTACTGAACACGTAAATCAAAATTATTCCCTGACGGTGGGAGGAGATCATGGAGAACAGGTTGAAGGAAAGTATTATCTCGACGCAGGATCCGTCTACATCAAAGCGAACACGAGCCTGATTATCGAGAGCGACGCGGAGATTTCCCTTAAAGCTGGCGACAGCTTTTTCACTATGGGCGCTGCTGGAATTGCTATTTCTGGAATGATGGTGCGAATCAACAGCGGCGGTGGCGCCTCCTCCGGCAGCCCCGTACAGATTGGTACTCCCGCATCACCTACACCTCCGGATGTGGCAGACGATGGAACAAAGGGGGGCAAGATGTAACGCAGCCAGTTTACATTCGGATCGGTCAATATTGTGGAGAAGAAGCACAGAACAATCGTTGATAGAAACGCAAGGGGAGTCCTTTATAGGGAGACAGTATGCCACCAGCAGCTCGCGCTACAGATCTTCACATTTGTCCAGGCGGCGGGGGTCCGATCGTCCCTTCTGGGGAAATCACTGTTCTTATCGATAATCTGCCCGCCGCAACTATGACTTGGCAGACAGCCTGTACGGGTGATGGTGATGATCCCATTATCCGAGGATCTGCAAGCGTATTTCTTAACAACTTGCCCGCTGCGCGAGTGGGAGATCAGACATCGCTTGGAGGATCAATTGTTTCGGGATCTCTTACTTGCGAGATCGGCGGCTAATGAGAATATTTTTTGTTGAATAGCCCCCCTGATTAGGGATTTGAAGGTAGCGATCAGCAGCTTGATGGCGTTTTGGCTTCCGGGCAGTAGTTCCGTAAAATGGAACCATAATGTCGGGAAGCATCGAGGAAACGAACTCGGCAGGGGCTATCGGGATTGAACACATTGACGGGCTGTATGGCTATGCGATCGTTCTTACCCGAAACCGCACAGAGGCGGAAGACTTAGTCCAAGAGACTTATGTCCGCGCGTTGGAAGCGATGCACCGCCTTCGTGAAAACAGCAATATTAAGGGCTGGCTTTTTACCATTCTCCGGAACCTCTGGTTCAACGAGTTGCGGAAGCGCAGAAGCGCTCCGAAAATTGTAGAGATAGACGGCGAGGACAATTCAGCGGACGGTCTGGTCGGCAACTCGAAGGACTCCTATGAGATTTTTGCCGGGAACGAAGACATAGCACGAGTACGAAGAGCAATTGCTGAGCTTGGGGTAGAGTTTCGAGAAATTATTTTGTTGCGTGAGTTCGAGGAATTATCTTATCAAGTGATTGCTGAGGTTCTGCATTGTCCGGTTGGCACAGTGATGTCCCGCTTAGGACGGGCACGTGCTAAACTTCGTGGTATTTTAACAGACTTGGAGAGCTCCCCACGGTAATTTGGGGAAGGAGTATATGATGGCAAACTGCGCTGACTACAGCGCAATGATTCAGCTCTACATTGATGACGAGCTGACCGGGAGTGAACAGCAAGAGCTGCTCACACATCTAGAAACTTGCGCAAGTTGCAGACAAAAATTTGAAGAACTCAAGGTGTTTTCTAGCCGAATCAGGCAGGCACGTCCGTTAATTACAGCGCCCGCTGCTCTGCGAGAACGCATCCTGCAGCAAACAGAGCAGAAAAAAAAAGTATCAAGTGAAGCTCAACCCAAAGTTTTGTCGCTCAAGCAGTCGTGGTGGAATTCCTCATGGTTGCCAGCCGCAGCTGCCGCGATGATCTGTGTCGTTGCCGGAGCTTTCCTATTTGCCCACCTGCACCGGCAAGCGAATGTCAGTAGCTTTGTTGATACCGCGATTGTGGCGCATCGTAGCTTGACAAATGCTAGTATGCCTCTTGATGTGCAGTCAGATTCCCCTAAAGTAGTTGCCGCATGGTTTGCCAGCCGTGTGCCATTTCCGTTTCGTATGCCGAATGCGGGCATTGCCTCGGATGACTCTGCCGTGTACAAGCTGGCTGGCGGACGGCTTCTGACGTTTCGAGGAGAACAGGCTGCACTCCTAGCGTTTCAGATGCAAAACGATACAATCAGTGTTCTGATTGCCTCGGGAAATAAAGCAAAAGCCGAAGGTGGAAAAATCACCTATTCCAATGACATCCGTTTCCACAGTGCTGACCGGAACGATCTTCATGTTGTGACTTGGGAAAACAAGCAGCTAGTATACGCGCTGATCTTCCCCAATAAAGTAGCAGCTGAACGTACCTGTTCTACATGTCATACCGGGAGCAGACAGCCAAAAACGGCGCTTCTAGATAAGCCTCACTGGCTGGCACAATGAGATTCACTGGCGTCTCAACGCAGTCCTGCGAAGTCAATCAAACAAGCAAACGCGATCGATGGGATTCACGCAAAACAAGAGTAGGGACGAATACGGTTTCAATGCCTGGATCCCTCCGATGCAGCTGGTAAATCGAAGTCTAACTTATGCCGATAGGCAGCGTAATCTGCGTCTGGACAGGCTATAGATATCCACATCGTCGTTGGCTGTACGAATGGAAGCTACCAAACCGTAGCGGACACGCCAATCGTATCGAGCATGACCAGGATTCTCGTTCCACCACCCGTCGATTGGGTAAATTCCGATCGCCGATTTCTTTGCCAAGTCCGCAGCGTTCCCATACCAGTGGTCGGAATGGATCCTGGCGAGACCAAAGCCGAGGGTTGTGAAGCGACTCATCGGGTAGTCCGTGACGCAACTGGCCAAGCGGACGTTCTCCGGTTCGATGAGCCAGGCCCCGCCGCGGCACGCGTACAACTCGCAATTGCCTGTCGTCCAGGCCGATCCGTCTCCCGGAACCGCTTCGTCAACCTGTCGATTGACAATAAACCT
>DATAQW010000008.1:0-2349 GCA_036264445.1 Pseudacidobacterium sp.
TACGTCTTTCAGGGACAGTCCATCAAGATACAGGCAGTCCGCGAAATCATGGGAAAGAATTTTATTGTTGAGGCGAAAGCCATTCTCGATGCCGTGATCGAGAGATATATCGAAGAGCGAAGTCCAACTGCAAAAATGATGGATGATGAAACAGGGCGGAATCGAAGTTCCGCCCTGTTTCATTCCTATTTCTATTTAAAGCGTCATCATTCTGCAGCAAGTTATGCCTTTGCCGGATCAACCTTCTCTGTATCCAACCCCAACTCCTGCGATGCCTTCTGCGCCCGCTTCGCGTCGAACTTACCCTCGCGCGAAAGCTTTGAGAGAGTCGCAACCACAATTGATTCAGCATTGACCTCAAAGTGACGGCGCAGATACTCGCGATTATCGCTGCGTCCAAAGCCGTCGGTGCCCAGCGCCACCAGGCGATTTGAGAGCCACGGTGAGAGCTGATCTGGAATGGACTTCATGTAGTCGCTCGCTGCGATGATCGGCCCCTTCGTTCCCTTGAGAGCAGTGACAACATAAGGCGTCTTCTCCGCTTCCGCCGGGTGCAGACGGTTCCAGCGCTCGATCGCAAGCGCATCACGCCGCAGCTCGTTGTAGCTGGTCACGCTCCACACATCGGCCTGTACGCCGTATTTCTCCGCCAGAATTTGCTGTGCACGAACGACTTCATTCAGGATCGGGCCGCTGCCGAATAACTGTGCATCGGCTTTACCTTTAGCTGCGCTTTTGAATTTGTAGATACCGCGAACAATGCCCTCGCGCACGCCCTCCGGCATCTCCGGCATCGCATAGTCTTCGTTGTACATGGTGATGTAGTAGAAGACGCTCTCGTTTTCCTGGTACATGCGGCGGATACCATCCTGGAGAATCACTGCCAGCTCGTACACATATGCCGGGTCGTAGCTCATGCAGGTAGGAACGGTGCTGGCCAGCACATGACTATGTCCGTCCTGATGCTGCAATCCTTCGCCCAGCATCGTGGTGCGTCCAGCCGTGCCGCCCATGAGGAAGCCCTTGCCGCGTGAATCGGCGAATGCCCAGATCATGTCGCCAACGCGCTGGAAACCAAACATCGAGTAGTACATATAGAACGGAATCGTCGGCACGCGGTAATTCGAATACGAGGTTCCAGCGGCAGTGAAGGAAGCCATGGAACCGGCTTCAGTGATGCCTTCTTCCAGAATCTGCCCGTCTTGCTCTTCGCGGTAGTAGAGCAGCATATCGACATCGTGCGGCTTGTATTTCTGTCCTTCGCTCGCGTAAATGCCCACTTGGCGAATCGCAGATTCAAGACCAAAAGTACGGCCTTCGTCGGGAACGATAGGGACAATCAACTTGCCGATCTCGGGATCTTTCAACAGATGACGCAGAATGCTCACGAAACCCATCGTGGTCGAAACCGCTCGCCCCTTCGATCCCGCGGTCCATTCGCCGAAGTAATCTAATTCGGGCGCCTTGAATTTCAGCTCCGGTACTTCCCTGTGCGGCATGTAACCGCCCAGAGCCTTGCGGCGCTCCTGCAGATATTGAATCTCCGGAGCATCCTGTGCCGGCCGATACGGCTTGCCATGCTTGGCTGCTTCTTCCGGCACTGGGATATCGAAGCGCTTCACGAACGCCGCTACGGAATCGTCAGTCAGCTTCTTTTCCTGGTGTGAGGCGTTGCGCGCCTCAGTGCTGCCAAGGCCGTAGCCCTTCACTGTCTTGGCAAGAATCACGGTAGGACCGCCGCGATGCTCGGTCGCACGTTTATAGGCGTTGTAGATCTTCAGCGGATCGTGTCCACCACGATGCAGCCGTGCCAGTTGCTCATCGGTCATATCACTGACTAGTTCCAGCAGCTCTGGATATTTGCCGAAGAATTCCTGCCGCAGATAGGCGCCACCTTTGGCCTTGAAGGCCTGGTAGTCTCCGTCCACGCACTCTTCCATGCGCTTTAGCAACAGTCCCTTGTGGTCGCGCTCAAACAGCGCGTCCCAGTCTGAGCCCCAAATGACCTTAATGACATTCCAACCAGCGCCGCGGAAGACCCCTTCTAATTCGTCGATAATCCGCTTGTTGCCGCGAACCGGGCCATCCAAACGTTGCAGGTTACAGTTCACCACAAAGATGAGGTTGTCGAGTTTTTCGCGCGAAGCAACCGTAATCGCGCCCAGCGTGTCGACTTCGTCCGTCTCGCCATCGCCCACGAATGCCCAAACTTTGCGAGGCGTTTTCTCAATCAGGTTGCGGTTTTCGAGATAGCGCATAAAACGCGCCTGATAGATCGCATTCAGCGGTCCAATACCCATCGAAACCGTCGGGAAACGCCAGAAATCCGGCATCAGCCAGGGATGCGGA
>DATAQW010000053.1:0-19425 GCA_036264445.1 Pseudacidobacterium sp.
GGAAGCTTGTGGTGGCGCGTATGAATGGGCACGCCGGCTGACGACACTTGGATATACCGTGAAGCTGATGGCGCCGCAGTTCGTGAAGCCTTATGTGAAGACGAACAAGAACGACGCTGCAGACGCAGAAGCAATCTGTGAAGCGGTGAGTCGACCTAATATGAGATTCGTGCCGATCAAGACACCGGATCAGCAGGCAGTACTGGCCCTGCATCGTGCCAGGCAAGGCTTTGTTCGACAGCGCACGGCACAGGGAAATCAAATTCGCGGTTTGCTGGCAGAGTATAGTGTCACGATACCCCAGGGAATTCGAAACATCCGCACGCGTCTACCGGAGATACTTGAGGATGCGGGGATCGCATTGCCTGGCCTCTTGCGACAACTGCTGAGACAACTCGGAGAACGTCTGAGGACACTCGATCAACTGGTGGATGAGATGGATCGGCAAATTCAGCAATGGCATCGCAGCAATGAAGCCAGCCAGAGGCTTACGGAGATTGCTGGTGTTGGCCCCATCACGGCGACCGCCATGGTGGCATCGATCGCGCGAGTGGCGCGGGAGAACGGAGTCAACGCCAACCAGGTTTTCCAGTGGCGATATGAGTACCGCAACGATGCCGGATGGACCAAGCAACTGCGACCGGGACTTCTGCCGGTGACCATAGGTATTCAAACGTAACTTCCGTATCGCCGGTCATACGGCAATTACGGGTCGTGATCGCTGCAATGCGCCTCCCAGCGAGTATGATGGGCCGCGTGATGTTGCACGCTTTTACCACCGTGGCTGGGAATTAGGAACTGGTCTACGCGGATTCAGGCGCGAAAAGTGATCCCGGAGGAACCGGCGATGATATATGTGAAGTCAATCTTAGGTGGGTTAGCCGCGCTGCTGTTGTCTTTTGTGTTTTTCATTATATGGCTCAGCAGGCTAGCACCTAAGGGTGGAACGGTAGGATTCACTCCATCGCACCTTCTCTTGCCAAGAGTGGTTCTCATTGAGTCCGCAATCTTCGCTCCTGGTTTCGGAATCGCTTGGATGTTGCTTTCGTCATAGAAGATGAGTCAATTGTTGGGCAAATCCGTCACCGAGAATTTCGGCTCCAGCGTATGGTCCCTCCCGAAAGTTCCGGTTTGCCGGTGGTACACCAGCTTCGGGATCACATTCCCAGGCCCTTATGGATTGTTTCGGGACTGGCAGAGAACACCAACTCAATCTTCTGTGACGGCTCTTCGAGCCCGAGACTGCAAATGGATGTCCGGTCCTGCAGGCCCAGCACTATGGCGTCTGCCTTCTGAATTTCCTTGAAGACATCGCGGAAGCCACATGCCTCCATCGTGCAGCTGGGCGTATTGGCTTTGGGGTAAAAGAAGAGCACAACGGGCGTTCCGGCGTAATCTGAAAGATGAACAATCTTCTCCTGGTTATCTTGGACTGTGAAATCGGCAACTTTATCCGTGAACTTCCATAATTGGTCCTTCCGCAAGAGTAATCTGATGGGTCAGGTTGATTGTTTCTCAGACCCCTGACTGTATGTCACTGTCTGCCAATAAATTCGGGTCAAGAGCCGCGCAGTGTATTTTCATTCTGTCGATGTCGATCGGGTGCGCGGTCGCGCATGGGCAATATCCTGGCCACATCACGAAAAACACCGACACGACGCCAACCCTGCGGGCTACGGGAGTGTTTGAATGGACGGGCGACCTAGACAAGCCCAAGGCCGGACGGCTGATTCCGCTGACCGTGTGGGACGGGCAGCAGTATCAGCCAGGCGGTTTGTACCTAGCACATCCTGCTCCTTTGACCGTTCTGACGGGAACGATTTACGAGTTGGAGCAGGCAGGCAATCCTAAAGGGCTTTTCAGTGTAAATGGTGCGCAAAATCTGGACGGTTCCTGGATCGCGGTGGGCTCCGTCAAGCCCGAAGTGATCAAGGCGAAGACAAAACCACCGATGTCGAAGCATCCTCCGCAGGTAGTGAAGGATGTGGATTCGGATAAGCCGATACTCCATCGGAAGGATGGAAGCGCTGACTCGGATACGGCCAGCAGCTCCTCCAGCAGTTCGTCCAACTCGTCAGGGGCCGATTCAGATAGGCCCACTTTACACCGGAAAGACGGAGGCGACAGCGGTTCCGGCTCGGGATCAAGCGGATCAAGCAGCGATTCAAGCAGTAACTCAGGTACGTCAGCAGACGATGCTGACAAACCGACGCTCCATCGGAAAGATTCTGGAGAAACCACGCAAAATGCTCCCCAGATTGATCCCGACCGACCCACTCTGCATAAGCATCAGGATGCGAGCGCCAGTGCAGGCGGTCCGGTGAGCTTTCCTGCTGATCCTGATCGACCGAAGCTGCGGTACGGCAGACCGCAAACGCTTGAAGTAACCATCGAGCTGTCGAAACTTGAGGGCTTGCCGCAGGACATGAACCAGATGGCTGCCATCTCGGATGTAAAGACGACGAGCGAGCCTCACTCATATACGTATAGTTGGGCTGATCCGGAAGGTGCTGCCAAGGCAAAGACGGCAATGGAAGATTTAGCACAGAAGGTCATCGCTGCGGGTTTTACGCCATCGACAACGCAGGGAAATGTATCCAAGACAGCTACAAAACAACCCGCAACCCGGCGAAAAGCGGCTGCGCCACCGCCCCCACTTGAAGAGGAGAAGTTCAATGTCTTCGAGCTTTCCTACAACGGCGGCGCGACTTTCGTCCTGACGGCGAAATCGACCGGTGACAATGGCGAGGCGAGGTACATCACGTTGATCGCGCAGTCTGATTTTTATGGTGTGCCGCATCCCCTCTTCCAACAGATGACGAGCGAAAAATCGCTGGATTTCTCTCCGCGCATGCATCTTGTTGACGCCACGGATACAGACGGAGACGGCCGCGCGGAATTGATCTTTGAACTGCGAGGAAAGACCGGAAGAGCCTTCGGCATTTACCGTGTGGTGCCGGGACGCGCGTATGAGGCATACAATACCGGCCCGCTACCCTAACGAACCGGTATCTGATGTGGTTACAGCTTAGGCAACTGCGTTGTATCCCAACCGCCGCCGAGGGCCTTGATCAATAGAATCTTGGCCGCTCCTTGCAGTCGCGCGGCGGACCATACAATGCGAGTAGTATTCTTGTCGACCTCCACGAGGCCATGTCGTGCTGTTAATCAAGTAGTAATTGACGTATAGGCGGTGACTCACCCGCGAATACGAACAAGCGAGAATTTCACACGCTGCTTAAAGGCTCACATTGGCGAAAGCGGAAGGGAAACACAGCGTGAACGCTACACGAAATGAAAAAGCGCCATCATTTCTTTGCAATCAAGCCGCATTGCATTGCGTGCAGGCATTGACGTGCGCGAGGAACGGGGCGAGCGAAGCATCTACTGTAGCTTCGATGTCTCCCGGCGATTCTAAATGCGCACTTAGGACAGCCTTTCTGGAGGCTCCAAGAAAACGCAACGCCAAGAAGTTTCCCTGTTCGCAGAAGAGGAGCTGTCTATCTAGCGTGAGGGGCTCATTGATGTCCATGCCTTCCATGCTATTCCTTCGGATCGATCTAGTCCTGCGAAGGTTGCGCAATCAAAGGTGGCCAGCGTTATCTGTTCTGAAAGCGAATTGAGAAGAGCGCAGCAGTCAGAAAGGATCAGGACCTTTGGAAGTACGGAAGAAAATAAAGCTACGAGACAACTGAGAGGAATGAACCATTCAGCGGGGTACACAAACGGGAGCTGAGTCACAAAGACGTTTCCAAAAGGTCTGGACCTCTACATTGAGCGGGGAGTGGGTTTCAATTAGAGAAATCTCGGCCAAGATATGCTTCATTTCCGAAGTCTCGGCCTGCAGCGCGTTTCTATTCCACTTTCCTGCAGGAGTCGTTGGAATGAGCCGAACTGATCTGTTTTGTGACCGTTACTGTCTGCTCTCCCAAATCGTTTTCGCAGGCAGTCCAGTCCGAATTCATGATTAACGCCGCGGAAGCCCCGCCACCCACGGCAACTTTCAGAGATAGCAGCCTATCTAGTGTGCCCGATCTCCACTTGGCCGTGTAGTCGGCTTTCCGGCCATTTGAATCGCTCCGCCGTGCCTGGGACAAACTATCGGATTCAAGCAGAGTCATAGAGTGAGAAAGGCCGCGCTTAAAGACTAAAGATCGCGGCGTGAGAAGAGAAACTGAGCCAGCAATATGACCAGAACTGCATACAGAGCCGCGTAAACCACCATGGCATTACTCGGCACCAGTGTGCTGCTGAAGGGAGTAGCGCCAACGGTTCCAAGCAGCGGTGGTTGGAATTTGAAGGCTGCGCGGCGCCACAGCGCATCGCTAGGCATGATGAGGCTTGAGAGAATTCCGAGATTGATGCAAGCTTTCACATGTTGCAATGATCCAAACTGCTCGATCCATCCGCCAACAAACGCCAGGCCGTACAGTCCGAGCGAGACGGCGCCGCTGGTAAGCGATGAGAAGCGGGTACCGGCTGCCATAGTAACCCCAAGCAGCACCAGGGATTGCAACCAGATCAGGCTCAGCACAGCGAGGCCGTGTGGAGGGCGGTATCCACTTTCCAGCCAGCTGATCAGGATCGAGCCACCCTCGATGAGCAACGCATAGAGCGTCAGCATCCCGACAAAGCCCATCCACTTGCCAAGCACAAGGCACCAGCGTTCCACTGGCTTGGTAGCTATGGCGTGAATTGTGCCTGACGCGATCTCCCCTGAGAGTGTGTCGCAGGAAGTCAACACTGCCATCAGCGAAGTCATCATACTTCCGGCATAGAGCACCATCATGGTCATCATGACCATGCCTTCGCGAAAATCGACAGTCGCGGTCTGCTGCCTCTGGTGTTTCAAAACGAAATGAAGCGCCGTCCAGAAAAGAGTCAGGAATGCGACGCCTGCCAGCATGGCGATCCAGAGAATCTTGCGCCGTGCCGCCTCACGAAAGGTAACTCGCGCCATTAGCAAAATTGTACGCACTGCACCCGGTCCGCGCGAAAGACCGAAAGCGGATGGTTCAGCTATGGCGCAATCGATAACTGGGTGCTCGTTTGCCGGGAGTTCGGGAGTGCCTGCGGGCAGGCGCACGTCGATTGTGTTCTCTTTCATAGGCCGGGATCCGGTCCCATCATCTGTAAAAACAAGTCTTCCAGGCTTACTCGTTGCGGGACGACGGAGAAGACGTCTGCGCCTGCATCGACCAGACAGCGAACAACCTCTGGAAGATGGTCTACTTTTACCACGCGCAGGTGCAGAACCTGCCCCACGAGTCGAAAATCCTTCGTGAATCCTTTGAGCTGCTCTATTGCGGCGGAACTAACACGCGCGACTCGGATTTCAACTTCCGTCTGAGCTGATTGCCACGCGCCCATCTCATACATGCCGATGATACGGCCATCCCGAATGAAGGCCACGCGGTCGCAGCTTTGCTCAACTTCGCCGAGTAAATGCGAGTTAAGAAAGACTGTGGCACCGCGACTACACTGCTCAGCGATTACTTCCCGCACAAGCTTACGTCCGGCCGGATCGAGGCCGGAAGTGGGCTCGTCCAGAAATAGGATTTCCGGGTCATTGACGATTGCCTGCGCCAGGCCGACGCGCTGCATCATTCCTTTGGAGAAACTACGAATAGGCTTGTTGTGTTGCGTACCGAGGCCCACCCGCTCAAGCAACTGCGGGACCTTCTGGCGCAGCTTGTCTTCTGCCAGACCGCATAGCCTCCCGTGAAATGCGATCAGCTCTGAAGCAGAGAGCCAATCATAGAAGCGGAAATGTTCGGGGAGAAAGCCAACGCGAGTTCGCACCTCGCGTGCGCCCACCGGTTGACCAAGCAGTAGTGCGCTGCCACCGGTTGGCTTTACCAGGCCAAGCAGCATCTTGATCGAAGTGCTTTTGCCCGCGCCATTCGGACCAAGAAACCCGAAGGCCTCTCCGGGACCGACCTGGAGGGTCAGATCGCGGACGGCAGTACGAGTACCGTAGGTCTTCCTAAGTTGCAACGCATCGATGGTAAGAGTTGCCATGCACGTTCCGGCTCGCACTATTGTAACTGCGAGGCCAGGTTGATTGCCGTAGTATCGTCTCCAGTTCCATTCAGAGCGAAGACGATTCCATTGTCGACCCACATGAGCGAGAAGTGGCCAGATTGGTTCTGATTTGCCGCGCGCAACAGTGCGCCTTCATTGCCGTTGACATGCACCTGCTCGTACTTTGACTCACCGCGGACCACGGGGAGAACGAGCGTCGACGTCCAGTCGACGGTCTGAGTAAAGTTGGCAGCGTCGTTGGCGCTCATGCCAAGAAACTGAAGCGCTACCTGCGCGATCTGAGCGGGATCGATTTCCTGAGGAGCAGACACAACCGGGCTGGGAATCTCGAATAGCGAAACACAGGTGGCATCGGCCTGCTGTCCGGATGTCTCGCCTGCGCTGACTCTGTTCGCGTGTCTGGCTTGATTCGCGCTGACATCTACACCAGCCTCCGAGACGGATTTATCCGCACCACCAAGATGAACGACAACACTATGATCCGCACTCGCTGAAGGGTTCTTCGTGCCTGGGCTGGCACCCACTTGGCCCATCATCCTGGACGCAACATCGCCACAGTTCCCATAGAACGCCATCACACCAGCAGGTACCCGCACACCAATGATGGCTCCGTCCACCGACGGCGGAATCCGCAGGTCGCTGCGTCCCGCCTCATCGAGTATGGATTGGATGCGGTCACCATCGAGCTTCATATTCATGCCGATCCCGCTTTCCAGCAGGAGACTGGACGGTGTTTGGCCGAGGAGAAGCTGTACTGGAAACCCTGCGACCTTCGACGCAGCTGCCGCATTCGCTATAAACTGCGGCTTTTGTGGACTCTGAGTTACCGTGATTTCATCGGATAGAACGCGACCTATCGTCTGATTGAGCAACTGATTATTTTGCAGCCCCTCGTTCTTCAAGGCAGCGGGGTTTATTTCGAGTATGGTGAAACGCTCTACGCGAAAGATGGCCAACAGGCCTTCCGCCCACGCTCGAACTGGCGCTACGGTCAGGACCAAAGTGACTGCGGCGACGCCAAGGCATCCGCCTGCAAGGGACAATTTCTGCCACAAGGTCCACCGATTCTGATCACTGTCCATCCATTCCTCCCGCTTCTTTTGAAACGCGGCCCAGGCCCTCGCAGATGTATCGGCGTCCGGCAACCCTGGCAATTTGTCGAGGCCGTCACGCACAAAGGCAGCATGATTCCGTAGAGTGGCGAGTTCGCCGGAGCAGACGCTACAACCCTGCAAGTGCTGCTCGACGGCAATGAGTCGCGTGGAATCAAGTTCGCCATCCAGGTAGGCCCGCAACACTCCCGGATTTACTTCTTCGTGTTTCATTGCCCCTCCTTTGCCGCCTGCAATTGCGGTGCCTTGCGGTTCCGGCGTTGCTGTCGTTCGTAGAGTGCAGAAAACTCCGCCTCCGCTCGAGCCAGTTTTTGCCCGACTGAGTTGACGCCGAGTTGCAAAGCTTCGGCAATTTCTCGATAACTCAAACCGCTGTGGCGCAATAGCAAAAGCTGTGCTTTCTCGACCTTCAGCTTTGCCAGCACCTCGCGCACTTCGACGATGCTTTCTCGACGCAGCATGAGGGTAAGTGGGCTCTCGGTGAAACCCTCTGCCTCAACATGGCCACTGCCATCCAATTGCTCTTCCACACCACGCCGCCGGTTGGCGCGAAGGGCATCGATCGACGCGCGAGTCGCGGTGCGATAAAGCCAGCCGCCAACGAGTCCACCAGCCGCAACGCCCGGACCGCTACAGTAGAGCCGCAAGAAGACCTCGGCACAAACCTCTTCGGCCTCGGAGTCACGCGGCAGCACGCGCCGGATGACACGGACGATGCGCTGATAGTGCTCCCGAAAGATCGCTTCGAACTCCGCTTCTATCCAGCGATCGCTCATGCCTTTTGTTTCTACACCTATAGAACGACAGGCGGAGGGAATTTGTGACAAGAAAATTATCGTTGATACGAACGCACGCCCGGAGCAGCTGCGCCATAGGGTGCAGCTCACAGCGCCAAATCGTGATCATCGGGTCGCCAATCGAGACCTTGGCACGCTGAAGAGTTTCGATAGCGATGGGCGGATGACCCTTTGCATGGACAGCGGTAAGGAGGTCTCTTTCGATCCGCTCAAGATGCGTCATTTCGATCACGGATATGCTGTAACGTCGCACAGCTCGCAAGGCCTCACGTCGAGACGCGTGCTCGTCAACATGGATACTGAAGCGCATCCCGAACTCATCAACGGAAGATTCGCATATGTCTCTGTATCTCGCGCATCGCAGGACGCGCAAGTATTCACCAACGACGCGTCCACTCTCGCGGAAAGTCTGCAAAGAAACAGACAGGTCACCTGCGTAATGGAGCACAGCGGCCGAGAAGGCGATACTGGTGCCGACAGCGAGCCCACCGCCAGCGTGGAGAAGAGGCACCTTCCTACCTGTTGGATTCTATTGAGCGACTGGCTTGGTCTTTCTTACCAGCAAAATCCAGTCCTCCGCAGTTGGCCTGTCTGGAATCAGCCATTGATTGGTGCTCGCTGTGAATTCGCCGATTTTCCTATACAGACCATCTCGCGGATTAAACCATCGGGCCATGTATGTGGAATGGTTCTCGATCTCATTCAATCTGCCGGTCGACGTTCCGCTCCCGAAGAAAAACACAACATACGTATCGTTCACGTCGGAAGAAAGCAGAGACCGAGATGGATCGGCGAACGAACCCCATGTCTCATCGTCAAACCGCGGAACCAGCTTCCACCATTCCAGGCTCGTATAGAACTGCTTGAAGTATGTAAGCTGACCGCCGGTGGGCAAGTCAGCTCCATCACGCCACCACATGTAATGAGCGGGCATTTCATATGCGGTTCCGAAATCTCCCCGCTCTTTAGGCTTTGAATAAATATCGTTCCAGATGCCGTTCGCGCCGTAGCCGTAGCCATACATACCGCATTGGAAGGCCTTGTAAGCCGCCCCGAGCGCTCCCCGCGAATCGGTCCAGAAGTGGTCATACGGGCTCTCGTAAAGTACCGAAGGCTTGTTTGGCGAAGAATTCCAAAACTTCTCAGCAACGCCTGTATCGTTCAGTTCGCCCTGCCACTGCACAGCCCAACCGCTATGGAATGGTTTGCCCGACCACCACGAATTTGACGCGATCGCATGATCGGTATTTTCCATGTGAGGCATCAACGGCTGATGGTAGGCGTCATTCTCAGCGATACTCTGCGCCGCCGAAAACCACTTTCCGATCGTTGTAGCGTCGTACACCCCATAAAAGTTCCTATCGATCTCCTGAGCAATCGTCCAAATCACTGGATATGCTCCATAACGAGCTACCCAGTATCTCCCCAGCCTCGCCATAAATGCTTCGGTGAATATCGGAAATGACGCCGGATCACCCACCCAGCAAATTTCAGCGTTGGCATGTACCAGGCCCTGATCTGCAACATACTTAAACTTCCGGTCAAGATTGGCGAAGCCGGTCAGATCGTCGTTTGTAAATCCGTGCTTGAAATCGGCATCGGCTTCTTCATTTCCAATGCCTTCTTGATTGATTCGGATCTGCGCGCTCTTTGCCTGCCAGCCGGCCTCCGATTGAAAGACGGTGAATCCCTGCTTGACGCGCTTATCGACCGTGTATTTGAACTGGGAGGCCACTCCAGGCGCATTCGATGTACTGAATCGCTCATGCGACAGAATCCAGTGCGTATCTCCCAGATAGAAGAACGGTGTCCCGTCGGCATAGGTCAGATATCTTCCATTGGTGCTGACCTTCAGAAATCCGTGCTTATAAATATCGAGCTTGCCGGTATATGCTTTGCATTCCACCCTTTTTATTACATGATGGAGGCCGCTGTTCCCGGCATCCGTAGCACTGGTCGTCATTGTCCATACCCCACGCTGCGGCGGCGCAAATCTCACCTTCCAAATGCGCCCACCATCCCAGAACGCCGGACGGACAATCGCCTCGCTGCCCGGCTTCGTGAAGGTCGCGGTGACATCCACATCCTGAAACGGATCCGGATAGCTCACAGAGCTCGTAAGCACGATCTCGACTGCTTGCCACTGTTCTACTTTGTAGTGCGCGGCACACGCAGTCGGCCCGCTCAAGATCGATAGCGCAACGCCAAGAGACAGTGCCAGAACAAGCCTGCGAAGGCGGCTAACCGTGTAGGTCATGCGTATTTTCCAATCCTTGATCCAGCGGTGTAGCTCAGCCGAACACGCTTCGAACGGCGTTGAGATAAGCAGTCCCATGTTCCGTATCGGGCTCGAGATAGCTTCCTTCTGTCCACTCGTTCCACGAATTGATTGTGATAATCCGCGGGGGCGCAGGGGACGATGCCACAATAACGCTGCTCGGTTCTGCGACAACACTCAAGGGCAGAAGCGTCGCTCGCGGTTCCTTGGCGGCCCACCCGGTGCCGTTTCGATGGTCGTATCGCCACTGGAAGACTTGGTTGGCGTTGACCCCGTTCTCTCGCGCTACTCGTGCAATCGACGCGCCCGGAACGAGTGTCGCATCGACAATACGGCGCTTCTCCTCAGCGGTACGGTGAACCGTTTCGTAGAGCCACTGGCGAGAACTTGAATGGTCTCGCTCACAAGGGCCATCATCGGCCAGGCCGCGGTCTATGTCCAGACGGTGGGAAGCAGACGCTTACATTTAGAATCTTGTGAAGGAGTTTGGTTAAGCCGCCTACCTTTCTCAAGTTAACGGAGAGTTTGCGAGAGAAGCCAATGGCATTTACGCTAACCGTCGGCTCGTCGAGCTTCAGCAGCGTCTTGCCAATTTCCTCTACTGCTGACAGAGGATGCGCTTTTCAGGCCATTTGCAGCTTTTCGATCCAAACTTAGGCTTCCGCCTGCCCACTTTAACTTTGTTTTTCCAATTGTGAACGCGATTGGGATATAAAAATCGCCCCATTATTCCTGGAACGAATAACGGTCTCCCTAACTTTCATTGGACTCACAGTGGAAAGCTAACCATCATTGCTCTGAGCCAAACGGGATTCGCGGTCGTGCCTCTTGTTTTTAGTGAGGAAGAAGCAAGAGTCATGATTAACGAGGTCAATTCGGATTGGCTTGAGTGCGCGGTCAATTAGCAGTTAGTTGTCGGCGGAATCGAAGTTTGGCGAGCGCGAGCTTTGGCAGAATAACAATTACAGAACTGACGCTCGCCCCCTTATCTGTAACCGTGCGACGTGAACCCGAAAAACGAAGAGGTCAAGCATGCCCAGCGCCGCAAGGAGAAACTCTAAGAACATTAATCAAACAATCCGCGGGACTGAAGCAGAGCAGCTCCGATCTTCGCAATCGATTGCGAGGAAGCTGCCTTATTCTCAAAAACCAGCAGAACTCAATCTTGATGGAGCATCATCCAAATTGGATGACGTGGCCTTCTTGCGCCTGCCCGAAGTGAAAGCGATTACTGGGCTCTCAAAGTCGAGTCTTTACGCACTCATCAAAGAAAAGAGCTTCCCCGCACCTGTTCGGCTGGGAGCGTGTGCAGTTGCGTGGGTCAGATCCGAGGTGAGGCAGTGGGCCGCAGAGCGCGTCCATGCTTCACGGTCTGTTGCTCAATGCCATCTCGTGTACTGACACGCCGACCGCCTTTACGCGATTCCCGGGTTTGATCCAGGAAATCTGCCCAGCCTTGCATCATGACGCGACGCTGAGGAAGGTAGAGAGCCTTGTTATACGCCGCTTCCACATCATTCTTCGGAGCGTGAGCGAGCTGCATTTCGATATGACCGCGTTCATATCCCAATTCGTTAAGGATCGTAGATGCCAAGCCCCGAAAGCCATGGCCGGTCATCACCCCCTTGTAGCCCATCCGCTTTAGGGCACCAAGCATCGAGTTCTTGTTCATGTAAGGGCAGCTTCGTTCGCCGGGAAACAACCAGACATCGTTCTTTCGACGTTCCCATAGTTCGTCTAACAAGGCGAGCACTTGACGTGAAAGCGGAACCAAATGGGGCCGTCTCATCTTCATTCGTCCAGCCGGTATGCTCCATAGCTTCTCTTTGCGATCGAACTCCCTCCATTGCGCTGGAATTAACTCGCCAGTGCGCACGAATACAAACGCCATTATCTGCAATGCTAGACGCACGAAATGTGATCCATCATAAAGGTCGATCTTTTTCAACAGAGCCGACAGCTCAGACGCGTCCACTCGAGCAAAGTTTGTTGTAACGCGTTGCTTCAAGATGTCAGCAGGGCGGAAGGCAGCGGCAGGGTTCTGCTCAGCTAGCCCAAATGCCATTGCGTAACGGAAGATTTGTTGGGTGTTCTGTAACGCTCTGCGAGCTACATCCGCCGCGCCACGCTCTTCGATCGCCAAGATCATCTTTGCAATCTCAGCCGGCTTAATAGCTGCTATCGGCCGGTTGCCGATACGGCTAAGAACATCTTCCTGGATGCGACTCTCTGTGTCCCGCGCGTATCGTTCAACTTTGCCCTCTTTCCATTTCTCAAACCACCGTTCAGCGACCTCGCGAAAAGGGTTCTCCGCATCCGCAGCCCTCGGCGCTTGTTCTTCGTTTGGATTCCAGGTCAGCGCTCTTTTCCGCTTTTCGCTCCGCCATGGGGTCAATTCCACCGTGTAGTTCGGCACGGGCGGCAGCATGCGCGGCACGTGCGTCCGCGAGGCCGACTAAGGGATAACTCCCGAAAGACATAAGCCGGAATTTACCTCGGAAGCGATACTTCCAACGTCAAAGCTTGGAGCCATTCGGCTGGACGGCCAAGAACAACCCGTACCCGTCAGTAAGATGATAGGGTTTGGCTTGCGGGCTTAGCTGCTCTGATCTCCAAAATTGTAAGAGCCATGAAAGCATCCGGTGAGGATACCGTTCTACTCAGGACTTGCCGTATCCTCATTTTGGGTTGCGATATGAGGATATGCAGACCGAGAGTATCCTCGTTCTGATCCGGCTCTCATCGTACCATGCAGGACGAGTTAACACCAGTAACTCATTTTAAATGAAATAATTGCTGCGGTTTTAAGTGGACTTCTTTGAACTTTACTGAACCGCTCTGAACTGCTTTAGATTCGACTTTTGGCTGCCCCCCAGGGATTCGAACCACGATATGCTGATCCAGAGTCAGCTGTCCTACCATTGAACGAGGGGGCAGTACTTGTGCGCTGCAGGTGCGCATGTGGAATATTGCTGCTTCCTTATAGATAGTAAAAGCTGCCACCAGTTCGGTCAACTTCCCGTCGCCGCGAATGACCCATTTTAGGAACTTTCAGATTCGTTTTCCTGCGTCGTTTGAGCAAAGGTATCCTTTTACTCTTCTCGAAGTACTTCCAACGGCTTTTGACCTAATATCCTGAAACTTGCGATCCATCCTGTAACCACCGCAAGAATTGCTGTTGCTATGACTGAAATAGAGCTGGCAGCAAACTCGACATGGTAGGGGACCTCCATTTTGTGGAGCAACACAGCAGATAGCAAATTGGCAAAAATCATTCCGACAATACCTGCCAGTAGCCCCAGCAAAGCGAATTCAATACTGAAGACACTGGCAATTCGATTGCGTGTGGCTCCGAGAGTTTTGAGTACAACAACTTCACGGATTCTTCTGAATCGCGTGCTTGCGACACTCGACGCCAGAATCACCGCCCCGGACAAAATGGAAAAACCCGCAAGGAAGCGAATGACCAACGTGATTTGATGAATTACACCCTGCACTGTGTCGAGAATGTCCGCAATATTGACGACCGTTACCGTAGGATAGGCAGCAAACAAAGCCCGTTCCATCGATGCAATCTGGTTGGGCTGCACATGTACTGTCGCATACCAAACGGCGGGAAGTCCTTGCAGCAGCTCCGAAGGCAATATGAATTCACTTCGTGCAAAAACATGTTCCCCTTCCGCTTTGTAGATCACAGCAACATGCGCCCGAATTTCTTTCTCACCAGAAAGGAATACAACCTCAGATCCAAGATGCAGGTTCAATCTGCGCGCCACACGGTCCACAACCGCGAGCCCGTCTGCATCATTCTTCTGCCACCATTTACCTTGAACTGCCTTTACGCCATCTGGAACGGCATCCGCCCACGTGACTGGGACTGAAGACAACATCCGGCGCGGATAATTCTTCAATTTAAGAGTGGCTACATCTACCCCATTTACTGCTGTAATACGCGCAGTAACAATCGGGATCGACTCCACCTTCCCTTGAACACCCGGTTGATGCGCAAGCAGGTCCTTCACTCCTTGCAACTCATCCTGGCTGATGTCTATGAGAAAAATGTTCGGCGCGTCCGTAGTTGCGTCGGAATTCATCCGATTAACGATAGCGTGTTGCATTAAAAATACGCTCAAAATAAGCATGACTCCTGTGCCCAGCGCTGCCAGCACGGCCGCCGACTGATTCCCTGGCCTATAGAGATTTGCAAGTCCGTGCCGTAATGTTGAGTTCAAGTGAAGACGCGTCTTGTTGAGAAATGCGCGGAGTGTTCGCAGCGTAAACGCCGCCAAACCAAGAACGAAAATAAGAATTCCGCACAGAGCAGCTGTGAACCACTTCCCTACTAGCATGGAATCGGCGAGAGCCGCAGCGATGGCTCCCAGAGCCAGCAGTACAACAATGACGGAAATCCATTGCGCCCTGTTTTCGCTAAGCCTTTTCTGCCAACTCAGTTTCTCCGCATCACCTTCTATCGTTTTTCGCAAAACAACATTTGGTCTGATCTTGCGCACGTCGAGCAACGGCGGCAGACAGAACAACAGCGTTGTCAGTATGCCGGTGCCGAATGCAGCCGATACAGAGCGAAGCGGCAAGTGTAGCGGAGGATGCAGTGGCAGAAGCTTTCCAAACAACACAGGCAGCGCCCATTCAACACCTATGCCCAGCATAATGCCAAGTACGGAGCCAGTAATGCCAAGTAACAGTGTCTGTAACAAATAAATGCGTAAGATGTCAGATGAACGCGCGCCAATGGATTTCATGATGGCAAGGATATCGATACGCTGCTGCAGATGTGCTCGCATCGCCATTGCAACTCCAATAGCTCCAAGCACCATGGCAACCAAGCAGATAAGACTTAGAAGGCCAGTTGCACGGTCTAGGCCCTCTGAGATTGCGGGGCTCACCTCGCGAAAATCTGAAATTTGCGCGTCCGGCAGAATCTTTTCCAACGCAGCGCGAGCATCCGCGACTTTTCCGCTCTGTGGACCAAGCCGAAAGAGATAGCGCTCCGTCGCACGGCTGCCTGCCTGGAGCAGGCCTGTTTTATTGACGGCAGAACGGGTCATCATGACGCGCGGTCCCATGCCGACTCCGGCAGTCAGGCGGTCCGGTTCTTTTTCAATCACTGCGGCAATTCGAAAATACTGCCCGCCAATCTTCAGCTGATCCCCTACATTGGCATGCAGGCGCACAAGCAGATTGTCATCCACTACAACTGTCGAGTCAGTGAGAGCGGTGTGCAAGTCGCCAACAGGATTCAGAATTATCTTTCCGTAAAAGGGATACACTGCCGGATCGACAATCTTCAGCGACACCAGCAATGGCACGGGGTCGCCCTGCCGCGAGGCCATGGAAACTGTCTCCGTCACCCACGTTCGCTCAATTCCTTTAGAGGCAGCCAACTGATTCAGCTTTGCCTCTTCCTGAGGATCGACGATCCGGAACATGCGCGCTGACATATCGGCAGACATGATGCTGCGCGCCTGATCAAGCAATGCTTTTACAAATGATTCGCTGAAGCTGCGGACGCCTGTTAGTGCCGCCACGCCAATTGCAACTGAAAGAATTACAAATACAAACTTCGTACGCGATGCATGCAGTTCGCGCCATGCAATCTTTGCCGCTGTACTCCAGCCTAATGCAGGTTTCTGATCGGTCGCCATTTCAGGCCAGCTTTCCGCTCTCGTCGGCAATGATGTAACCGTCCTTCATCACAATGCGCCGGTCGGCTCGATCTGCGATTTGCCTGTCGTGCGTGACCAGCACCAGCGTTGTTTTCGCTTCCCGCTGCCGCTCGGTGAGCAAATCAAGCACATGCTGTCCGTTATTTGAATCGAGATTGCCGGTCGGCTCGTCGGCGAGCACAATCGGGGGCTCCAAAACGAATGCTCGCGCAAGAGCCACGCGCTGCTGCTCGCCTCCGGAAAGCTGCACTGGGTAATGATGCAGGCGATCTGCGAGTCCAACCGTTTCAAGCAGCGCGGATGCTCGTGGTTTCCCGTCGCCATTTGCATTTAATTCATAGGGCAGCAGGACATTTTCAAGTGCAGTAAGAGTAGGAATCAGTTGATATGACTGGAAGACAAATCCAATCTTCTTACCGCGTACTTGTGCTAGTTCATCCTCCGGCAACCGACTGATCTCCGTTCCATCGACTAGCACCTCGCCCTCGGTCGGGGCGTCCAGCCCTGCCATCAACCCTAAAAGGGTGCTCTTGCCGCTGCCGGATGCTCCCATGATGGCAATAAACTGCCCTCGCGGCACAGTTAAATCAATTCCCTTTAATATGTCGACCGTGCGTGCACCGTTGCGGATCGACTTCTTCAGCCCGCGAACCTCAATCATTCCTGGCTCCAGTCCTGCATACAATGAAGATGTGACACGTCGGCATATTCTCCTTTTTTTTCTTACGTTTTGTCTGGCGTCCGGGTTCCGCTGTAACGCCGCAGCTCAAACCAACAGCGCACCTATTATTGCGTGTTTTGGCGATTCCCTCACCGCCGGACATGGCGTCGAGCCTGGTCACGCATACCCAGACTATCTGCAGAAACTCCTCAACGAACACGGCTACCCGTATCATGTCGTTAATCTCGGTATCAGCGGCAATACATCAAAAGACGGAGTAGAACGCCTGAAAGACGTACTCGCGCTGCATCCGCGCATTGTGGTCCTGGAGTTCGGGGGGAATGATGGCCTGCGCGGGCTGCCTCTAAATGTCACAAAACAGAACCTTGATCAGATGATTGCTACCCTGAGAAAGGCCGGAATAAAGGTTGTTCTTGCAGGCATCACGCTGCCGCCAAACTATGGACAGGACTACATCCAGCAGTTCAATGACCTCTACGCATCGCTCGCAAAAAAATATGGGATACCGTTGATTCCCTTTTTGCTCAAGAATGTTTATGACGTTCCCGGCTCCATGCAGGATGACGGCATTCATCCCACAGCTCAAGGCAGCAAACAGGTGGCCGCAAATGTGTTTGGTGTGATGAGGCCACTTTTAAACAAATAATTAACCAAGCACGACGATTGGCTGAAAGAGCGTTCCCGCCATGCGACGGCCGATCGCGATCAGATTGCTTTGTCCTTCAAATATCTTGACCAGTGGAGCGCGCGAAAACTCCGGTAGGTTAACAGCAGCGCCATTACGCAGCCGTCCTGCGGAAAATTCATCGGCAGTCACGCTCGGCAGCTCCAGCAATAAAGTGCGCGGGTGCGGCATCTTCGTCCTCAATGAGCCTGCAGCGGCTAAGGCTTCAATTTCTGCAAGTGGAATCGCATCCGTTATCACAAATGGCCCAGCTGCTATACGCCGCAGACTCGCAAGATGCGCACCGCATCCCATTGCAGAGCCCAAATCATGCGCCACGCTGCGGACGTATCCACCAGCAGAGATTGCCATCTCAAATGAAGCCCTATCATCATCGAGAGACGTAATCTCAAATTTATAAATGGTGACACGCGCGGGCTTCAGTTTTGGAGTTTCGCCAGATCGGGCGATTTGGTAGGCACGCTTCCCATCAATTTTCTTTGCAGAGAATAGCGGAGGCGTCTGTTCAATCTCGCCGTAAAAATGAGCAGCGGCAACACTGATCTGATCAAGCGCCAAAGAGACAGGACTGGCTTCGCCAACAATCTGACCATCGGCATCATACGTGTCGGTTGCAAAGCCGAATCGGATCGTTCCTGTATAGGTTTTTTCGAGAGAACCAAAAAACTGTGCCAGCCTTGTGTATTTGCCCAGCAACAGAGGCAACACTCCGGTTGCCATAGGATCGAGTGTGCCTAAATGTCCAATCGATCGCTCTCCAGTGGCGCGGCGCACATGGGCAACGACATCGTGCGAAGTCATCCCTGCAGGTTTATCAACAATGAGCAGCCCATTCACTCTGAATACTATAGCTGCTCCGTTCAGAAACCATTTGGAGTGCGTTCGCGCACCAGCGCCAGGAATTCATTGCGCGTATTCTGCTTCTGAAAAACCCCGAGCATCGCTGAAGTTACTGTCGAAGAGTGCTGCTTCTCGACACCACGCATCATCATGCACAGATGCCGCGCCTCGACGACGACTCCAACTCCCTGTGGTTCAATCGCGTCCTGAATGGCGTCTGCTATTTGGCGCGTCATACGCTCCTGCACCTGCAGGCGGCGGCCGAAGACCTCAACCAGGCGGGGAATCTTGCTCAACCCAATTACCTTGCCATTCGGGATATAGGCAACATGCACCTTGCCAAAGAATGGCAGCATGTGGTGTTCACACAGCGAGAACATCTCAATGTCCTTAACGATGACCATCTCGTCGTAATCCACATCAAACAGGGCACCACGCAGAATCTCTGTTGGATTTTCGCGATAACCCTTAGTGAGAAACGTCAGCGCCTTTTCCATGCGCTCCGGCGTACGTTCCAAACCATCGCGTGTTGGGTCCTCATCAAACCTGCTGATGATCTCGCGGTAAATGTCCTGAGTTGAAATATTTTCCAAGCCTGTCGACACGGCCTTGCGTACAATTGCAGGTCTCGCCATTTTCGTTCTCTTTTCTATACCGTCCATCGCTTAACGTTCCGCAGCAAAACGCCTGTCTGCCGGGTATTCAAATGAATTGTTGCTGGTCTCTTCTACCCGGATGCGCACAATTTCCGCCTGATCAAAAGCGCCCTTCAGGAGACGGTACACCTCAATACATAGATTCTCCGTGGTAGGCACGCGATCCCGGAAAAGCGGGTCCAGGTTCAGATTTGTGTGATCGAAGCGGCCAATAATCTCTTTCTGCACGCACGTATCAAGATCGACGAGATTGCAAACCATGCCCGTATCCTCAGCCACCTGACCGCCGACCGTGACTTCGATCACATAATTATGTCCATGCCCATGAGGATTATTGCATTTCCCATAGACCGCCCGGTTCCTCTCTACGCTGAATGCGTCAGAATGCAGACGATGTGAAGCGCTCATACGATAGCGGCGAGAAAAGTAAGCTCTCATGACTCACCGTAATAGTCGGCAAAAAGATCAGGCAGTTCGTAAACACGCACGCGATACAGCTTCGCTCCGGGAATCTTGCCGTCGAGCCGCTTCCAGATCGCGACCGCGATGTTCTCAGTCGTCGGCAGCGCGGTCTTGAACTCAGGAATTTCGAGGTTCAAATGGCGATGATCGTAGACGTTGACCACTTCGCGCTCCAGGATCTCCT
>DATAQW010000360.1:0-3208 GCA_036264445.1 Pseudacidobacterium sp.
AGGTGCTGGTGGGCGTGAACTATTTCGATCAGGTGTTTCTTGATCTCAATACCGATTTCAACCCCATCGCGCTAGGCTTCAATACAGGCGCCAGTATTCCTGGAGCTCCCCATATCCAGCTTGGAGAGCAGCCCACATCGCAGCTTGGGCAAATTGGCGTTACTCCTCCACTTGGACGTAATGACATCACTGGTCATTTAACAAATGCCCTTTCGTGGACGGTGGGCTCGCATCAATTCCGGTTCGGCGGTGAATTTCGTCAGGTACAACTCGACGAGTTTTACCACACCGATCAGCGCGGCGCATTTATCTTTTCCGGCACGCAGGGACCGTGGGCTACTGCGCCTACCCCGAGTGATTCGCAGATAACCGACACCAATGTCTTTATACTCGCCGACTATCTCGGCGGATATTTATATAAAGGCACAATCGCCCGTGGAGACCCGGAACGGCAGGTATTTGTAAACAGCTTTGCTGTCTTTGGACAGGATGCGTGGCAGCTTTCGCGTAAATTCAATCTGAACTATGGCATCCGGTATGACTACGAAGGACCGCTGCACAACGGCAACAAGGACCTCTCCGTGTTTGTCCCCAGTAAAGGTGGAATTGTCTTTCAGGGAGCGGGGATCAGTTCTGTTTATCCTGCGGACTATAAGAGCATAAGCCCACGTCTGGGCTTTGCCTGGCAACCGAAGGAGGATGGCAACCTGGTCATTCGCGGCGGCGTCGGGCTATTCTTTGACACGCCGAACCTGAATATTTTTCTATCGCAAAATCCGGGCAATGGCGGAGCAGTCGGTCTGCAGGGAAATCCCGCTGGGCCCAATCCTGTCCTGACGCTCGCGATTCCATCCGGACAGATTGTGCCTGGCCAGCTTCTTGCTCCAATCGGAGCAGATCCATCGACGGAGTGCGTAGTCACGCCCGACAATGTCAGCCCTTGCGGTCTCTTCTCGGTAAACCAGAACCTGCGTAACCCGCACAACGTAAACTACAGTCTAAATATTCAGCGCGGCTTCGGGTCGAAAGTGGTTGCCCAACTCGGTTATGTGGGAAGCACAGGCAGAAAGCTGATCCTCCTGCGTGATATCAATCAGCCAGCGCTCAACCCTGCTGGATCGAATGTGGATCCTTATACGCAACAGACCAGCCGTCCTTACGCGACAGGATTTCCATCGTATGGAGCCATTAACGAAGCGGCCAGTGCCGGCGATTCGAATTACAACTCATTGCAGGCAGTGCTGCGAATGCAAAACTGGCACGGGCTTAGTTCTCAAGCGTCGTATACCTGGAGCCACAGCCTGGATGAGGGCACACAATGGCGCAACGTGCTTCCGCAGGACAGCACAAACATCCGAGGCGACTATGGCAACAGCGATTACGACGTAAGAAATACCTTCACTGCATTCCTGACCTATGACGTGCCTGGATCATCAACAGGGCCGCACTGGCTGTCTCATGGCTGGCAACTGAATAGCCTGATCTCGCTCCACGGCGGAACACCCTTTTCCGTTCTGAGCTCAAGCGATAATTCAGGAACTGGTGAAGGATACCAGCGTGCCGTGCAGGTTTTGCATAATCCTTTTGCGGATATAAGCCGTAAACTCGTAAACCAGCAGGTGACCTGGATCAATCCGGATGCTTTCGCGCCTGGTCCAACTGGAACATTCGAAGGCACCTCAAGGCGAAATCAACTCTTTGGTCCGGGATTTGAATCTGTCGATCTTTCCGTATTCAAAACAGGAAATATTGGCGAGCGGGTCAAAGTGCAGTTTCGTGCAGAGATGTTCAATCTTTTCAACCGAAACAATTATGCCCCTCCATCGAACACGGTCGGCGCCGGTTTCGGAATCATCTCGGACACCATCGGCGATTACAACGGCGCGCCGGGAATCGGTCCCGGAGAACCGTTCAATACCCAGTTTGGGCTGAAGGTCATTTTCTGATGTAGATCCGGTTTTTTTCGGTGTGCCCACGTCTTAGTTCTGAGGCGTGGGCATTTTCTTTTAGCCCCGATTCACATTTTCTTGTGATTTCTTCAAGACTGTTGTACATCAGGCTAAACTGGTTCCGCGCTTTTTGGCATCTGTTATCTATATAGGGGTTGTTCGTGTGAGATGTAGAATCTCTCGAGCATCACTGAGGAGTTTCCGTTTGTGAGCATGCCTGCTTTTTTGAATTTGCCAGCGACGAGACACTTGTACAGAAGCGACGACGCGTCATGTACTGTTGCTAATTGCAGTTGGTTTAGCAAGGTTAGCGCCAACATTGAGTCTGGCCATTTGTTTGGCACTCATCTCTGGATCACGGAAGTGACTGTCTGAGACAGACTCGATAAAAGGTCCTCTGTTAGGAGTCTTTCGCAATGGAATTTCATATCTCCAGAGCTGTTCGGGAAAAACTGGATATCGATACGCTGCTCTTCAGCTACACCGGTAACGTTGTCTTCGGTGATGTAGCAGCAAGCCGAAAGCTCGCGCGCCAACTGAATGAGGCGCGTGGAGCCGGAACCGACCCGTCAAAAACCGTAAATGCCGGAGCGCTATTCGCGATGGGCATGATTGACGAGCTCAATCATGCCCTGGTTGCGAGTTATCGCAAGGACGTCGATCCATCCGTATTTGCGGAAGCCATTCGCTGGTTCGCATCCAAGATCGGCCCTGATGTGGAACGGCTGTTGCTTGCTTTTGTTGAGCAGTTTTCCAACGTAGCTGTCTATCGAGGAGAATTGACCGCTGCAGAGTGGTTGAAGGGCACAACCGCAGGGATACCGAATCGTGAAGCAGCACTTGAAGAACTGATGCTTCTCTGGCTGGCGAATATGAATCCCGCGTTCGCGCCTTTCCGCGAGCTGTTTGAAGACACAGACCTTCAGCCACAGACAACCTATCGAGGTGTTACTTCCACCCTGCCGGGCTATCTCACGACTCGGCCGCCAGTCGCGCCTGAAGTGGGGAGTCTCTTTGATGCATTGCGCGCTCCGATGCTCGCTTCGCCGGATTCGCTTACCGGTCAACTCGACTTCATTCGCGAGCGCTGGTCGAAATATCTGGGTCAGGACCTGCGGCGAATCCTGCTTGCAATCGATATTCTGCGCGAAGAAGATCTTGCGATCTGGATGCGCTTCCATCCCCCCGGCCCGGACTGGCATCGCCATGGCGCTCCTGGATGGGGCGGAGCAGGTTTTGTAGGCGATGAATTTGTCGGT
>DATAQW010000236.1:0-12447 GCA_036264445.1 Pseudacidobacterium sp.
TGTTTTATGGCGAAAAAGGGAATGATGTGCTGCTCATCAAATACATTCATGATGAGCCTAGAGGGTCGACTGCTCAGCTTTGAATATGGCAGGACATTTCATCACGTTCCTCGCCGCGCCCCGAAGTGTCCCTATTGCCGGCGAGAACGCCTGGAACTCAATCATGACGCGAACCCTGTCTCAATTGAACTGGATCGTGCTCTACGGCCGCGCGGCTGCTGATAAGAACTGTGGACTGCCTCGACGAAAGGCGTGTGAGGGTGGATCGTGACATAGCGATCAGAAAAGGTACGGCACCAGGGCAGCGGTCTGATGGGCATAGGTGACATACGTCTCCCCAAATTGGGAACGCATCCATTCCTACTCCATGCGGAGCTTGGCCCAGATCACGAGGAATACCAGGACAAAACCGATGAACCCGCGCATCTCGGAGAGCGCAATCGCGGTGCCGAGAAACCCGGTCAGAATGCCGGTGTAGATGGGGTGACGGACCAGGGCATAGGGGCCGGTGGTAATTAGCTCGTGGCCCTGCTTAATGGTTACGGAGCGGCTCCAGTTGCTGCCGAGGTGCTGGCGCGCCCAGACGGCGAAGAGAAGGCCGGCGACGGTAACAGCAGCTCCAATCCAAAAGGGCAAGATGCCGGACGGCCAGAGCTGGCGGTAGAGCCAGGGCAGAGGGATGAGAGTTGTCGAGAGAAGGACAATCACGATCAGGAAGACGATAGCCCGCAGGATGCGCGAGGCGGCCGGTTCGAGGCGCTGGGTGGTTTTGGTCTTGGTGCTGGCGGCCTTAATGATCTGCCAATAGAAAAGAAAGGCGATCCAGACGACGGGAAAGAAGGATTCAAAGAACCAGAGCATTCAGGGCCTCCGGATGTTGTAGTTGTTTTGAAGCTCTTCACAGTGTTTACGTGGGCGAGCAAGGGGGAGTTCCATGGCGCCCGACGTTCGCCGCGGTCCGAGGGCTACGCCGGAGCTAGGTGTCGATCGAGGAGCGCCGCATGTCGGTTCTGCCTGGTTTGTGGTCTGATTGTCGGTAACACATTACGCGGATTACTAATGTCGTGTCGTGTTACCCCTTCCGCAAGGTCTACATAAAGTTCTCACCAAGCTCCGCATCCGAGCGAGACTCATCTCCAGATGATGTTGTTTCCTCTTTCTCTCAGCTTGTCGTTAAGTATGAGCCAATGGACTAAGGCCATTCTGGACGGATTGTCGGCTGGCCGGAAGTTGGGAATTGGAAAAGTTGGATTGACACCAAATCGCGAGTATTCAGTTTGTCCGGGCTCAATGATTGGAATGAAGAATGTGGTTTTACGAAACCCCCGATTTCGCAGCAACATGTAGATTCAAACAGATCTTCGACGACCGTTTTTCATCCCATGCACGGCAGCAAGTTTTTCTTCTTTTCGTAACATTGCTTTAAACGAACAGACATGCTTTCCAGTTACTCAAGAGACTGCCGGAAAAATATATTTCCCCGGCATGGAGGAACCCATGCAAAAACTTGTTGCCGGTTCGCTGGCAGCCTTGCTGCTGGTCTCTGGCCAGTTGATTGCCCCAGTTGCCGCGAATGCACAAAGGGACAACGATACAGCAACCCCTATCAAGCACATCGTCGTGATCTTCGGTGAAAACATCTCTTTTGATCACTACTTCGGGACCTATCCTCACGCAGCCAATCCGGCGAAGGAGCCGAAATTCTTCGCGTCGCCGAATACACCTTCCGTAAATGGATTGTCTGATGCGTTGCTGAATAGCAACCCTAATTTCCTGAATACGACCCTGAACGGTGGTGGTGCTGCGAATCCCTTCCGTCTCGACCGCTCGCAGGCTGCTACTGCTGACCAGGACCACGACTACACGCCCGAACAGCAGGCCTTCCATGGCGGGCTGATGGATGGATTCCCAGCCTTTACCGGAACTCCGGGACCTCCGCCGTCAAACCAGAAGACTACCGGCCTTGTGATGGGCTATTACGATGGCAACACGGTGACCGCGCTCTGGAACTATGCACAGCGGTACGCTCTCAGCGACAATTCCTATGACACGAACTTCGGCCCCTCAACTCCAGGAGCGATCAACCTGATTTCCGGTCAGACAAACGGTGTCAGCGACCAGATCAACGCCGGTGGAGATGTGATTGAAGATGGTAATGGTGGCTTAACGCTCATCAGCGACGCTGATCCTATTGGCGATGTCTGCTCCACACCGACCGGCGCTGTGGTGCAGTTCAGTGGGCAGAATGTAGGCGACCTGCTGAATGCTAAAGGCATTACCTGGGGATTCTTCCAGGGTGGATTTGATCTGAAAAAGAAGAACCCCAATGGCACAACAGAGTGCAACCGCTCGCATACTTCTTCGGTCACGAACGTCAACAAGGCCGACTATATTCCGCATCATCAGCCCTTCCAGTACTACAAGTCGACCGCGAACCCGAAGCACATGCGGCCTACTTCAGTGAGTATGATTGGTAGCAGCGATCAGGCAAAGCATCAGTACGACACCGACGACTTTTTCGATGCAGTACGCAACGGCAATATGCCCGCCGTCAGTTTCCTGAAGGCTCCCGGCTACCAGGATGCTCATGCCGGCTATTCTGACCCGCTCGACGAGCAGGCTTTTGTAGTCTCGGTCATCAACTTCCTTCAACAGCGTCCGGAGTGGGGATCGACGGCAGTTGTGATCGCGTATGACGATTCCGATGGCTGGTATGACCATCAGATGAGTCCGATCGTGAACCAGTCATCGACCGCTGCAGATGCTCTAAACGGTGCAGGTCAATGCGGCAACGGCACCACCACGGCTCTGCCCGGAGTGACTGCCGCGCATGCACAGGGACGCTGCGGTTATGGTCCTCGTCTTCCGTTGCAGGTAATTTCGCCTTGGGCGAAGCGCAATTTTGTGGATCACAGCACTACTGACCAGAGTTCGATTACCCGTTTTATTGAAGACAACTGGCTCGGCGGACAGCGCATTCAAGGATCTTTCGATGCCCTGGCTGGAACGCTGAACGGTATGTTTGATTTCCACCATGCTTCGAATCGCGGGCTTTATCTGTTGGACCAGAATACAGGGCTGGTCACCTACGATTCGGATCGTGACCATGATCACGATCACGACCACGATGGCGGATGGTAAATAGCACTTTCCAACGCAGGGTAGCGGCTTTGTGCTGCTACCCTTTTTCTTTTGGGGAAATCTTGATCACGCGAAGAAAATTTGTAGCCGCTGGTGGACTGGCTCTGGCAGGAATGAAATGGGATCAGCCGCTGAGGGCCGCTGATACAACTGAATCGCTCGATCCGTCCACTTTGCGTCCTTTCGTAGATCCGCTGCCTGTCCCGGCAATCGCTCAAGAGACAGGTATCCGTAAAAATCCTGATAATGCGAGGGAGCAGATACCGTATTACCGCATTCCGATGCTTGAAGCGCTGGTTAAGATACATCGTGACCTGCCGCCGACACGTATGTGGACGCTGGGCGGCAGTTTTCCTGGGCCGACAATTCAATCGCCCATTGGGAAGGGAATGGTTGTTGAGTGGGTGAACCAGCTTCCTGCACAGCATTTTCTGCCCATTGACCACGCATTGCACGGAGCGGGTAAGGATGTGCCGGAGGTGCGCGCGGTTATCCATTTGCATGGCGGACGCACTCCTGCGCCCAGCGATGGATATCCGGAAGACTGGATCGTTCCGGGGAAGTCGCAGACCTGTTTTTATCCTTCGCTGCAACACGCGGCACTACTCTTCTACCACGACCACACCATGGGCATAAATCGGCTGAATACCTATGCCGGCATGCAGGGGATGGTCATTCTCCGTGATGAACGCGAGGACGTGCTTGCGCTGCCGGGTGGAAAATATGAAATTCCGTTGATGATCTGCGACCGTCTGTTGAAGACGGATGGCCAGCTGGAATACCCAGTCTCGGGGAAAAAGGGTGAGGTTTGGGTTCCGGAGGTCTTCGGCAATGCGATTCTGGTAAACGGAAAACTATTGCCGTATCTCGATGTCGAGCCGAGGCTGTACCGCTTCCGCGTCATGAATGGCTCGAATGGGCGTTTTTTTCGGTTTTCACTGGCGAACGGTCAAGAGTTTCATCAAATCGGCTCCGACCAGGGATTGCTCGGCGAACCCGTTGCATTAAAGCGGTTGACAATGGCTCCGGCAGAGCGTGCTGACCTGTTGATTGATTTCACTGCGATGGCTGGCCAGAACGTTGAATTCGTCAGCGACAGCTTTTCTGTTCTCCAATTTCGTGTGGCAAAGAGCGCGTCCAGTGAGCGTGGCACGATTCCGCAAAAGCTGCACACGCTGGAGCGCCTAGCTGAGACGAGTGCAGTGAAAACCCGGCGTCTGACGCTAGACGAAGAGATGGATGAGGTGCAGCGATCCATGCGGATGCTGCTGAACAACACCCCCTGGCATGCTCCGGTGACTGAGAAGCCTGTGTTACACACAACCGAGATTTGGGAACTGGTGAATCTGACCGACGATTCACACCCGATCCATCTGCATCTGGTTCGCTTTCAGGTGCTCGACCGCAGAAGGTTTGATGTTTTTCATTTTCAGGAGAAAAATGAGCTGCGTTTTACCGGACCTGTCGTGCAACCCGATCCAAACGAAATGGGGTGGAAGGACACAGTGCGCGCCGACCCAGGCATGGTGACGCGCATTATTGTTCCGTTTGAAGGGTATCCGGGCCGTTATGTCTGGCATTGTCACGTGCTGGAACACGAAGACAATGAGATGATGCGACCCTTTGAAGTAGTCACGGCTTAAAGAGCTTAATGCAGAGAACGCAAAAGCAGATGGCCTTTAGGCCCGGACTTCTACCCCGAAGATTTACATCATTTCTGAATATGCTTTAGTTTCCTGCTCTCCATGGCGAGATGCTGTTCCATTTGCGCAATTGCTCAGTCGCCCATGCGGGAGATTTGTCTGTGTGGCATGTGTTGCAAGGGTTTGGCATGCCAAACTGTTCAGTCATTTTGGGCCAGATGAAAGCAAATGTATGACTACTGACAAACTGGCCTTTGATTGTGACTTCGATCTTCGGCATATGACAGGCCGTGCATTGACTACCTGCGCTGGTTGGGGCGTGATGGGTGTGTTCAGCAACGGAACTATGCAGACCCGCTGGGTTGTCTTTCGTATGGCAGCTGAGACAAAGTTTGTTGCCAGTCGCAATCAGGTTAGAAGGATTGCGGCTGCTGTGGACATCATGGCAATCAAAGCAGCGCAGGCCGCGGTGATACATATTGCTATGTATGAAATCGTTGCCCTGCATGCGGTTTTTATGCGCCGTGCCTTCGTGCCAGTAGTAGAAGTCCTGTGTTCCGGGTTTTGATTCTTCAAGCTTCCAGTAGTCAGCCAGACGTTCTCCGGGTTGGTAGCCGACAGGCCAGTCATAGTATTTTCCATCGATGGAGCCGCGCAGAGGGCGGCCTTGTGAGTGGCATTGCATACAGATATCAGTGCCGCGGACATCGTCAAGCTTGCGCGGGTTTACGATGTTGTTCTTTGTGGGGTGCCGGACGTGCGCGCTGCCGGCGCCGTGGCACTTCTCGCATCCGACGTTCCACTCGGTTACCTCCTTCGTTGCGATGTTGTAGTTGACGGAGTGGCAGCCATCGCAGAGTGGCCCAGTTGGTCTTTCAAAATTGCTTGGAGGATAGTATGCCGTCCACCAGTCAGTGCCTGCTTCGACGTGAAAGGGAAGCCATTTCTTCTGCTTCACGTCCCACTGTGCGGGCAAAACATAGTAGTCGTCACCGCGTCGTGTGAAATAGCGTTGTTTCCAGCGGCTTCCGTAGACAAAGGCAACGTCTTTCAAATTGAAAGTGACGAGGGGATCAGGATGCGTGAAGTCGCCGAGGACTGAGTCGGGATGCTGTTGCGGATCGCGCACAACATTGGCCATGCGCGTTTTTGACCAGCTTTGGTAGATTTCTTCATGACACTTGCGACATTTTTCCGAACCGGTGAAAGTCGCTTTTTCTGCGAAGGAAGAGTGCGCAAGAAACGAGCCAACGAAGAGAACAAGCACTACTCGAATTTGGAAGTTCAAAACCATGAACATACCTTCAGTTTGAAGGCGCGAGACGCTTATCTTCCAAACCCGAAGCCCGGTTTGTTTGTGTAACAGGAAAATGTTTTCAGTTTCAGAAAACTATTGATTGACGCCGCTGGCGAGAAAACCGCCGTCAACGACAACCACTTGTCCGGTGACATAAGAAGCTGCATCAGAAGCAAGATAAACCGCTGCGCCGACAACTTCTTCTGTCTTGCCAAAGCGGGCCATCGGAGTACGCATCAGCAGCTCTTTGCCGCGTGGCGTGCTGTCGAGCAGCTGGGCGTTGAGCGCGGTACGGAAGACCCCCGGGGCAATGGCGTTTACGAGCACGCCGTTTTTTGACCACTCGACGGCAAGGGAGCGCGTAAGCGATGCAACGGCTGCTTTGCTTGCGGCGTAGGCAGCGACCTCGGAAAGCGCGACGAAACTGTTGAGGGAGGCAATGTTGATGATGCGTCCGTAGCCGCGGTCGAGCATATGCTTTCCGAAGATCTGGCAGGCGCGCAACGTGCCGGTGAGGTTTATGTCGATGATGCTCTGCCACTCATCTTCAGGAAAAGTGAGTGTCGGGGCACGCTTGATCTTGCCTGCGCAGTTGACAAGGATGTCGACCTTGCCGAAGTGTTCGAGTGTCTGTGCAAGGAGATTTTCGATGGAGGAGCGGTCGCTTACATCGGAGGCAACGCGCAGAGTGCGCTTGCTGCGCGCTTCAATCTCAGCAGCGGTCTCATCAACCTGCTCTTTGCGGCGCGCAGAGGCGATGACGTCCGCTCCCGCATCGGCCAGTCCGAGGCTGAGAGCGCGGCCAATGCCTGATGTTCCGCCGACGATGACTGCTGTTTTTCCTTCAAGACTGAGAGGATGGCTCATATGTTTCTTACCTCAGGGGCGAAAGCCCTCACTGTGTTGTCAGCGTTATTGCGAGTGCTTTTTAGTTCTCGCCTAATTTCCTACGCCAACTTCCTGTTCGAGCGATGTAATTGCTTTGTTGAAAGATTTCCCAAGGAATACCGGCGCAATGTGCCGCGCATAAAGATTCTCCGTAACATTGCGGGCAACGATCGCTTCATTTGCCACAAGCAGATCGAGATAGCGGCTGTCCAGCTTCGCCGCAATTTTGAATCCGACATGCAATAACTGCCGAAGACTGTTGTTATACGCAGAAGATCTGGGATCATGGCGAAGTGCGGACGTGTACTGATCAGAGGACCATTGCGCTACTTCCTGCGGAGGCGGCAGTTCTGCTGGATCGATGTCAATCACGGCAGCGTAGGGAGCGCATAGCTCTTCGCGATGATCGTAGGCCTGAGCGTAGATTTCTTTTGCGAGCGCAAGTCCGTCGCCGCCTGATTCTGCCAATCCGATCAATTCTTCCAGCCAGGTTGTGCCTGCAGTTTTAAGGTGCACTCCGGCATTAAATTTGCCGATGGTTCTATGAATCGGAGCATAGATGGAAAACTTGTCGCTGCCTGAATGGACGCTGAGTTTCAGGTTCTGCGGCAAGTCATACTGTTCTACTGCATGAGCAATAGCTGCCACATCAAGCGCGAATTCCTTTTCAAACTGGGCGATGTCACCGACGTAATCGACGCCTTTGTTGAACCGCCCGCTGAATTTTGGCGCGATGGTTTGCAGAGGGATTTTCTCATCAGCAGCTGCGGCCAGAATGATGAGCAGTTCGGCTGGAGTTTGCGGCGAATCTGTCTCGTCCATTGAGACTTCAGTGATGAAGTTGCTGGGACCTTTATTCGCTGCAATTTTTTGATAGATGACTGCAGCCTGCTGCACTGCTGCGAGAAATTTGTTCGCTACTTTTTCAAGAAATTCCTGGGTGATGGTGAGAGGCTCGTCCATACCTTCAATTTTGATTTCGTCACTGAGTTCAGGATGCCGCTGGATGAAAGCATCAACTGCAGCCCGTTTTGCTGGAGTCCCGATGAGGTCAGCAACGTCGATAGTGTAAAAGTCACATGCCGGCAAAAAGCGGTCGACGGTTGCGAGTCCAATGTGATCAGCGTCGCAGAAGTAGGGTTTCGTCCATCCAAGAGCTTTGACAGCCGTATCTGCCGCGGCGCGTGTCGACGCGGGTTCAGAGCCGATGATGGTGTGCTCGCGATTGGATTTGTTCCAGACAGGGATGACCTCAACGCCTGCTTTCGCGGCCTGTATGCAGGCTGCAAGCTGTGCTTTGGCCTGGTGTGCGAATCTGTCCCCTACACCGATGGAATATTTGGGCAACGCGAGATGAGTGCTCATTCCACCATGCTCCTTGAGTTATGACTTGAATCGGCCGCGGTAAGCCCAAAGGCCGAGACCAGGATTTGAAATAAAGAAAATTTCCTCGCCGTCGACTCTGTTGTAGCCGTTTTTCAGTTTTGCCGGATTGTACTTGGCTGACATGCTTGCAAGATCGGCGTAACGGAAGCCCACGCTTTCTATTTCTTCTTTGCTAAGCGATCCGGGGCAATAAGTAATGTTGAAGCGCCTCTCTGATGATCCGTGAATCAGGTGCGCGGCGGCGCTCAGGTCAGCGGTGAGATCCGGATTTTTGTCGACCGCAGTCAGAGTATTTGGGGTGCCGAGATACCCATACTTGCGGATGAGCTTGTCGATTGCCGGATCTTCGCCGAATTCTTTTACTCCAGGGGCGAGGACGATGAGATCGCCACCGTCAGCCAGCGCCATGCGTGTGCGATAGATTGCCTTATTTCCTAGCCATGTGCTTTTGAACTCGTGAGGCTCAAGATAGACGACGGCTTTCTGAATCGGCTTGTCGAGCATCTCGAAATTCACTTCGAGGCTCAGGTCGGCGGCGCGATGGAAGCACTCGACGTCATCTCCAATAAAGAGACCGCGCACGGCGAGACGTCCCTGCACATTGCGGCTGACAACCGTGTGGATATAAACGATGGGGATATTTTTTAGGAATTTGTCGGAGGCGTAATTCAGCACCTGCCGCACAGGATTGTCCGCGCGTCCCATGATGCGCTCCATGCCATAGACTGCGCCGAGGTAGTGGCTGCGGTTGATGCTTTCGCGCCCGCCTGTGCCTACAAGGATATTCTTGTTGTAGTTGGCCATGCCGATAACTTCATGCGGCACGACCTGTCCGATTGAAAGCACGAGATCGAATCCGCCGCCGGAAATCAGCTTGTTGACCTGTGCGGGCCATGCGTAGTTGAGCCTGCCTTCTGATTTTTCGCGGATGAATTCAGAAGGGACCTCCCCTAATGTTTCGATGTCTGTGCGCCAGTTGTGTACGTGAAATAACGAATGCGGCACTTCACAGAACATGCGGCTGAGACTTGCAGGCGACATGGCCGAGTGGGTTCCCAGCGCAGGGAGGATGGCTTCGAGCTTGTCGCCGTAGTATTCCCATGCATAGCGGGTCAATTCTCCTGCCCGGGAGTGCGCCCGTGTTTGATCTGGTGGAACAATAAGAACGCGCTTGCGTTCTCCGAGCGCGCCAAGCGCTTCAAAGAGCATGTCTTTAAGCTGAACAGGCGTCAGTTCAGTTGTGCTGCTTCCGGCGCTAAGATAAAGGGCCATAGTGTGTGTTCAGTGTACGCCGAATTTCAGTGGTATGACCACTTGAGTCGTAGCGCCAATCAAACTTCAACCCTCTTTAATCCAGGTGCGAGCGCATTCAAGATGAAATATGCGATGAGATACGCTGACGCTGCCATGGCAAACAGCGACGCGTAGCTGTGCGTGATCTCAAGAATCTTTCCCGCGGTGATGGAGAGAAGAAACCCGCCAACCGAGCCAGCCATACCGCCGATGCCAACCACGCCGCCCACCGCGCTCTTCGGGAACATATCCGATGCTGTAGTGAACAAGTTTGCGGACCATGCTTGGTGCGCAGCAGCAGCAAGGCTTAAAAGGGCAACGGCAACCCACTCAGAATTCGTGTGGCCAGCAAAGAAGATGGGCACTACTGCGAAGGCATAAAGCAGCATCGCGGTAAGGCGGGCCTTCGTCATGGCTACGCCGCTTTTTCGATGGAAGAGCGCTGGAAGCCAGCCACCTCCAATGCTGCCAACGGCCGATGCGTTATAGACAACGATGAGCGGCAGTCCCAGATGCGAGAGGTCGAGGTGAAAACGAGCGTTGAAAAATTTCGGCAGCCAGAAGAGATAGAACCACCAGAAGGGATCAGTGAGGAATTTTGCCAGCGAAAAAGCCCAGGTCTGGCGGCGCACAAAGAGCTTTCCCCAGGAAATCTGCGCAGTTGGCTGGAAGGGATCAGAAACGATATGCTCCAGCTCTGGGGTGCTGACTTTCGGGTGATCGGTCGGCTTGTGATAGTGCGTGAGCCACCAGATGATCCAGGAAAGGCTGAAGATGCCGGTCGTGAGAAAGGCTGCGCGCCATCCAAAACGCAGAGTAATCCAGGGAATGATAGCGGGAGCGAGAACAGCGCCGACGTTTGCGCCGGAGTTGAAGATGCCTGTCGCCAGCGAGCGCTCGCTTTGCGGAAACCATTCGGCGGTTGTCTTAATGGCCGCCGGGAAATTTCCAGATTCGCCGAGTCCGAGGAAGAAGCGCGCAATGCCGAATCCGAAAGCGGAACGGGCGAGAGCGTGGCTCATGGCAGCGAGACTCCAGATGCCCATGATGACGGCATAGCCAATGCGCGTTCCGAGCTTATCGACCATGCGGCCAGCCACCACCAGGCCGATGGCATATGCAGCCTGGAATGCTCCGATAATGTAGCCGTACTGCGCTTCAGTCCAGCCAATACTGTGCTGGAGCATCGGCGCCAGCAGGCTTAATACCTGCCGGTCCATGTAGTTGATGGACGTGGCAAAGAAGAGCAGAGCGCAGATAGTCCAGCGCACGTTGCTTTTGGCTGGCCTGGAAATGGCCTGGTCAGAAAGCATTTGTGATTCAGTCGGATTTCCGGAAAGAGTCATGATGCTGCGCAGTAGCCCTTCGCATGGTTATATCTGTGCGCTGTAGCGGTGAGCAAGACAGACCGCCCCTTTGGTCTCTACAGGCGGTATGCTTTTCGCACCAGATTTACGGTCAAATCCTGCGCTAGCTCGAAAGCTTCATCTTCGTCGAGACGGTGTTCCGCAACCAGCCGGGCGAGAAACGCGCAGTCGACGCGACGGGCCACATCGTGACGCGCCGGAATGGAAAGAAACGCACGGGTATCGTCGTTGAATCCGACAGTGTTGTAAAAGCCTGCGGTTTCCGTAGCCAGCTCGCGGAAACGCATCATGCCTTCGGGACTGTCATGGAACCACCATGGCGGGCCAAGACGCAGGCATGGATAATGTCCTGCGAGCGGGGCCAGTTCACGGCTGTAGGTGGATTCATCCAGCGTGAAGAGAATGATGGTGAGCGAAGGCTCGTTGCCAAACGCGTCGAGCAAAGGCTTGAGCGCGTGGACGTAGTCGGTTGCCGTAGGAATGTCTGCGCCGGAGTCGCGTCCGAATTGTTCGAAGACTTTTTTGTTGTGATTGCGGAAGCTGCCGGGATGAATCTGCATCACCAGCCCGTCTTCCACGCTCATGCGCGCCATTTCAGTGAGCATCTGCGCGCGAAAGAGTTCCTGCTGCTCTAGCGTGGACTTACCAGAAAGGACGGCAGCAAATAACGATGCTGCTTCTGAGGTAGGCAGGTTCGCGGTTCTCGCTGTGGGATGGCCGTGATCGGTCGCGCTAGCGCCCAATTTCTTAAAACGTTCGCGTGTTTTGCGTAAGGCGTTCAGGTAGCCGTTCCAACTGGATGTATCTTCGCCGGTCAGTTCGCCTAAGCCTTTGATGTTTTCCTGGAAACCATCAAAGGCTGGATCGACAACCGCATCGGGGCGAAACGTCGGTATGATTCGCGCTTTCCATCCGGATTCGCGGATGACGCAGTGATGTTGGAGCGAGTCGAGTGGCGAGTCAGTGGTAGCGAGCACTTCAATGCGGAAGCGTTCATATAGTGCACGCGGAAGAAACTCAGGCTGCTGTAGCTTTTCATTGATTACGTCGTAATAGTGATCTGCATTGGCAGGGCTGAGGTGTTCATTTAAGCTGAAAAGCACTTCGAATTCATAGTCAAGCCACAGGCGTGTGGGCGTGCCGCGGAAGAGATAATAATGCTCGGCAAAGACACGCCAAATTTTACGTGGATCGGATGGATTGGCCTGACGAATTCCCAGATCCTGCATGGAGACGCCCTGGCTGTAGAGCATCCTATAGACATAATGATCGGGCAGAATAAAAAGCTCTGCCGGATTGGGGAACGGCTTGTTCTTCGCGAACCATGCCGCGTCGGTATGACCGTGGGGGCTGATGATCGGGAGATCGCAAACAGTGGCATAGAGGCGGCGCGCGATGCCGCGCGTCTCAGGATCAGCGGGAAACAGCCGGT
>DATAQW010000375.1:0-10580 GCA_036264445.1 Pseudacidobacterium sp.
TCAGGAGGCGGGCTTCTCCTTCCCGATGTTGCAGACAGCAGCGGCACCATACGCCATCTTGCGGCCGGCGCGGGAAAGGATGGCAACATTTACATCGTGGACCGCGACAACATGGGCGGGTTCAATCCGTCAACGAACAACATCTATCAGGAACTTGCAGGCATCCTTTCTAGTGAATTCGGAATGGCCGCGTACTTCAACAACACGCTTTACTATGGGTCCACAAATAGTCCGCTGTACGCCTTTTCCTTTCAGTCAGGAAAATTCAGCGCCACTCCGTCCAGTCAGACAGCTGTTTCTTTCGCATATCCGGGCACGACGTCTGGTATCAGCGCCAATGGCACACAGAACGGCATTGTATGGGCTTTGCAAAGCTCAGAAGGATCGCCTGCCGTCCTGCACGCGTACGATGCAGCCAACCTTGGCCATGAGCTTTACAACAGCAACCAGGCCGCTAACGGACGCGACAGCTTCGGCAACGGCAATAAGTTCATTACCCCTTTGATTGCAAATGGCAAGGTGTTCGTCGGCACTCCGAGCGGAGTGGCCGTTTTTGGTCTGCTGCAATAGGCTGTGTGCCAGGCGCAGCGTGACCTATTTCGAGGGCGGAAACGGCTCTGTCTTCACCGAACTATCGCGCTGCTTCATCAGGATCTGTACCTTGCCTTCAGCCTGTTCCAGGTGATCCTTGCATTCAGCCGAGAGCCGCGTGCCTTCCTCAAACAATTTGATTGATTCCTCAAGCGGAAGATCGCCGCGCTCCAGTTGCTCTACGATCTTCTCCAGCCGTTTCAGCGATTCTTCAAAGCTTGCCAACGCTTGCTCCCTCAGCAGGTTCTTTCGTGTTAGATGCGCTTGACGGCAGGACTCCGGCCAGCACTTCTGCCGCCGTGGTGTAGCGGCCGAATGGCGCGCTCACCTGCACGCCCTGCACCATGGGTCGCGCCGCTTCCAGCATCTCCTGTGCAATACGAATACCCTCAGCGCGCGCCGCTTCCGGCGATGGAGCAGCCTGCATGCGCAGCATGATGGCGTCCGGCACCGAGACGCGCAGATCGTTCTTCATGAACTCGGCATTGCGCAGGCTGGTAAGCGGCCAGATGCCGGCAATCACCGGAATGCGGAAGCCTTCAATGCGTTTCAGAAAAGCCTCCAGCACGCGTAGATCAAACACTGGCTGCGTGATCGCATATTCTGCGCCAGCTTCCACTTTGTAAGCGAATCGGCGCACCTCGTTGTCGATGTCCGGCACGCCGGGATTGGCGGCGCAGGCAATCGTAAATCCTGTCGATGCTCCGATAGGATTGCCGCCAATATCCAGCCCATGGTTCAGCCGGTTGACAATGTTCACCAGGCCGATCGCATCTACATCAAAAACCGCCGTCGCATCGGGATAGTTGCCAAGCTTTGGAGGATCGCCGGTGAGGCACAGAATATTTTTCAGACCAATGGAAGAAGCGCCAAGCAGGTCACTCTGAATACTCAGCACATTCCGGTCGCGGCAGGTGTAGTGCAGGATCGTTTCAATGCCGGTCTTCTGCTGAATCTGGATGCACAGGCTCTGCGCGCTCATGCGGGCGGAAGCGCGGGGTGAATCAGGCACATTGATGACATCGATGCCAAGCCCTGCCAGCTTACTTGCTCCAGCCAGTTCTTTAGAACAATCGATGCCCTTAGGCGGAACAATCTCCACCATCGTCACAAATTGTCCTTCGCGGACCAGCTTGCCTAACCGCGAGCGTTCTTCAATCGGCGCAGGCGGCGTTTCCGTCACAATGGGTGCGCGTGAAGTATGCGCATGACTCGTCTTCTGCGCATCTACAGCGCGCATCGCCGATTTCATCGCGCGGATGTGGTTCGGAGTCGTACCGCAGCAGCCTCCGATAAACTGCACGCCCGCCTTCAAAAATTTCCGGGCAAAACTGGCCATGTATTCAGGCGAGCACAGATAGATATTGCGTCCGTCCACTGCGCGAGGCATGCCCGCATTGGGCATGACGACGAGAGGCAGGTCGCTTACCGCACTCATGCACTCAATCGCCGTAAGAACCGTCGCAGGGCCAGTGCTGCAATTCACACCGATGGCGTCCGCTCCCCATACAGTTAATTTTGTTGCGGCGACTTCAGGAGTCGCGCCGTCGAGACAATGCGCCTCTTCATCGACGGTGACGGTTGCGATGACTGGAAGATCAGGAGCAGCCTCGCGGGCAGCAAGTAGTGCCTGTTCGGCTTCGTTCAACGCAGGCATGGTTTCGATCACAATGAGATCAGCGCCGATCCCAGGACCTCCCGCGGCCAGGGCCCGAATCTGCTCGGCAAACGCAGTGCGCGCCTCTTTGAGCGATGTCTTCCCCAGGGGCTCAAGGTGAATGCCCAGCGGTCCCACTGAGCCAGCAACCCATGCAGCTCCGGCCTGTTTGTCTTTTAGTTGTTCTACAGCTTGCCGGGCAATAAGGACTCCGGCTTTATTGATGGCAGCGACCTGATCCTGTAAGCCGTAGCGCGTTAAACGGAAGCTGTTTGCGCCGAAGGTGTTGGTTTCGATAATCTCCGCGCCCGACAGTAGATATTCCTCATGCACAGAGCGAACCAGTTCCGGCTGCGAAAGGTTCAGTTCGTCATAACAGCGGTTGATGAAGACGCCGCGCGCATAAAGCATGGTGCCCATTGCGCCATCGAAAAGCACGGTGCGGTTCTTGAAAATGTCCTGTAAGCGGTTTGTCATCAGCAGTCCGTATGGTCATGGTATCAGGGCTCAAAACCCAGTTCACAGGTCCCGGTGCCCGGTAGGAAAATACTGATGGCCAAAAAGCGTACAGGGAACTCGGAGCCCTGTGACCTGAGCACTCGCATCGCGTCTAATCCGTGATGCATCATCCCTAATCTTTGTGTCCTTTGTTATACTTGGTTTTCCCACAAACTCCGTGTTTCGAGGCGGATTGAGGTCTCAAGGTTTGAATAGAAGAAGTCTGTTTCTCGCAGTTGGCATTTTGTGCGCCGTATCGTTTTTGACCGCATGCGGCAAGAATTATTACTTTGCAGGCCGTACCCTTCCGCCCAGCGGTGTCTTGAACCGTGTGCTGGTGGCCGTTCAAAACCCGAGCGCGCTGTCGCAGGGCGCTTTGCTGTTTGATGATGCCAACTACGACATTCGCCACGCTTACAACAACGTCAACACTACGTTCTCCATCAGCGGTTTTTCCGGCAAGCTTCCCGTGACCATCCAGAACATGCCCGAACAGCAGGTGGGCGGAGTATATTCCATCGGTGACGGCAGCTTTACAATCGTCAGTTACTCCGGCGAAAAGGTGCAGAGTACCACGGCAGCCACCACATTGAACGGCATTTCGCAGAGCATCTTCGTCTCGCACGACTTCAACTACATGTATGCAGCCCCCCAGTCGTCAAACGTACTCACGGTGGTTGATCACGGCACGAGCATCGGGCTGAACCTGCCCGGCGTTTACCGGGTCTCTATGAATCCGGGTAATACTGTTGTGCTGGCCTTTGTGCAAAACACCAATGATGTATACAGTGTGGTTCACCTGAATGCAGACCAGCAGCAGGCTGCCATAAACAATCCGCACTACAATCCAGGGCTGACGAATTCGCAGCCGGCTGTGGACTGCGAACCGCAAAATCTGCCCATATATTGCGTATTCCCAGTCGGCACGGCGAGCGGCGTTAGCTTCGATCGCCCGGTCAAGGCGGTCTTCTCGTCCGATGGTACAAACGCGTATGTACTTAATTGCGGACCCGAATGCGGAGGCACCACCGCGGGTATTACCACGATTCCCCTTACTACGAATGCACTGAATCCCAATGGCGTTGGCGCCAGCGGCATTGCCTTGCAGGCTACGAGCAATATCGCCGTGCCCGGCGGGGCCACCAATGGCCTTTCGAATGGAAGTACATTTTATGTTGCGGGTCAGCAGCTACAGACCGATGGTTTGCTGGCGGGAAATCTGTCCGTTTTGAACATGACGACCGGACAAGTGACCGGACAGTATTCCATCAGCGATGGTACCCATAACAAGATGGTTCTGGCCGATAACAACACGCTCTGGATCGGTTCTGTGCAATGCCAATCAGGCGAGCGTTATAAGCTCAGCCAGAGCACCGCTCCCGGAACACCTTTCGGCTGCATCACCATGTTCAACACATCAAACAATTCGGTCCTGATTGAGTCCTACAAGGGAGACGGCACAGGAATCGCAGCGGTTACCGGTCTGAACAAGGTCTATACTGCCGAAGGCGGGCAAGTCTATATCTACAACACCGCAGACGGCTCAGCACGCGACAACTCCAACGTGACCGTAACCGGAACTGCCTACGATGTTGCCTACATGGACGCCGGAAGCAACGGCAACAATACAACCTATTAGGGAATAGGAAAGTAGGGGTATCTCGTTCTTAGCGGATGCCCCTACGTCATTGCTGTTTCTTCAGTTCCGCAAGAAACGCCTGCTCCCGGTCAGCAACGTATGTCTTATATCCTTCCGGATCAATAAACGGATTCGCGCCGCTCTCTTTCAACGCCACATATTTCTCCTGCATACCGTAATAGCTTCCGTGTGCACCAAGGAAGACATCGCAGTGCAGTGACTTGAGGACGCGAAATGTCCGCTCATAATCCTGCGCAATCTGCGGATACTTTGCATTGTTCACCAGCTTGTATCCGGGATTCACGTTCGGGCTGCCGACAATCACAACGTCATACGTTTTACCGCTGTCCTGTACTTTCAGCGTCCACGTCGTACAGCCCTTCGTGTGGCCGGGAGTCAGATGAGCTACGAGCACCGCCCCTCCGAGCCGTACTTCATCGCCGTCATGCAAAATGCGATCAACCTTGGCTGGAGGGAAAACCATATCTTTTGAATGGCCGTACTGAAAATCACTTCTGCCGCCATCCTCAATCGCAGGAACATCGGCGTCCATAACCATGTACTTCGCGCCGGTTAACTGCTTGATGAGCGCGCTTCCTGCGCAGTGGTCAAAATGGGCATGGCTGATGAGGAGAATCTTGATATCGTTGAAGCGGAATCCAAGCTGTTCGACGCTCTTCTTGATCTGCGCAGGCGACGACTCCAGATTGCTGTTGATCAGGATATGACCCTGCGGTGTGGTGATGAGAAAAGCCGCGAGGTCTTTGCTGCCGACGTAGTAGACATTCCCGATAATGCGGTGCGGTGGAAACGGAGCAACCCAATCCGGGTTCGTCTGTGCAAAGAGGTTGCCGGCAAAGAAGAGCACAATCAAAAACAGGCGAGAGAGCATAGGAAATCAGCATGACATTTCTTTGAGCTAGTTCGATCTGTGGATCGCGCAAGTCTCGTAACCTTTCAGGTACATCTTGCGCTCCGGTATCTTAGGGGAATGCCGGAAAACTCGATCGCCGACATTCTAGCTATAGCCGCACACCGTGATGACGTGGAGCAAACCTGCGGCGGCACTCTTCTCAAGATGAAAGCGCTTGGCTGGCGCACCGCAATCCTCGACCTGACGCAAGGCGAAGCCGGAACGCGCGGTTCAGCAGAAGAGCGAGCAGCCGAAGCAGCCGAAGCCGCGAAGATTCTGGGCGTAACCTGGCGGCACGCCCTCGACATCCCTGATGGCCGCGTTGAAAATACTTACGAAAACCGCGTCAAGATCGTCCATGTGCTGCGCGAAGTGCGCCCTCGCTTGGTTATTCTTCCATACTGGACAGGCCGTCATCCCGATCACTACACTACATCAACGCTCGGTTACGAAGCCTGTTTCTTATCAGGACTGGCAAAACTGGATACCGGTGCGCCGCCGCATCGTCCCTTCAAGATTCTCTACGCCAGCCTTTACGCTGATGTGCGTCCAAGCTTTGTTGTCGACATCACGCCATACATCGAGCAGCGCCGTAAGGCCCTGATGGCGTACAAATCCCAATACCAGAACCAACAAACAGGCAGCGCTCTCTTCGTTCCTGAAGAAGAAATCCGCGAACGCACCTTCGCTGAAGCAAGGCACTATGGCCTGCTCGGAGGAGTCCGCTACGCTGAGCCTTTTGTACAGAAGGAAGTTGGCCTGATCGACGACATTATGCGGATTCCTGTGCAGTCGATGTAGGGGCTGTCTGCGGGACGGATGCGTCTTCGGATGTTTTCGGCAAAACTCCAGCGAGAATGAAGGCGCCTCCGGCCACTGCAACATCCTTAAGAGTGTTGATGAACTCGCCGTTATTGGCAACTCCAGCCGCTACACGAAAGGCATAGGTAAGCACAGCTACTATCAAAATCATGGCGCCCAATGCTGTCGCGGCGGAGCGGGCACGTTTCCCAATCAGGATCATCACGCCGGAAACCAGCAGAAAGGCGCCGGTAAAGTAACCCCAGAACAGCCGCCAGGGAATCCAGAAAGAAACAAAGGACCAAGAGGGAATGCCGGGAGTGTAACGCGTATAGAAAAAGTGCTCGATGCCGAACAACACCATAATGGCCGCGAAGCCTGCCCCCAGAATTGCCTGAGACTGACGGGAATTGCCTTGCCCCTTCGCGGAGGACGCAGCGAGGAGAAAGGCGGAAAGTGTCAGAGCCGTGTCCTTGAGAGCATTGTTGGCTCCGCCTGTCCCATTGAACGACCACAGGACATGCACGTCTCCCGGTTTCTGCGTGATGCTGAGCGCCATGCTGGGCAGATGAATCAGCATCACAAACAAACCCAGCATCACGCCCAGCAGGGTTGCGGCTAGGCGCGTCTGCCTGCGCGCGGCGATGCTGATGCCCGATGCCAGAAGCGCGATCCCGGTGAAATACGCCCAGAACAATCGCCACGGTATCCACGGCGGCACGATCAGGGCGACAAATTTCGCGAACCTGAAATGCATGACGCCGGAATACACCATCAGCAGGGCTAGTAGAAATTCGCCAAATCTGGGAAGCCATCTCAGATGCTTATCGCTATCCATCGCCGTCCTCTCTGATAAGAAAACACATCATAGTCATGCGGATTTTCAAGAGCAAAGCGAGAGCTGGCCGCCGGAACCAGGAGTGAGGCGGGCCGTTCTAAAAGTGCGATGAATCGATAAAACGATTGAGCTCTATCTCCCGTACTTCTCAACACCTGTAGCAGGTTCTCACGCTGAAGTCCGGGGACCGTATGTCCGTCAAAATGCAGTGCCACATCTTTTGGGAGCAAAGGGGTTAGGAGGGCGCAATTGCCAAATTAACAGAACGTTTGCATTCTCTTTGCCATCCTGGGATAGGCTGGAAAAGGAAAAATCCCTGCGTTCTTGCCAGAAAAGGGCGCTGTGCGAGGTAACAAACGAGCGTGACTCAGACCGTATTCTTACTTGAGGATGACGCAGACATTTCACGACTGGTGCAGCACCACCTTGAGGCTGCCGGATTCGGCGCCCGTGTCTACGCCAATCCGTCCAACGTCATTGCTGATGCGGAACGGCAGCCGCCCTCACTCTTTCTGCTGGACATCATGGTTCCCGGCGGAGATGGCCTCGACGTCTGCCGCCGTTTGCGCGGCCACGCGGCATTGAGCACCATTCCGATCATTTTTCTCACCGCCCGCGCTTCTGAGAATGATCGTGTCCTCGGCCTCGAACTAGGTGCCGATGATTACATCACCAAGCCCTTCGCGCCTCGGGAGCTTCTGGCCCGCGTCAAGGCCGTTTTGCGGCGATTCGAACGGCCATCAACGCCGTCTGTCATCAGCTTCGAAGATATTGTGATCGACGCAGGAGCCATGCAGCTCAAGGTTCGTGATGAGCTGACTACTACCACTGCGACCGAATTCCGCCTGCTTGATTATCTGGCGCGCCATCCGGGTCGCGTTTTCAGCCGCGACCATCTGCTCGATGCCGTCTGGGGCGATGCCCGCTTCGTTACGCCGCGCTCCGTCGACGTGTATGTGCGCCGCATCCGTGAGAAAATCGAAGTTGATCCGGAAAACCCGCGCTTTCTCAAGACGGTGCGCGGCGCCGGATACCGCTTTGAGGTTCCACGGCCGGTGCAATGACGGGCAGGGTATTCACCAAGCTGCTTCTGTCTTTCGTTCTGGTGCTTTTGGCCGGAACGGCCATCCTTGACCTTTCTCTGCGCCCCATCCTTGAACGGGCTGTAAGCGAGCAGCCTCATGGAGCGCGCGATCTCATTCTGGCCTCTGTGCTCGCATTATGCGCAGCCACTGTGTTGGCGGCATTTCTCACCCGCCGCATTGCCAAGCGCCTGGACCGCATTGTTCTCTTCGCGAACCGCATCGCCGCAGGCGACCTCGCAGCCCGTTTACAGGAAGACGAACTGGATGAGCTGTCTGAAGTGGCCCGCGCGCTCGACGTAACTGCCAGCCGCCTCGAGCAGAGCTTCCATGCACTCGAAGCCAGCCGCCGCGAACTGACCACGCTGCTCGACAGCATGCAGGAAGCAGTCGTTGCCGTGAATGCGCAGGGGCAGGTCATCTGGTCGAATACCGTAATGCAGCGTATCTGTTCAAGTGCTGTCCGCGAAGGCCGTCCATTGGTGGAGCTGCTGCGCGATCCCGATGTTCTTTCCTGCGTAGAAGGCGCGCTTGGCCAGCGCCAGAACCTTACAGGGAAGGCGCTCACCGTCGCCCCCGGAAAAATCTTCGAGGTCAATGCCGCGCCCACTCCAGCCGGCGGAGCCGTGGCCGTGCTTCACGACGTAACCAGCATAGAGCGCGCAGAAAAGACGCGCCGCGACTTCATCGCCAATGTCTCGCACGAACTGCGTACGCCGCTTACGTCCATCTCCGGTTACGTGGAAACCCTCCTCGAAGGAGGCGAAGAAGTCTCTCCGCAGGCGCGCGAATTTCTTTCCATCATTCTGAAGAACGCAACGCGCATGAACCGTCTGACCGAAGACCTTCTGGCTCTCGCCAGCGTCGAATCGGGCGACTACAAGCTCATGCTCCAGCCCATGCGCGCCTCCGCGATAGTCGAAGATGCCATCGACTCACTCACCGGAATGGTGCTCGATTCTGACGTGATCCTGGAAGCGGGCGAAGTGACCGACGCGCTTGTGCTTGCCGATGCTGACGCGCTCAACCAGGTCTTCGGCAATCTGATTGAAAACGCCATGAAGTACGGCAAATCCGGAAAGCGTGTTTTGGTCGGTGCGCGCCAACTTGAAGACGAAAAGATGGTCGAATTCTTCGTGCGTGACTTCGGTCCCGGAATCGCCTCAGAACACCTCGACCGTATTTTCGAGCGCTTCTACCGTGTAGACAAAGCACGTTCGCGCGAATCGGGCGGTACCGGACTCGGGCTAGCCATCGTGAAACATATTGTCATGGCCCATGGAGGAACCATCCGTGCGGAGAGCGAGCTTGGCTCTGGCGTGACGTTTCTATTTACCTTGCCCCTGGCTCCGGAAAAGAAGCCAGCGCCTGTCGAGCCCTTATCGCAGGTTGTGACGAAATGAACGGGAGGTATCCCCGCCCCTCATTTGCACGGAGATGTTTTTGAAAGCGCGAAAAAAATACTAACTGCCACCGGCAGGCTGTGCCCCCGTCAGGCGAGGCAGCCTCCGTTCTTATCAAGTGTACGGCGATTTATTTCGTCGAAATTGCATTCAACGTAACTTCGGCGCCTGCCATAACAAACAATTCCCTAGTCCAAGCTTGATGCCCATTTTGTGTCACGCTGATAGTGTGTTTTCCAGGCGACAGTTTGAGGACGGCAGGAGCATTCCCGACAAACACACCATCAACCAAGACGTCAGCGCCATCTGGATTCGAGGTTACAGACACACTTCCTTTGTCGCTGGTGTCTCCTCTTGGGTCGGCAGCTGTAGGAGGTACATCAACATGCGGGGACTCTGTTTTCTGCGCTATACGTTGCGTGCTGGCATTGGCTAGTTCCTCTTGTACCTGTTGAAAGAACTTATCTGCCATCCGATCACCCGCGTTGAAGGAATAGGCTGCCTGCTTCTGCTGTACATTGATAATCAGCTTTGCTTGATTGTTACCTGCTGCCTCTACGGACGCATTCGCCACAAAGCCATATGACCAGGCAGACACACCAGTCTCGAAGGTGATCATTAGGTTCTTTTCGTCCGTGAACGTAACAACGTGTCGTTCACGCGCGGTTTTTAATGCGGCTTGGAACACCTCATCTGGAGCATTGTTGAACACTTTCGTTTTCGGCTTGGCAAAGAGTGCTGTCGGTAGCAGAAAAACTAAGGTCAGAAGGATTAGTGCAGAACGGTTAAACATTTATTCTCGATTTTTTATGAGGTATAGCTGTTATTTCCAGCCATACAGCTCATAGTTTTATCAATAAAATTGTGCAGAGAGCGCGACGCGAAATCACCTACGGATTATGTAGCCTTTGCTGGTGATGAGATAGAGTTAAAGCAAGTGGCTGGGTCACGAAATGCTTACACCCAGTATATATCAAAAACACAGGATCATGATCCACACGTCTATCCATGCATCGCAGCATCTCCCGCGCCGCCAAAATACCGTCTGGCCTCGGGCCGGAAAAGAATCCAGGCAATTACCGCGAAAATCAGTGAATGAATGAGAAGTTCACGCAACGCGCCGAAAGCGCTCAGACCGACATGAAATGCCATCCATAC
>DATAQW010000323.1:0-37812 GCA_036264445.1 Pseudacidobacterium sp.
CAGGAAGCAGTTTCTCCGGCAACGGTCACGGTGGGGCCGGTTGATTTCACGGCCATGGAGCCGATCGACCTGGTGCCGATGACGGTGACGATCAACAATGTGCAAAGTGTTTCCTATGCTAGTGACACGGCTGATCTGCAGATCAGCTATGGATCGCGCGGCGAGACATATCGCAAGGTCAACCTGAAATCCACGAGCGACCCGAACTACATCGTCAACCGGATCAATGGCGTTTCGCAGCTGATTACAGTTGCCGCCACGCCAGGGTCGAGCTTTGTCGCAGTAGGCCAGGCTGCATTGCAGAATCCGCCGTCGGTGCAGCCGAGCTGGAAGGCGTTCAGCCCGGACGATTTTGTGCCGGTCTTCCAACAGGACAGCTCTCTCGACAAGGTTTCGATCTTCAACCTGCTGTTGGTACCCGGCATTGCGGATAACGGCATCTGGAGTGAGGCGCTGGCCTTCAGCGAGAGGAAGCTGGCGTTTGTGATTCTCGACCCGCCGCCGCAGGACTCGGCGGATGGATATGGCAGCATGAACCTTCCGCTGATTGGAGACGACATTCAGGGGCCGCTGGTGCCGAAGAGCACGAACGGCGCGCTGTATTTCCCATATCTGCAATCGAGTGATCCGCTGACAGCGAATGTCCTGCCTTATCCGCCCAGCGGCTCGGTGGCCGGCATCTACTCTGCGACGGACAACAACCGCGGCGTGTGGAAGGCGCCGGCCGGGCTTGAGACAACGATTCTAAACACGGTGGGCGTGGTGGATACGGGCGAGATGACAGATGCGCGGCAGGGGACGCTGAATCCGCTGGGCGTGAACTGCCTGCGCGATTTTCCGGGCATCGGCACGGTTGTCTTTGGCGCGCGCACGCTAGTCACAGAGAACCCCGCATTTGTGCAGTGGCGTTATGTTCCGGTGCGGCGCATGGCGCTTTTCCTGGAGCAGACGCTGAAGCTGAACCTGACTTGGGTTGTCTTTGAGCCGAACGATGATCCGCTGTGGGTGGCGATCCGTAGCTCGATTGAGAGCTTCATGCTGTCGCTCTTTCATCAGGGAGCATTCCAGGGAAGCACGCCTAGCCAGGCGTTCCAGGTGCTTTGCGACTCATCGACGACGACGCAACAGGACATTGACAACGGAATTGTGAACATTTTTGTCGCATTCGCGCCACTAAAGCCAGCGGAGTTCGTCATCATCAAGATCGCGCAACTTGCTGGGCAAACCCAGTCATAGGAGAAGAACGATGGGCAAGCCATTCAGTGTGAATACAAACCGATTCGATCCCTACAAGTCCTATGCCTTCCTCGTGTACTTCGGCACCAGCACGACGCCGGTTGCGGCAGTGAGCAAGGTGACGGGGCTGAAACGCTCGTCGGACCCGATTGAGTACAAGGAGGGCGGCAACGCCATCATCCTGAAGGGGCTGGGGCGGACGAAGTATGAGCCGTTAACCCTGGAGCGCGGCATTACGCATGACACCGATTTTGAAGACTGGGCTAATGCCGCGCAGGTGCTCGACAAGGGCGCGCCTTCGACTTCTCTGAAGAACCTGCGGCAAGAGCTGCGCATTGATTTTCTGAATGAAGAGCGACAGGTCGTGCTGAGGTTCAATGTGCATCGCTGCTGGGTTTCGGAATACCAGGCACTGCCGGATCTTGATGCGGGACAGAATGCGATTGCGATTGAGCACATCAAGCTCGAAAACGAGGGCTGGGAACGCGACCTGAGCCTGACCGAAATTGCCGAGACGTAGAGGGACTATGCTTCGATTGCCTGTCAGCGGGCTGCCGGTGATGTTTACGCAGCCCACTGGATTTGAAGATCTGCTGCTGCAGGAAGCACGCACACTCAACACAGCGCTGGCACTTGAGCTTATCGGCAGGCTGGCGAGCGCCCCTGGCCATCCCCCCACCACGTGGGCTGAACTCACAGTGACCGATATCGAGGCCCTGCTGCTGCTGTTGCGCCGCGAGATGCTCGGCGACCGGGTGCGTGGGGAAACGCGCTGCTGCCAAGCAGGATGCGAGGCGCAAGTGGATATTTCTTTTGGCATTGACGCGTACATGAAGAGCCACAAGGCACGCGCTCCACGCAAGCTGGAGAAGACTGACAGAGCAGGCTGGTTTCGGCTGTCTGGAAAAGGGATTGAATTCCGGCTTCCGAACGGAACAGACCTGATCGGGGTTGATTCACAGAAGCCGGAGCTGGAATTGACTCGGTGCTGCGTGAAACCCGCCACGGTTCCGGCGGGCGCGCGCAGGCAGGTGGAGCAAGCGATGGAGGCCATGGCGCCGCTGTTGTCGCGCATGCTTGCAGGTGAGTGCCCGGAATGCCATGCAGCGATGGAGATTTATTTCGACGTGCAGGTATTTGTTCTGCGCGAACTGCGGAATCTGGCGGCGGGCGTTTACGAGGATGTCCATCTTCTGGCGCGCCATTACAAGTGGGCGGAAGAGAAGATACTCGCGCTTCCACGCGGGCGCCGCGTCCGCTATGCGGAGATGATTCGTGATGAAGGAGCTGCAGCCTGATTATGCCGAGGACTTCGTATTTTCGGTCGCTTGCCGGACGCGTTGGGAAAAATGCGTCTGTGTTGCAGCCACCGCATACTACGTCGTGGAAGCTTACAGCTCCGCAATTCAGTCCGCATGACGATGCGGCGGAGACAAGGCTGAATACGGCTGAGAGATCCTCTTCTCTGGCTGAAGAATATCGGAACGCTTCTAAAGATAATGCGCGTTCAGATATAACGCTGTCCGTAACCCATGAAGCGAAAGCTGAAACTCCGAGGGCGCTTGATGCGGGCACTGACCTGCCTGCGCCTCATTCAGCCATCGATGCTTCTTTTACTTCAACTGCAATCAAGCATGGGGTGAAGGTACAAACGCCGGATGATGTGCATATTGAGAAGTCATTACCGAAGCAGTGGACTGCGCTGCCGGTCACAAGCAAAGATGCGAACGCCGAACAGAAGGCTGGGCGTGCGGAGCCTGTGCATCCTGCCGGGCAAAGGGGATACGGCCGATTCACAGATGACGCCGCAATAGCAAGTGCGGTGGAAGAGCGTCACGCGCGGAACCGGGTTGATGCGCCGAAGAGCACGGTTCATACCGCATCACACCGGCCTGCAAGCGTTGAAGATGTTGCGCCGATTCCAATCGAACATTCGAAGCAGATATCTACGCCTGCGAGAGAAAATGCCGCGCAGGTAAAGCGACTCGATCCGATTGAGGCGAAGCAGAGAACGGAGGCGGGAAGAGCGAAAGAATTGCCGGAAGGAAACAGGATACACATTGGAACGATTGACATTCATATTGCACCTCCGGCTGCGCCCGTAAAGGCAGCTCAGTCGCGGCGGGTTCCGGTGGCACAGGCTGCGCTGTCGCGCGGGTTTGCCTCATCGCTAGGCCTGAGGCAGGGATGAAGGGGGAGGGATGATGTCACTGAACCCAATAGGCGTGCCTGACCTGTCGATTGTGACTGAACTGCTGATCGACACCATTGACAATTACTGGCCGAGTTCTGCTGTGTGGTCCACGCTTTTCTCTGACGCCTACTTCAAGGCGACGGTCAGCGGACTTACGCCTGAAGTTGTTCGTAAAGACAACGGATGCCAAGTGACGGTGTCGCTGATCCACATTGAACCGAACAAATCGCAGAGGAACTTTGTCTATCCTCAGCCTCCGGCACCGCAGTTTCCGCGAGCGCAGCAGATCCCGGCGCTGCCGCTTGGCCTTGATCTATTTTACTTTGTGACTGCCTACTCTGCGGACAACAACTATCAGCAGGAACAGCAGTCGATGAGCATCACCCTCAACTGCTTTCATCAAAACCCGATTCTGCGCAAGACGGTAACGTTTGCGGGATCGCCTCCTGAAATGACGCAGGAGGAATTCACTCTCACGATGGAAATTGAGTCCGTTGATTCGATCTCTCGGTTCTGGCAGGCGATTACGAGCCCGTTCCGCTTGTCGTTGCTGTACCGGGTCGCGGTCGTCTTCCTGACACCGCCTGCGCCGCCTCCGCCTGCGCCGCCAGTGGTGAAGTATGGTCTCGCGGTTGGAGCTACATCGTTCCCGTTTTCACCGGGCGGGCAGGTCTTCGGAACTTCGTCGTCGGTCACGTTTGTGACGCCGGAGAGCACACCGTCAAATCCTGAAAGTGTGCAAGTGGATTATTCGCCAGCGACCGTGACTCCGGGACAGCCCTTCTTCATGTTCGGAGCGGGCTTGAACCAGGGCAATGATTACAGCGGGCCCGCGCCGAATCCCGGCACTTCATATCGTACGTTTCTGCTGTTGCCTCCGAACTATACGACGGAAGTTGAAGTGACGGCGTGGAAACCGGCAGATACGGACCCGAATAACCCGGTCCAGACTGCGGACAAGATCCTCCTTGATCTGCCGGCCACGGTTGGAGTGCCACCCGCGAATGCCCCGGAGCCGGGAGTATATGCTCTGCGAGCGGGAAGCAATACTCCGAATGACGCGATCTCGAACCGCACCAATACGACGCCTTTCAGCATTGCGGCTAGAGTGGATATTCCCGGTTCGCCGCTGGGGCCGATTCTGCCGGAGGCTGCGGGGCAGTACACGGTTACAGGAATGGGATTTGTTGCGGGCAATACAGAGGTGCTGCTCGACACAATTCCGCTGACGTCGGTGGCGCTGCCACCGCTGAGCGCGGGTGAGTTCGTGGTTGCAAGCTCGACCTCGATTGCCTTCAAGGCTCCGAACGGCCTGGGCAGCGGGCTTTACACAGTGCGCATACGCGTGAATTCGGTGGAGTCGCCTCCGGCTCTGTGGATCAAGGTCTAGGTATGGAAAGAGAGATGGTTACAGGCGTTGACGAGGCCGTTGTGAGAAGCAGCGTGGATACGCTGCTTGCGCGTGTGCGTCTGCGCGCGCGGCTGCGCATGTTGTGGATGGCGGCAGCGCGCGAGCGGAGAAATGATCTGGCGATTTCATCTGGAGAATTGGATGCTGTTCTTGAAGATCCTCGGGTGTTGAGTGAACGGGAAGCAGAGTTTTATCAAACGGATGATGCAGCGCGAGAGCTCAGCGAGGAAATCAGCGAACTGGAGCGCGAGTTCGAGGAGCTTCCAGAATGGACGCGTGTCCGGCGGCAGTTTGCTTTGTCTGATTTTGAAATTGATCTGCTTTCGCTGGCGGTTGCGGTGGACGTCGATCCGTCATTGCGGCGCGTTTATGCCCATCTTCAGGACGATGATGCGGCTATTTATGCAACGCCATGGCTGGCGGAATGTCTGTTTCATTCGCATGTTGTTTCGGCAGGGCCGCAATCACGTTTGTATCAGTTGTATCTTGCGCGGCCTGCGGATGGGCTCGAGAATCCATGGTCGATCCATGCGCCGTGGCTTGCGGATTCTCACATCATGCTGTGGCTGGCGGGCGAGCGCTGCTTCGATCCTGCGCTTGCGATGGCGCTGCAGATGTTTGATGAGCGCACGCAGCAGCCATGTCTCTATCCAGAGCAGCTGGATGGAATGATGCGGTTTGTCCGCGCAATGTGGGAGCACGATGAAGCTCCGAAGCGTGCGCTGGAAATCGAGATCATCGGGCAGCGTGGAGCGGGCAAACGGACACTGGCGGGGCAGTTTGCAGCTCTGATGGGCGTAGGGCTGATTGCAGTGGATGCCGAAGCACTGCTAGGCCCAGATATATCGCTGGCCGCAGCGCATGAATGCGTTGTCCGGACGCGGCGGATGGCGGGGCTGGCAGGCGCGATGCTGTACTGGCATGGTGTTGAGCATCTACCGCTGCGAATGCTTGGTCTGATACACGACTCCTCGGGAATCACGCTCTTTGGCATAGAGTCGCCCGGCACCTTGAATCTCTCTCGCACCGCGGCGCGACATTCGCTGCATCTGCCGGTGCTCAACCGCGACCGGAAGCTTGCGCTCTGGGAGTATCTTGCGACAGAACCCGCGCCACATGTGATTGAGGACTGGACGCTGACTCCGGCAGAGATTGCAAGCGCGGCGGCTGTTGCACCGGTGGGCATGGATGCCGTGATTGCTGCCTGCCATGAGAGTTTGCGCGGATCGCCTGCAGAGCTGTTCACTCTGCTGCCGTGTCCGTTTACATGGGATGACATTATTCTTCCGCCGCACCTCCGCGAACATCTTCAGGAGCTTGAACAGCAGGTGAGGCTGAGGCAGCCCGTATACGAAGATTGGGGCTTTGAGCGCCTGTGCCCCCTTGGGCGCGGGATTACCGGAATGTTCTGCGGGCAGAGCGGCACGGGCAAGACAATGGCTGCGCAGGTTCTGGCGCGGTCGCTGGATATGCAGCTCTACCGCGTGGACCTGGCTGGGGTGATGAACAAATATATCGGCGAGACGGAGAAGCGGCTGAAGCAGGTGTTTGATGCATGCGAGCGGTCGAACGTGCTGCTGTTCTTTGATGAGGCTGATGCACTGTTCGGCCAGCGCACGCAGGTCAAGGACGCGCATGACCGCTTTGCCAATATCGAGATTGATTATCTGCTGCAGCGGATGGAGCAGTTCAACGGAGTCGCGATTCTGGCAACGAACCGCAAGGGTGATCTGGACAAGGCATTCCTGCGGCGCATCCGCTTCATTGTTGATTTCCAGGCTCCAGGGTATGGCGAACGGCTGGTGATGTGGCGGCGTGCGCTGGCGAATGAAGAACTGCTGAGCAGCGTTGATTTTGAAATGCTTGCAGACAAGCTGAACATGACCGGATCAGAGATTGCCGCAGCTGCGTTAGGGGCGGCTTTTCTGGCGCGGGCCGAGGGTGTGCTCATCAGTACGAACCATGTTCTGCACGCCGCGCGAAGAGAGATGAGCAAGCATGGCCAGGCTCTGCGCGCCGGGCAATGGGAGGGTTAACACAATGCGGGATCTGACGATTGACCGGTTGAGCCTGCGGCTTTCCGGAATGAGAGAGGGTGAAGGCCAGCGCCTTGCACGGATGATTGCCGAAGGGTTGGCGGGCGCAACCGTGGATGCGGGCACGAAAAATTTCCGTAGCATGCAGAGCAACGCTACTGCGAAAACTGGCACAAATCTTCAGGCGATTTCGAACGGAGTTGTCGCCGATCTGATCCGGCAACTGGAGAGATCAGCATGAATGCAGCCGCGATAGAAAGGAGGGCCGTCGATCTATGCCAGGGAAATATCTGAAGGGCGCGTTTGTGCAGTTCATGCCTACGTTTCTTATACCGCTGCCGAACGTGATCATCTTCCAGTACAACCCGGAAACGATGACGCATACCTGGAAGCCGGCTGCTCCGGAGACGACGTCTTCATCTGACACCCATCCGAATCCGCTGGCGGTGAAAGGGCTGCCGGGCGAGAGTTTCTCTTTCAACCTGATGATGGACTCGAATGACACGATTGCAGATGGCAGCGCAGTGACGGCTGGCATTGCGACGGCGACCGGTCTTTACTCGCGGCTCTCAGCGCTTGAAATGCTTCTGTACCCGAGCGGAGCATTTTCATCGAACCAGTTGCTGGGGAAGGTTTCGTCGGCGTTGACGTCGGCGCTGACAGGGTCGGCGCCAACGCAATCGACCGATGTGCCGCAGTACATGATGTCGACCGTGCTGTTTGTGTGGGGACCGGGGCGCATTGTTCCCGTGCGGCTGACCAGTCTGACAATTACTGAGAAACTTTACGACGCGCTGCTGCTGAATCCGATCCATGCCGAGGCACAGGTGAGTATGGATGTGCTTACGCCGGATGAAGTGGTTGCGCTGTCCGATTCGCTGAAGCAGGTGGCTACTGTGGCCTACGACTATTCGCAGGCGTTTCGCCAGGCGATGGCGCTGGCCAACCTTGCGAATGCAGCGGAGGGAATCATCGGAATGCTACCGCTCGGATGAGCGCGGAAAGGAAGGCTATGTTTTATCCCGGTTCTCGATACATTAACCAGACGACGTACCAGGTGACGATGGCGGATGGAACAGTGGTGACGGCCACGCGCCTGCCGCTGCCGCTGCAGAACCCTGTGCAGGGCTACTTTCCGCGCACGAGCGGGCAGAGGCTGGACCAGATTGCGTCGCACTTTCTTTCTGACGCGACTGCTTTCTGGCAGTTGTGCGATGCGAACGATGCAGTGGTTCCGGATGCGCTTGCAGCGCACAACCTGATCGGAATTCCAGGATAGGAAACGCGATTCTATGGCCAGCACATTCCAGTTTCTGATCAACGGCACACCGGCGGATGATTCGCTTATCACCGTGATGGGGCCGCTTGAGATCGAAGAGAACGCTGATCTTCCTGGTGCGATCCAGGTAACTCTGCCAGTGGACAGCGACGGCAACGGAGACCTGACGTTTGTGAATGATGCGCGATTTCAGCCGTTCGTAAACCTGGCGGTAGTGGCAACGCCGGATGGGCAATCGGACCAATGTATCTTTGACGGTTACATATTGTCGAACAAGCTGCACCTGCAGAAAGGGACGACAGGATCGACCCTGCAGGTGTGGGGACAGGATGCGTCGTGGCTGATGAATCTTGAGGAAAAAGCGCAGGAATGGGTTGATGTTACGGACGCAGACGTGGCCAACACCATCTTTGGGAATTATGGGATTACTCCGGCAAGCGATAACACAGACGATGATTCGCCTTCGCACACGGAAGACGGGCATACGCTGATGCAGCGGGCGTCGGATATCCAGTTTCTACGCATGCTGGCGCGGCGCAACGGGAAGATTTGCCGCGTGGCGTGCACGGATACTGCGGGACAGCGGACAGGATATTTTGCAAAGGCTGATTTGAGTGGTGATCCGGTGGTGACGCTGGAGCTGAATGATCCGGATTCGTGGACGGTGGATGCGCTCGATCTGGACTGGGATGTGACACGACCAACGGAAGTACTGGCACGGCAGGCATTGTTTAACGACAGCGACCAGGACGGAGCAGGCGTGGACCAGACGGATTCGGGACTGGATTTACTCGAAGCGCAGGGGCTTGCGGACTTCGCCGGGAAGTCGATGACTGTGATGCTGACAACCCAGGTGGATGATGCGCAGGAACTGACGCTGCGGGCGCAGTCAGTGCTGCGCGAAGCAGGATGGTTTGTGAAGTGCGAAGGCGAGGCGGATGTTGCGAGGCTGAATGCGGTCCTGCGCGTGGGCACGGTCGTACAGATCAACAGCGCCGGGGCACTGAATTCAGGCAAGTACTACGTATGGAGCGTGCGGCACATGATTGACAAGCAGTCGCACCGCATGAAGTTCGTGCTGGTGAGGAATGCAGTCGGCACTCCGCCATCGGGCGGCGGCGGTCTGCTGGGGTCGTTGCTATGAGCAACTTCAACGAGCAAGCCGTGCTGGAGATTCTTGACCGCGTGCGTTCGCGCTTTTATGGCAAGTATCGCGGGACGGTCACGGATGTGGATACGAGCACGCTACGGATCAAGGCAACTGTGCCTGCTGTGTTGGGTACGACGACTACGGGGTGGTGCATGCCGTGTGTGCCGTACGCAGGCGACAGCGTTGGGTTTGCATTCCTGCCGGAGGTTGGCGCGGGAGTGTGGATCGAGTTTGAAGGCGGAGATGTGTCGTATCCGATATGGGTTGGGTGCTACTGGCGCAGCGGTGAGATTCCTTCGGACGCGACGCCGACGGTGAAGGCGATTGTCACAACTTCGCCGCTGAAGATTCTGCTGGACGATGACGCGGGGACGATTACGATCTCGGACTCGAATCAGAACTCAGTGACGCTGGACTCTTCGGGGATTACGCTGACGCGCGGCAGCAACTCGGTTGCGATCAGCGACTCAGAGGTGAACGTCAATGATGGCGCGCTGGAGGTGATGTGATGGCGAATCTTCTGAACACGGCAAGCGTGATGATGTGCCCGCATGGAGGAACGGTGAGCGCGATTACTTCGAATACGCGCGTAAACGTGGGTGGAGGCCCCGCAGTGTTGGCTACGGATACGTTCATGATCGCAGGATGCCCGTTTGTTGTCGGCGTTGTGCCGCATCCTTGCATGCAGGTGCAGTGGGTGCAGCCAGATGCACGAAGCCAGGTAGAGAGCAACTTTACGCTGAGCGAATCGAGCGTGGGAATGTGCGTAGCGGCGGACATGGCGGTGCAGGGGACGGTGTTGATCAACATGACGCAGGCGCAGGTTTCAGGAGAGTAAAGCGATGGACAGGCACGACTACGCGTATCCGTTCCGGATTGATCCGGCATCTGGCCAGGCGGCGCAGACAAGCTATGCCCAGCATGTTGACCAGATGATCCGGCAGGTGCTGTTGACGGCGCCCGGTGAGCGGGCCGATCTGCCGGAATTTGGCTGCGGGCTGCGGCAACTGGTCTTTGCGCCACACTCGGATGCGCTGAACGCGACGACGCAGATCATAGTGCAGAAGGCGCTGAACCGCTGGCTATCTGACCAGATCCAGGTGCAGCAGGTGCAGGTGGGCGAGCCTATTGCGGGCGAAGAAGAGCAATTGCAGGTTGAGATCGACTACGTGCTGGTTGAGACGCAATCGAAACAGAAAGCAATCATTCTGGTGTCTTGATATGGAACCGAAAGACCGGCTTATTAAACTGCTTGATCCGCAGAACACGGCGCTGAACGGCATCGACTTTGTCGAGATTGTCACAGATGACCAGACGACTCTGCGCGTCCATTTTCTGAATACAGTGGAGTTTGCCGGAAGCCCGCCTGAATCTGTAACAGTGACGATTACAGGCGGCGAGGCGATCAAGATAGTGAATGTGCTGCCGATCAGTCCGGATGACTGGCTGAAGGATGTGGACGGCAGGCCGCTGCTGACGTTGCATGTTGCGGCGCCGGGCGATTTTTCGTTCTACACACTGACGATGCCGCATCCGGGGCTCGATCCGTTTTATAACCACGTGCAGTTTTCCTTCAAAGCGCTCTGCAAATCGCTGCTGGACTGTGAAGCGGTCGCCCCGGCGTGCCCTCCACTTACAGGTAATAAGCCGCCGATCACTTATCTGGCAAAGGATTTCTTGAGCTTCCGCAAAGCGCTGTCTGATTTTTCGGCGCTGCAATATCCGGAATGGCAGGAGCGGTCTGAAGCTGATTTTGGCGTCATGTTCATGGAGGCGCTGTGCAGTGTTGCCGATGATCTGAGCTACACACAGGACCGCGTGGCTGCTGAAGCCACGATTGAGACGGCAACACAGCGAAGGTCGCTTGTGCGCCTTGCGCGCCTGGTGGATTACGAGCCTGCGCCAGCGACTTCCTCCTCGGTCATGCTGCAGCTGGAAGTACTGGGCGGCCCAATTCCTCCTGGCCTTGTGGTGAGCGCGCCTGCGCCTGATGGAACGCAGATTGAGTTTGAAACGGGCACGGGTTTGATCGATCCGACAACAATGGAGCTGAATGTCGCGACTTATATGGTGAATCCGCAATGGAACCGCTATGAAGCCGACGGCATGACTCCGAGGCTGATTCCTTACTGGTGGGACGACAGCCAGCGGTGCCTTGCTGCAGGTGCGACGGAGATGTGGGTGATGGGCGTTGGCTACGGCTTTGTTGCGGGCATGAATCTGTTGATTGACACTGCAGCGCAGACGACGGCGGATGCTCCAATTCGCGAGATGGTACAGCTTGCAAGCGTGGATGAAGAGCTTGATCCACTGTATGGCATATGGGTGACGCACATTGTGTGGCAGAGCGGACTGGCATCGAATCATGATCTGACGCGGACGGTGCTGGCAGGGAACCTTGTACCTGCGACGCAGGGCAGGCGTTATACGGAGAGCTTCTGCATCGACCAGACTCCGGCAGGATCGAACCTTCCGCTGGCAATTGTGAGGACGGGACCGAATGGGTCGACACAGTATCTGTATACACTCCAAAATCCGCCGCTGGTCTGGCTGAGCCAATCGGGATCGACGACGGATCCGTTGCCGGAGATTCTGCTTACTGAGCAACCACAGCAGACATCGCTGCCACCAGTCAGCTGGGCGTGGTGCAATAGCCTGCTTGATGCCGAGGAGTTTGAGCAGGCGTACACGATCGATCCGCTCAGTTACCTTCGCATGACGCAGAACTCCGACGGCACGACTGCGTATGACTATGACAGCGACAGCGGCGCTACGATCCGGTTTGGCGATGATGTATTTGGCCAGATCCCGGAATCAGAATCGACGTTTCAGGTGTTGTACCGCTCGGGCGGCGGCGCCATTGGAAACGTAGCCACGGACACCATCACGAAGGTCGATCCATCCGCGGCTGCGCTTGTCACCGCGGTTACGAATCCGTTTGCGGCAACGGGCGGAGCGGATGACGAAACGGATGAGCAGATCGCGCGCCGTGCGCCGCAGGCCTTTCGTGCGGTGCAGTACCGCGCGGTCACGCCGGGAGACTATGAGCTTGCCGCAGAGGCGCTGCCGTGGGTTGAGCGAGCGGGAACGGTCTTTCGTTGGACGGGCAGCTGGCTGACGGTGTTTACGACGGCCGATCCGAAAGGCACTGAAGAGGTTTCGGTTGATGAGCAGATCGAACTGGTAAACCTGCTGAACCGCTATCGCCTGGCCGGATACGAGTCGTATGTTCCTGCGCCGGATTACGTCGCGATTGATCTTACCGTGACAGTCTGCGTCTGCCCGAATGTCTTCCAAGGCGATGCGCTTGCTGCTGTGACGGCTGCGCTCAGTACGCAGAGCAACGGCTTTTTCTTTTTCGACCGCTTTACGTTTGGGACGCCGCTGGAGCGGAGCGCGCTGGAAGCTGCAATTCAGGCTGCGTATGGAGTGTGCGGCGTGATTTCAATCCAGTACCGCGAACGTGGAGTAACTCCTGGATGGGCGTGCATGCCGGAGACGATTACGGTGGGGCCGAACCAGATACTCCGCATGGACAATGACCCGAACCATCCGGAGCGCGGTTCGCTGACGGTGATTTTGGAGGGCGGCAAATGAACGGAACATCTTCCATCTGCCCTTGCGAGTGCGTGGTCTTTCCGCAGACGATCTCGAATACTTCTGAGCAGCAGAGCATTGCCTATCGTGTTGGTGATTACAGCAGCTTCCGCGAGGCGCTGCTTCGCGCACGAAGCGGTGAACTGGAGCTGGTGAACTGGCGTCCGGGTGCGCAGGGCGACCTCGCTGTGCAGATGATTGAGTGGTGGGCGTATCTGGCGGATATTCTCACTTTCTACAACGAACGTGTTGCGAACCAGGATTATCTGCGCACGGCTGATCTTCCTGAAAGCGTAAGCCGTCTGATTCAGATTCTGGGATACCGTCCGCGTCCGGGGATCGGCGCTACGGGAACACTTGCGGCGCTGATGGCGGGCATCAAGCCGCTTACTTTGCCGACGGGATTTCAGGTGCAAAGCAAGCCCGGACCGGGCGAGCAGCCGCAGATCTTTGAGCTTGGAGCGAGCACTCTGGTCGAGACGCCAGATTCGATCACAGCTTATCCGCCGCCGAGCCCGCTGCTCCTGAGCCCGGATGCAAGCAGCGTGCTGCTGCAGGGAATTGTGAAGTCGATCAAGACGGGCGCCAGCCTCCTATTGCTGAAGAAGAACTGGACGGGAGCCGATGGGACCTATGCATTCGTGACCGTGGTCAGCAGTGCGCAGGAGAAAGACCCGTTCGGCAACGTGAATACCAGGGTTGTGCTTACTGAGGCAATCGACAGGCTGATGGCGGAGAATGCCGCAGATTATCGCCTGCTGAAGAGCAGCCAGTCGGCGCATCTGTGGCAGTATCCATCGGCTCCGGGATATGTTCTGGTTGACCAGGGGAACGGCGCGGGGACTGTGCATCTGGAATCGATTACACGGCAGATACAGGTGGGCAGCCCGATTCTTTTTGCAGGGCCGGGTTCGCCTCCAATCTCTCAGCTTGCCAGCGTGACGTCTTATACCGAGGCGGTGTTTTATGCAAACCCGGCAGGATCGCCGCCTGACCCGAATACGCAGCCCAATCCGCAACAAGTGATACCGATACCGATTCTTCACAGCGCTATCGGTTTTCAGGCAGCACCGCAGCAGTCGGACTGGTTCTCCAGTATCAATGCCAACACTCTTACCAGCGCTCTGGCGCAGGGAAACCAAATCATTGATCTGAGCGCTTACCTGCAGAACAGCCAGTTGCAGCTTGCGTCGATTGTTGTGCCAAACACGGCGCAGGAACTGAAGCCTCCGGGATTTGTAACCGGAGGAATCATGGGCTGGGCTACCGGCCTGGATGCGAATGGAATCAATCAGGCCATCATTACGAACAATGGGCAACCGTATCGCATACGCGCTTATCGCGACACGGACGGAAGCACGAAGTTCGCTGTTGTATTTCGTCCGGGCGCGATGGAGGAAGTGTGGTGGTATGTGGGAATCGACGCTGCAACGGTATCGCAATACCTGACAGCGAATCAGGCAACTCCTATCAGCCTTGATGCCTATGTCGATACAGATGGCACGGTGAAGTTCGCCGTGGTGATGGTTCTGCCACAAAACACTTACTGGTGGTACTGGGGAATTGATGCGGCCACGGTGGCGCAGAATCTGGTGACGAACAATGCGCAGCTTACCAGCCTGTCGGCCTATGTGGATACGGACGGGAGCGTGAAATTTGCGGTGGTGATGGAGCCGAATCAAGGCCAGCAGTACTGGTGGTATTGGGGAATTGATGCGGCCACGGTTTCCGAGAACCTGATTGCGAACAATGCGCAACTGACGAGCATCGATACTTACATTGCGAGCGACGGCAGCGTGAAGTATGCGGTGATCATGCAGCCCGGCCCGCAGGAATCTGTTTTAGGCTGGGGGGTAAATTTTCAGACCACGACGGTGAATTACGCGTGGCAGGACATGGGCACATTGATTGCGAGTCCATCGTCCACGTACTCCGGAGGCACGCTTTCTCTTGTGACTGCGCTGCCTGCGTCGATACTGCCGATGGTTGACCAGGGTGTTCTTATCAGCGATGTGAACGGGAATGGCGTTGCTGCACAGGCGACAGCGGGGGTGTCTGATCCTTACACGCTGGAAATGTCGAACTTCAGCAGCGCATTCTTCAACCTGATGGCACCGCTCAGCGTGCTCTTTGATCTGCTTCCTGTGACACGCGGTCAGACAGTGGCGAATGAGATTCTGGGCAGCGGCGATGCGACGATCACCATTGGGCAGGAGTTTGTACTGCAGAAATCTCCGCTGACGTATCTGCAGAGCGCAACGTCTACTTCGGGCTTTGGGTACACCAGCACGCTGCTGGTCTGGGTTGATGGCGTGCAGTGGAAAGAGGTTCCGAGCTTTTACGGACAGCCGGCCAACGCGCATGTTTTTGTGACCCGCGAAGATGAGCAGAACATAACGCACGTGCAGTTTGGCGATGGCGTGAATGGCTCGCGTCTGCCGTCTGGGACGAACAATGTTGTGGCTGCCTACCGCTATGGCAGCGGGGCCACTTCGCCGGATGCCGGATCGCTGAGCGTAATTCTTCAGTCGTGGCCTGGGCTTAAGTCCATCGTCAATCCTGTACAGGTGGGCGGCGGGTCTGATCCTGATCCGGCGAACGAGATTAAGACGTATGCGCCGCAGTCGGTTCTTACGTTCGGGCGCGCTATTTCTGCTGATGATTACGAGGCGATTGCGGCACAGGCTCCGGGCGTGGCTCGCGCGCGCTCGTACTGGGTGTGGGACACAGCGCAGCAGAGGATGATGGTCAAGGTTTATGTCGGCGACGATGCGAATGCAGTGGCAAGCGCGAATACGGCTCTGGCGGGAGCAGTCGATCCGAACCGCCCGCTCAAGGTGATCCAGGCAACTGCGATTCCACTCACGCTGACTTTCACGCTGGTTGTCGATCCGGATTATGTTGCCACGGACGTTGTGAATGCAGTAACGGCGGCGTTGATTGATCCGGAGGCAGGGCTTCTTGGCACGCAGGTAGTTGAAATTGGCCAGAGCATTTTTCAGAGCCAGATGTGTAAGGCATGCCTGAACGTGGCTGGAGCGCTCGCGATGCATGATCTGAATCTTTCCGGCGCGCTGGCGCAGCCGAGTCCTGATTGCGCTGATTTTGATTTTCGATTTGATCCAGGCGAGGGCGGATTTTTCGAGCTGCCGGCTTCGGGTCTGACGATTTCTCCGGAGGTGGCGAATGCAAGCTGATTCCGACCACTATGAAATCTACTACGCCGATAAGCTCTGGAAACTGCTGCCAGCGGTTTACCGCTCGCTCGACAGCGATGTCTTCAACAGCAACGGGCCCCTGCGAGAATTGGTGAACCGCATCGGCGCGCAGGCGGCAACATTGCGGCGGAGCATTGACCGGCTGTGGGAAGACCAGTCGATTGAGAGCTGCGATGATTGGGTAATTTCTTATATTGGAGATCTTCTGGCGACGAACCTCGTGGCGAGTCTTGATGCGAGAGGACAACGGCTTGACGTTGCCAAGACCATCTATTACCGCAGGCGGAAGGGAACAGTTGCGGTTCTTGAAGAGATTGCTTCCGACATTACGGGGTGGGATGTTCGCATTGTGGAGTTCTTCCGGCGCCTGGGGCGTACGCGGCATTGTTTTGATCCGGCGATTGTGGACCCTGCAGCCGATCCCGCCGATGACCAGACTTTGCAGCTTGCTGAAGAGCTGACAGGCCCATGGACGGATTCGAAGATCGGCGGATGGGCTGATCTGCGCAATGCGTATGGAGCTTCTCTGGCGCAGTCTCCCTTCAGCGTGGCAATTTCGATTCGTCCGCCTTCTGCTTTTGATGAATATTTTCATACTGCAGATTTTCGCGCAGGGAATGGACGCTCGGGCTGGTACAACATCCCGAAGCTGGGTGTATTTTTGTGGCGGTTGATGAGCTTCGGCGTCGACCAGACGACTCCGGTGCAGAGCGGCAGCTGCTACACCTTCGACCCCACAGGACGCGAGGTCCCACTTTTTGCGGCGTCTACGCGCCCGCTTGGCGATACATGGGTATCAGCGCAGGAGTGGCAGCTACCTACGCCGATCAGCACTCCGCTGCTGCGGTCAGCGCTGGCGAATGCAGAGACGCAAACGCTGTATGCACAGCTTGATCCGGATGGCGTGACGATTCGGGAAAACTCGCTCGGATTTTTCACCAAGCCGGGAAGCTTCTATGAGCTGATAGATGTTTCGCAGGTTACGACTGCTCCGGAGGCTACTGGCGCGAGCTATGCGCTGATGGTTTTTCCTGAGAGCGGTCGCTTTGCCCAGCTTGAGCCACTAAATAGTCCAATGACGGTTACATATCATTACGGTTTTTCTGCTCCTATGGGAGCAGGGCCGTATGACAGGCGCATCGTTGGGGGCACGCCGAACCCGACTCCCGCACCGGTATTGAACATCGCTGGCGGAGGCTCCGGCATTGCGGGGCTGATGCAGCTGCCGGCGATCGGCACGGTCAGCATCAATGATTCGCTTACCTACGATGCGGTCGTGAATGCGGATGATATCCAGCAACTGACGGTGATAGCGCAGAACCAAAGCCGCCCACTGATACGGCTTTCACCCCCTGCCGGCATGGGAAGTACGGAGTGGGTCTTCGCCGGGTTCAACTCAGGGAGCCTTGTGCTGGAAGGACTGTTCGTAAGCGGAGGCGACATTGTTCTGCGCGGCAGTTTTGCGAGCGTGACGCTTACCTGCTGCACCTTTGATCCGGGCAGCAGGGCTGAGGCATCTTCTGCGTCTGCTGCGGTCTTTGCGCAGTCGATTGATGGCCGCGCGCTTGTGCCGGCACGCCTGTGGGTGGAAAGTGAGATCCAGCAGCTGAATATTGACCGCTCGATCCTTGGCCCGGTTCGGATGCGCTCGGGAGGAGCGGTGGAGAATCTCACCATTACGAACAGCTCGGTGCAGTCGATCCCGACGAGCAACTCTGATCTGCTGGCTGCCTCTGACATCAAGGACCCTGAGGGTTTTACATCGAGGCTCAGCAATGGACATGACGGATTGTCGGCGTTTCTGTATCAGCAGCTGTCTCCGGTTACGAAGAGCCTGATGACCGGAACATCTGCGCCGTGGCAACTGGGGCGGCAGCTGGCGAATGATCTGAACGTGGTGATTCAAGGTCCGTCGATTTATGATCCATCGCGGTTTGTGCTGGTCAATCTAACAACGGAGACGCAGGTCCTGCTAGGGGCGAATCCTTCGGGGTCGCAGCTGATGCATCTGAACCGGCTGCTGCTGGAGGCGGCTTACCCAATTGAGCTGGCTGACCTGACTCTGGCCTTTGACAACGGAACGGTGAACCTGAGCCGCTGCACGCTGATGGGCGGCGCGTACGTCCATCGCCTGGAGGCAAGCGAGAGCATTCTGGGCGATGTGACAACAGTTGAGAATTTTCAGGACGGGTGCGTGCGCTTCAGCGCGTGGTCAACGGGCAGCGTGATTCCGCGCCAGTATGAGTCGGTGCAGATTCCCGCTGGAGCATCGTTGTTTACCTCGCAAGACTTTGGGCAGCCGGGGTATGCGCAGCTGCTGGACGGCGCAGACAACGAGATTGTGTCGGGCACAGGCACGATTCTTGCCGGCGCGCAGGATGGCTCGGAGATGGGAGCCTTCGCGAGCCAGAAGAACCCGATCAAGGAACGCAGCATTTTGCTGAAGTACCAGGAATTCATGCCGCTGGGACTGAGCCCGGTGCTGATCCATGTGACCTAGGCAGGAACGCCATATAGATGCGGCCGTGAAGCAACAGCCGCACGCGGAAGCAAGAGGGAGATGTTATGGGAAGCGATAGAGCACGGGTTTCCTACGATCCGAAGCAACAGTACAGATCGGTGGTCATGCAGCAGGGGCGCGTGACGCTCGAGGCGGATTGGAATGAGGCGCAGCAGATCACAGGAGAAGAGACTCGCAATGAGGCTCTTGACTTTGTCGGCCCATGCGGGACACCCGATGACGGATACAGTATTGTGCTCACGCAGAGTCCGACGAACCCGCCTTATGACTTCTACGTCCAGCCGGGCACGATGTATGTCGGCGGGATCCGCGCTTCTCTCCTCGATCCGGTGCAGTACAGCAACCAGCCGGACTGGCAGGACTATGGGCCGGAAGATCCGGACTGGGTCAGCCTGAGCAGCCTGGCGCAGGCGCCGCCAACCGATGAGTTCGTCTATCTGTATCTGCGCGAGCAGGAAGTAAGTGCGGTTGAAGACCCTGACCTGAAAGACATAGCACTGGGAGGGCCGGATACGGCGCAGCGCACACGTATTCTGCAGCGCATTGCGCGAGTGAGGTGCTCAGGGACGGATTGCGTCTCGGGTCTGGACGCAGCTGAGGCGCAGTGGACGACAGAAGGGTTGGTGTTTGATGCAGACACGATGCGGCTGACTTCATGGAGCACGTTGTCGGTTGGGCCGTCGAGCCAGCTGCCGGTGCAAACGCCGTGCCAGCCGCAGGCTCAGGGCGGATACGTCGATCCTGACAATCAGCTGATTCGTGTGCAGATTTCGGGCATTGATCCGATTACCGGCAATCCGAAATTTCTGTGGGGATTTGATGATGCGTCGTTTCTCTACCGGATCAATATCGACCCGAATAATCCGCAGAATCTGATTCTGCAGTCGGCACCTGTCGACAGCGCGCACCAGCCTGTGCAGGGGCAGGCAGTGGAAGTGCTGCGGACTGCGGCTGAGCTTCCGAACGGCGCGGATGTGGCGGCCCTGAGCGGATTTGTATTTACGCTCGACAGCAACTACAACCCCGATTCGCAGTCGGTGGTTGTGCCGACCGGCCTTTCATTACCGGCTGATTATGTTGCTTCAAATTTCTCTCCTTCACTGCCGCTCTTTCTGCGGGTGTGGCAGCAGGAGGTTGTTTTTACTCCGGGCACACCGGCAACTCTGGGCGATACGGGGCTGGCGGTGACGATTGACATCACTGGTAACCAGCCATTTCATCTGGGCGACTACTGGCTTTTTGCTGTGCGTCCGGCGACACCGCAGATGGTTTATCCAGAGCGGTACTGGAGCAATCAGCAGCGGCCGGAGGGGCCGCGGCTGTGGGCATGCCCGCTGGGTGTGATTGCATGGTCGAATGAGGTGGGCAGGCTGGTCTCTGATTGCAGGAACCAGTTCGACAATCTGGTGAATCTGTCGAAGCGGCAGCAGGGGTGCTGCACGATCACTGTGACGCCGCAAGACCTGAGTAATACGAAGACGCTGCAGACGATTCTTGATATGGCGTCGCACGAGACGATGCTGGTGATGGCTGCGAATCCGGGAGCGGCGGGGAACAATATTCAGATTCAGTTTTCCAACTTTCAGCTGAATGCAACGCCGCCAACCTTCGATATGACGGTGACGGAGACAGACATTTACCTTGGCCAGACGACAGCGGCGATTGAAGGCGTGATTGGCGATGACGAGGGCGGGCCTAACTCGGGGCTGGCGCATATTCTTACCGGCTCGGTGAACACAAGCCTCGCGCCTCTGAATAATCAGACCGTCACACTCACTGCCGGCACCGCGAGCCTTCCTGCACAGGCAAACATTATGGATACCACCAACCAGCAGCTGGTTTTCACGCTGCAGGCTAGAAATCCCGGCGTTGACGGCAACCTTACCCAGGCGACCATTTCGAATGTGCAGACTGGCAGCCCCGATACCTTCGCGCTTACTGTCACCTGGACGAAGACCGTGACCGGGCTGAATATGGGGACCCTGCAGAACTCGATTCAGGCGCAGTTCGGGTATGAGATTGTGGCCTCGGCACCGGCGAAAGTAAGCGCTTCGCTTCCTGCTGAAGGCGTAACGACATTGTCAGGAGGAGCAGACGCGAGTGAGGGAACGAATGCGACAACTGCCTCCGCGCTCATCTTCGGCAATCCCACGACCATCTGCCTGCGCCCCGGAAGCTATAAACTCACAAATCCGCTGGTGCTGGGGCCGGAACACTCGAATATCACGATTGAATCATGTGGTGGAGGAACGACGATCTCAGCGGCTGCGGGCTTTGAAATCAATTTTGTACAAGGACTGATTCAACTGAACAACTCGAGCAACATTACTTTCCGCGGGCTCACTTTCGCATTGCCTCAGTTCCTTCTTTTCCAGGCTAACGCTACTCTCGGGGGCCTGAACCGTGAGGCGCTCAGAGCGATCGGAGAGGCAAGCCTCTTTGAACTGAACACTTCAGTTGGGCTCATGGTTTCAGGCTGCAATGGGTTGCAAATTGAAGACTGCATCTTCAACTATCCCGCCCTCCAATTGAACGATGTGTTGATTGCGTATGGAATTCTTGCGAACGCAGATTGCGCGAACGTCACGTTGCAGGGCAACGTTTTCAATGGGCCGGCCAGCGTGAGCGCGATGACGGACACCACGGGAAACACCTTATCCGGGGCGATTGCCAACGGGTATGTCCAGGCCTATTCGGCGAGTTTCGGTGGCACGACCGGGGAATTCGTCCCGTCGTCACTGGATAACATTGTGGTTTCAGACAATTATTTCCAGAACCTCACCTATCCCGTTGTAATCAGCACGGTGATAGGGCAGGGTAGGTTTGATGGGAACACGGTGAAGTCGTGCGTGAACGGCTTCATGCTCCTTCCGCTCAGCCTTATCACGCAGGCAACAACTTCTGTTGGTCTGCAGAAAGCACCGGCACAAGTCCAGCAGGCAGTTCTGAATCCCACGCTTCAGCGCACGATCAACGTCGCTACGCTGTATCCGCGCTCTCAGTCGTTCATGCCGCAGCAGACCATTCTGATCCATGCAGCTCAAAATGCGGCTGTGAATCCGGCTCCTGTTGTAAATTCAGCGACAACTCCTGCACTCAACAAAGCCGGCAAGCCAGCTACAAATGTTATGCAAAGAGTCGTCAATGTTTTCCGCTCACAGGCAGCAGCAGCGGGCGAGAATGCTCCAGTTGCGGAGGCCCCACCTGCGCGGAAAACTGAGACGCTCACCACGACGATAGGCAGCCTGGTGGGCAATCTTCAAGAGATCGGGATTATCAGCTTTTCACCAGGGCTGCTCTTCAGCATCCAGATTTCGAACAATCATATTGAAGCTGTTGTTGCCGAGGGCGGGAGCCAAAACGCACTGTTAGTTACCAATCAGGGATTCACAAGCGGAGCCGGGACTGCACTTGGCATCCTAATGCTCACCGGCAACGATCTGCGCAATGCTTCGCAGGCCTATACGGTCCTGGCAATGGTCGATCGCTGTATCGTGACCGGGAACCAGATTATGAACAATTTGACGAACTTCATTTCGACTATCGTCGAGCGTGGTGGGCCAAGCCTGTACATTGATCTGCCTACATCTCAAGGCACAAATGCTGCGGAGGCAGCGGTAACGGGGAACATCATTCAAGGTCCAGCCATTCTTCCACCCCGGACAGCGGCGACACCGGCGCTTCCGGACTGGATCACATACAACTTGCAGCTTTAGGACAGAAGATGTTTGCAGCGCCAGTCACAAGTTCGCCGGAAAAATCTGAAGCGCGGCGCGGCGCGGCGCCTCCTGATAAGGAGCGAAAACTGTATCCGCGCTACAACGCCTTTGCGTTGTTCCCGGCGACAAAGGTAGTTCCTTCGGGCACTCCGCGAAAAAAAGATCTGCGCGGGACGGCCCGGCCGGGACTTGTGATTCAGACGAAACTGAGGATCAGCCAGCCCGGTGACCAGTATGAGCGGGAAGCAGACTGGATGGCTGAGCATGTGATGCGCATGCCAGCCGGGAAGAATGAGGCGAGCTCTCGTTCTTCACGTCCGCCGGAAAGGACGCTATTACGCAAATGTTCGCATTGCGAAGAAGAAGAGAAGAAGGTCCAGCGCAAGAAGGTTGACGGCTCACCGGGTGGTGGTCTTTCAGCGGTGCATGAAGTGTTAAACACGCCTGGGGAACCTCTGAGTGGCACACTTCGCAGTTTTATGGAGCCGCGCTTCGGGTTTGATTTCAGCGGTGTGCGGGTGCATTATGATGCCCACGCGGCGGAATCGGCGAAAGCTGTCCGCGCACTGGCTTACACCGCAGGCCAGCATGTTGTCTTTGGAGCGGGGCAGTATTCGGCAGAAAGCATGGAGAGCCGGAAGCTTCTGGCGCATGAGCTTTCCCATGTGATTCAGCAGGGCGGCGCGAAGCAATATCCAGGCCGCGCATCCAGGCATGGAGGTTTCCGATACTCGCGGGCAGAGCGCGGCCAGCACCTGCACCGTTCGCCAATTACCGGGGGAAACATCCTTTACGTTGGAATGAACAATTACATGCCGGAGGTGCAGCAACTCCGAAGCACGTATGCGGGGACCTCGGTGAAAGTGACTACGGTGACGGTTACCGAACATGAGGAAAAGACTCAGGTGGGCGGTGTTACATACGACCTCACGCAGGACTCAGGCATTAATGCCTTCGTGGACAGCCTGAAACTGGCCAAGTCTGACGATGCTGATGCGCTGAAAAAGCTCATCTCCGCTCAGAGCACTCAGAACCGCGACGATCTTGTCCACGTGATTTCCGTATACGCGGCGACGGAGGCGGATGGAGTGGACCGCATGTCCCGCGTTGTTCTGTCTGGGCACAGCTATGGGGACAAAATCTACAACGAGGAGGTAAAAGGGGCAATTTATTTCGACGCGCTAATCAAACTAGCACAGATTTTCCCCAAGGCCGCGGGCCAGACCAAGCATCTTCTCGTGCTCGCCTGCCTGGCAGGCGACAAGGACCAGATCACGAATATTTATCAGAAGGCCTACCCCAACATGCACACGTTCTGGGGCTGGACGCGCGCGACTTGTCCTACCGGGGCTGGAGCGGCGGCTGCGCTTGCGAAATGGACAACTCTCACCGACAAAGACCCAACCACGATGCCTCTGCCTCCGGATACACAGGCGACCTGGGCCATGGGTGTGTATCAGACAAATGATCCGGTCGATGCCAAGGCGATTATGTCAGGACTGAGGACCAATGAGGCCAAGTTCAACGAATACTTTAACGGCAACAAGGTGGACAGGGACGCCCACAGCGGCGATTTGTTCGAGTACTATCAGCAGGCGCGGATCGCGTCGCTGCACGTGAGCGAAATCACGGGAGCCGACCATGACTATGCGCAGCTTCATGCCGACCAGTCGTACCGGCTGCGCTTCTGGCCGGGAATGGTCTCGAATTTCTGGAAGCGCTACGGCACGGCGGTCCAAGCGGGCTATGGAACTACCAAAGCGCCGGACTATTCGAAGATGTCGCGCAAGGACGCACTGGCCGCGATTGTCAACTTTGCTTCGGTGGCAACCGCAACAGGCAAAGACAGAACCGAGGCGGAGAGACTTCTTGGCGCGCTGAGAGATCTCAATGCAAACGTGCTTGAAGGAGAATGGATCAAGCCCTGAGGGTGAAAGGGAATCGATATGCTACAGGCCCCGACAACTGACGCACCGGGAAAAGAAGCCGCCCTTCACTCGCACACGCGGCGGGCAACCGATCAAGTCCCGCGTTCACATTCTGCTCTCCCGGTTCAGATGCGCTCGGGTATGTCCCGCCAGCCGTGGCCGCTGCACAAGCAAAATACACCGGCGACAGTTCCAAGGCTCCAACGAAAATGCGCCTGTGGCGGCATGGGTGGCGAGTGCGAGAAGTGCAAAGAGAAACACGAAGAAGGCATGCCCCAGCGAAAGATCAGTGGCGCAGCGTCACCCGGCCTGAGCGCACCGCCCATTGTTCAGCAGGCGCTGCGCTCCTCGGGCCAGCCGCTTGACCGGGCATCACGCTCGTTCTTCGAGCCGCGTTTCCATCATGACTTCAGCCACGTGCGCGTGCACACGGGAGGACTCGCTGCCGAGTCGGCGCGGGCGGTGAATGCGCTTGCATATACGGTAGGTCACAACGTGGCATTTGATGCAGGGCGCTATGCTCCGCATACAGACGAGGGAAGGCGGCTGCTGGGCCATGAACTGGCACATGTCGTGCAGCAGAGCAATGGCGGCATTGCATCGAGATCATCGATGTCTGAAAGTGGCCTGGAGCATGCTGCGGATCGCGCTGCCGAGGCCGCGATCGCCGGAAGGAGCGTCAACGTCGATGGAATTGCCAGCCAGCATGTTGCCCGAGTGGCCACCACACCCGCGGACTTCACTGTATCCGGAAAACTAAACGCACCCGGCGACACAATGAATATTTACTTCGATCGCAACAGCGACGCGGTGGATGCGGGCGAACAGACCAAGATTCCGAATATTGTCTCCAGCGTTACACCGGCCGTACCGGTGGTGCTGAACGGCTTCCGCAGCGAAGATGAGCCGTCAGCGCTGGCGACAAGCCGCGCGACGAAGGTAAGCACGGCCTTGAGCGCAAACAAGCCGCCGCACACAGCTGCGAAGACGGTGACACCGCAGCCTTCATCCGGCATTGGGCGGATTGATTACCGCCAGCTGCGAAGAGTTGAAGTGCTGGCGGCGCCGACTGCCGCTCCGCCTCCGGTTTCTTCTGTTCCTTCCTGCACAGGAGGGGTCTCGACGGCGTGCGGAGCTACGGCATTCCCGACGGCGCAGACGCGTGCGCTTGCCATGGTGAACGCGGCGATCACCGGACTCAACGCGCCGCTTTCTGCCAACGCTACGTCTCTGCTTACGACGCTGTTCGGCAGTACCGCTCCTGCGGCCACCATAAAGACCAAACTCACAGGGCTCCGCGACCACATTACGGCCATGTCCTCGCAGATGCGCTGCCACAACGCCTGCGATGGCGGCTGCGGACAGGACGGCTATAACTGCGGCATCGGCATCGGCGTTCCTGCGGCTGATCCGTGCGGGACAGCAGGCAGCAAGGCCATGATGACGCTGTGCCCCGGCTTTTTGTCCGAGCCGGATGTGAACAAGCGTGCCCAGCTGTTGATCCATGAGGGATCGCATGGGACGACTGCTCTCCAGACCGTGGATCTTGCTTATGGCGTGGAGCGGGGAGTTATTTCGCTCAGTGCGGCGGATGCGTTGCGGAACACGGACAGCTTTGTCCTGCTGGTGCGCAACCTGCACACTGCGAACAGTGTGCCGATTGGTCCAACACCGGGCGACGTTGTGACGGGCGTGGGGAGCTGCCCACTGGCCGACCCAGTGACCTGCAAGTCGGTCGCTTTCTTAGAAAAATGGGCGGTGACGGCGAGGCAGGATATCGGCTTCCTATACGACGATGTGAAAACAAAGGTAGGACCACCTCCGGTAGCGTGGCCTGCGGCGAGCTGGGGACGGGATGTGATGCACGACATCGCAATACTATTTGGACTGACCGATCCCGGCGCTGCAGCTCCCTTTACGTCTCCCGTGAATGACGACAAGCTGAAGCTTGCGGGCATCTACGACCGCTACAACACGATGATGTACCAAGTCTATACCATCCCGGTCACGATCACTAAACTGCCTGCAGGCGGAGCGGCATTCGAGTCGTGGGCAGTGGGCAATCCGGCGACGCTGACCATCACACCAGCCTTCGCCGCGCTTTCCGATGTGAACAAAGTGCGCAGACTTTTCGAATTGCTGGCCATGGCGACGCCGACAGTCACCGCCGCCCTGAGGCCATCGTATGTGGAAGCTGCGGACCGTATCCGGAGACGTCGCTCGTACGGGCCGTAAATCTTCCTGGGTGCAAATATCGAAAGCGGGTAGCGATATGCTTCTGGCTCCCATGAGCGAATCGAAAGAGCAAGTGAAGGCTGCATGCAAGACCAACATGCCGGAACCTCCACGTATAAAGCCGAAGACGACGCTGGCAGGACAGAGGCTTCAGCGCGCGTGTGCGTGCGACGGGTCAGCCATGGAATGCAAAGAGTGCAAGAAGAAGCGCGAGGGCGAGTTGCTGCAGCGCAAAGCTGCAAGAGCAGGCACGACGAACCGAGCACCAGCGATTGTGCATGACGTGTTGCGCTCGTCCGGGCGTCCGTTGGAAGCGCCGGTACGCTCCTTCTTCGAACCAAACTTCCGCAGCAACTTTGCTCATGTGCGAATTCACACAGATGAAAAAGCAGCAAGATCAGCACAGGCTGTAGGGGCATTGGCCTACACTGTGGGCCGCAATGTAGTCTTTGCGCAAGGTCAATACAGGCCTGGTGAAAAGCAAAGCAACGCTCTCCTCGCACATGAGTTGACTCATGTAATCCAGCAAGAGAATGCAGTTGGCGGGAGTTCATCGGACCTTGCTATCAGCCCATGTGACAGCGTTCAGGAGCGGGAAGCCGATGCCGCAGCGATGGCTGTTACAGGAAACACCAATGCACCAGGCGCGCACCTTACATCGGCACCAAGCTCCATACAACGCGCTTGCGGTCCTGCTGCCATCGGACATCCTGGAGGTTGCACGGGCGTTGAAGGCGATATTCTTGGCGACCATTTCCTTTTCAAAGTTACGTGCGATGAGCTTCGCAAGCCTCCCGATTCACCTACAGATGAAACTGTGCGATTGCGCATGTTCGCCGCCACAATCCCTTCTGGTGACGCACTGGATATTCATGGCTTCGCCAGCGAAGAAGGCGATGCTGCATTTAACGAAAGCCTTTCCTGTGCAAGGGCGATTGAGGCACAATCCGTGTTGAGCGCTGAGTTCGCGCGCACGGGCAAGACTGTCACCATGCGTCTCTTCGAGCACGGTGCTACCGCGGGCAACAGGGAAGAGAGACGAAGCGTATTTATCGATTGGCATCCGGCAGCACCCACTACGACCACAACGCCGCCTCCGCCAACGGGCTGCACTCCTGCCGCGGGTGTTCCTCCAACGGTATGTGGAGCATACGCAGCGAATAGTTGGTGGCTGCCTCTTGCATATGTCGATAATGCGACCTGTGCATGCAGCACAACCCCCGGTGCTCCCGAATACAACTGTATCCGCAAATTTCTTCAGGATCGTATGGCGTCAGCTTCTCCCGCATTAAAAGCGCTTGCTGCATCGAAGAAAGGCCTGGAGAGCAGCCTGAATCCGATTGATATTGCGGAGTATAAGAAATTTGTTGTCGATAATTTGACTCCTGTTATCTTCAAGGATCATGTGGATGCTTATGCGAGCTGCTGCTGCCCATCGGGACCGGCTCCTTTCCCAGCATGGGTAGGTGTGACTACTGTACCGCTTCCAACATGCAGCATGGTCGGCGAGTCGATTCGATGGTTTGGCTCATGTCATGGAACTCCGGGGAAGTTTTGATGTAAGGAAATAACCATCATCCAGATACAGTGCGGGGAGAGCGGGAGGAACGAGAATTGCTGACGCATACATCGGCAAGAGAATCGCGGGCACGCGCTCCGCGGCGGCAGAGCGCGATTCATGAACGCCGCGGCGCGCTTTCGCCAAAACTCAATCCCGCCCAGCCATCAATCGCCGGCAATCATGCTCCTGCACCTGGACTACACCTGAGCCGGCCCGGCGATGCGCACGAACGCGATGCGGAGCATATGGCTTCACAGGCGATGCAAATGAGAATGACATCGCCAGTCCGCTCCGGGAACTATTCTGGGGACGGGTTACTGACAGGAAGCACAGAACTGATGGAAGATGCGCTCGCATCGCCGGGAAGTCCGCTCGACGCGCATGCGCGCGCCTATCTGGAGAGGAAGTTTGGCCGCAATTTCAGCCGGGTGCGTGTCCATACCGGTTCTCAGGCTGCAGAGTCGGCACATGCGCTTGCAGCACGGGCCTATACCGCGGGAGAGCACGTGGTTTTTGGCGCAGGCCAGTATGCGCCCCGTTCGGGCAGAGGACTGCGTCTGTTGGCCCATGAATTGGCGCATGTGATTCAGCAGGCCGATGGCGCGGCGGACTCGCGGACGGTGCAGAGGTTTTCGACAGCGGAGCACGAGGAGATCGGCAAAACAGCCTATGAAGACGTAAAGAAGAAGTTCTCCGGGCCGGCTTATGAGAGCTCGAATCTCTACCGGACCCTTCAGGGCGGAGCTCAGCTGCCGATTGGCTCGAACACGAAGCAATATGGCGATATCGTGGCTGATGGGGATTTCTTTCAGACATTTGAGGACCTGATCCACGAGAGTGGCAAGCGACCCGGCGTTGTGGGACAGGCAGCCTTGGACGCGCGCAATTTTCATCATTTCACGCCGGACAATATCCATGCGTGGATTCCGCAGCATGATACTGCTGTGGGAGAGATGGTGACGGCTTACGCTCAGTTGAAAAAAGTAAAGGACTGGATTGCCAGCATTGATCCCCTGTTGAAGCGCGGGCGCGCCGCCTTAGATCGCGGTGACTATGCTGCCGCCGATGCGCTGCTCAATCGATACCAGGCGCGCTTCAACGCGGAGAAAGAGCATAAGGAAACCGAGATACAGAATGCGCACGCGTTGGCCCGCCAGGGCCTTGCTCGTAACGCTTTTTCTGAGCATTTCCTGACCGATGCATTTTCTTCCGGGCATGCGGTAACTCCCAGGAAGGAGATTCTTCAGGAAGTTGGTGTAAGGCTGGATAAGCTGCCTTCAGGAGCCAGCCTGCTCCGCGGCGCTGTGCTGGGGGCGACATGGGGAGAACTGGGAGAGGTCCGCGCCCATGCGCGTTCGCTCGCATGGCATGATCTCGATAACTATTTCGGCGTAGAGGTGAAAAATAAGAAGCCCGGAGCAAAGCCGTGGATCGCCTGTGGAGACAATTGCAGCAACGAGAAGCTGGCCTCCCATTCACATTGGGCCGCAACTCATGACGCCGTCGTGGAAGCGACGGAGGAATCGATCAAGGACCTATGGCGGGCGGGATTGACCGGGGTGCGTCCGCCGAACTACCGCAGCGTGCTCGACCTGGTTCCAATCCCAACGTTCCATAACTACCCTGCCTGGGGCGCTGAGCAGTGGGAAAAGCAGCTGCAATATATCCGCGGAGACAATAGTAGCGCGCCTGCACCGCAGGGATCGCAAATAACTCCCTTCGCAGTGGACCTGCACCCGATTGAGCATTGCAGTCAGCCAGCTATCGGCTGCTACGAACCGTTTATGCTGACCGAAAAGGATTGGATACGCCAATACAGCTTTGGCAGGTGGGTGCGCCCCTGGATCGCGCGCATCCAGGCCACGGCAGCTACGCGCTACAATTTCTGAGTTATTCAACTCGAATGGCGAACCTGAGTTGGGCACTCCAAAACAAATGGCGACGCATTCTGGCGCCGCCATTGCAACAATGGACGAAATAAGTTCATACCCGCAAACTACTACTATCGTGCTGAGCCTTCATCCTGCATCCAGATCGCGTTCGAACCGAGAAGCGTCGGATACGAAATGGCATAGCCGTTGTTGTCCAGCATAGTTACCGGGAACGAGCTAGCGCTGCCTGGGTCGAATGCGTTGTAGTTGAAGTTATACGCATAGCTATCGGAGAAGTAATCCGAGATATAGTTGCTCAACGTTGCTAGCCCGCCGCCAACACCCGGACGCTCCACAACCCACTCAGCGCTGTTGCCAACGAGGTGGGTTCCCGAAGGTGCTGAGAAGTTGATGGTCACATACTGATCAGTGTTGTAGTTTACAAGATATGCGTGGCCAGCGGTGGAGGAAGTGCTCCACACTTCAACAAACAGATCATCGCCCGGCGCGATGGGAAGGCTTGGAATGCGAGTCCAGCCATAGGGATACCACTCATACCATGCAGAGTAGTAGGTCGAAGTCGAGCCGCCGCTGCAATAGGCGTCAGCTTCATTGCCAGCCTGCAATACGTCGCCCGATCCCCATCCGTCGATGCCGACCCAGGTCACTACATAATCCCAGCTTCCTGTGCATGCGCCATAGGCCTGGCGGGCAACAGGCACAACATAGTCGGCAAAAATAAAGTAGTAAGAGGAGTTGCCATAACTCGTAACTCCATTGGTATTTACATAGCCACTCCAGTTATAGGAAGTAGCCGCGCTGCCTCCAGGAGGGACAGCTCCGGCCTTCATCTTTGGTGGGCCAGCGAAGTTGTTGGTCATTTCGAGTTTAGGCATGATGCGCTTTTTCGACGCAGCCATTGCCTTGCTCCACGTCGCAAAGGCCTTCGGAGCTTCAGCTTCATTGGGCCGTGGCGGGTAGCCATAATATTCAAGGTCCTGATCGGAGGCCGTCAGCGGATCGAAGCCCGTGGGAGGCGCTGCAATCGTGGTGGCTCCTGGCAGGTTAGTTGGGAGTTCATTCGGCTTCAGCTGCTGTGCCGAGCTGATTACAGGCGCAGCAAGCACCAGAGCCGAAACGATAGACAACATACGGTGATTCATCGTTTCTAGTTCCTTCGTGAAATTGAAATTGGATTCGAATTGTTTTAGTTGGCCCGGGGACCCAGAGGCCTGAGGAGGAGAACATGGAGTAGTGCACTGGATGCACTGTCCGTTGCAGAATTACTTGCGGATTTACTGTTATTGTGATCGGGTAGTCTAGCTAATTTGATTTACTAAATTGCTATGAAATCAAATCAGGCGCTCAGTGGCTTCGAACGGCTTGACGTTTGAAGTGAACGGTTTATCTCAACTTGCACTGTATATGACGATGGGAGATATAGAGTTCCACTATGCGTTCATGGATCATTCCTGTTCCAGCCTTGCTTCTTCGTTTTGTTCACATAGCTAGAGGACAGCAGTCATTTCCAGCAGGGCCACACGCATTCACTTTTATTGGCGAATGGGATTGCAAAGGGCAATTCGTAAACGGCGCGGCGCACCGTTCTCACTACACAGGCGAGCCGGTTCTTGGTGGTGCATGGCTGCAACTTTCAGAAACAGATATTGAGCCGGTTGGATATCTAAGCCGTTATCTCATTCGCTACGATCCAGTCCAGAAACTCTATATCAACGAGGATATAAACAACTTTGGATATGCGCGTTACAGTAGCTCCGGGTGGCAGGATACAAAGCTGATCTTTACCAGCACAGAAGCGCACTACGCACAACCGTTGCCGGAAAATCGCTTTGTCTACACTGTTATTGGATCGAAATCCCTTGATATCTCGTGGGAATCTCGCAAAGACAAAGACAGCGACTTCAAAACATCAGACATTCTGCATTGCTCGCAAACAACAGAAAAGGCGCCGGAAGTTCCAGCGCCTTTGAAGTAAATTGCTTTGTGATTATGACAACTGTTTCTCTTCCATCAGAACGGCATAAGCAAACCCGCCAGCTACGCCGCCAAGAATCGGAGCGACCCAGAAGAGCCACAACTGTTGCAACGGCCACCAGTAGCCCGCAAAGATCGCGGGGCCCGTGCTGCGCGCCGGGTTCACAGATGTATTCGTGATCGGGATGCTGATGAGGTGAATCAGCGTGAGGCACAGACCAATCGCGATAGGAGCAAGGCCTGCAGGAGCGCGCTTATCTGTCGAGCCCATAATGACCCAGACAAACGCAGCGGTGAGTACGAATTCAGCGACAAAACAAGCCAGCAGATTGTATCCACCTGGCGAATGCGAGCCATAGCCATTTGAGGCAAAGCTGCTGGTGGCCGCGTCAAAAGAAGGATTGCCAGTAACGATGAGATAGAGAACCGCCGCCGCAGCAATTCCTCCCAGCACCTGGGCAATGATGTAAGCAGGCAGATCTTTTACCGGGAAGCGCTTGCCAGCTACCAGTCCGCAGGAAATTGCAGGATTGAGATGGCAGCCGGAAATATGGCCAATGGCAAACGCCATGGTCAGCACAGTCAAACCAAAGGCAAAGGCGACACCTAGAAAGCCGATCCCCAACTGAGGGAACGCCGCTGAAATCAAAGCTGCTCCGCAACCACCAAAGACCAGCCAGAATGTTCCCAGAAACTCCGCAATCGAACGCCGAATCAATGACGACACAGACGAATCCTCCTTGTACGGGCGAGTTCTGAATCCGCCAAGACGTTACCACAGAAGCACTTAGTCAGCGAAAGTATTTTCTCGCGCGAGGCGCAGGAGGTTGGAGAATATGGGTAAGTCTATGAAGAGACAGTAATTAGAAACAGTCAGGGGCAGTTACTCAACAACAACTTCTCCCGCGCCTTTGCCGCCGCTGGTCAGCGTGATCGCGGCTGCAAGAATCAATCCGCCACCGATCCACGCAAGTGGGCCAAGTCTTTCACCCAGAAGCTTGACACCCAGTATAGAGCCAAGAGCTGGTTCGATATTCAGAAAAACCCCAGCCCGTGATGCAGGCACACGATGAATGCCCACATTCCAGAGCAGTATGGCGCAGGTGTTGCAGAAAAGCCCGCTGGCAATCAGTGCCAGCCAGGCGCGAGTGCTTACGCCATGCACGGGCGGCATGCCTTTGCGCAGCAATACCCATGCGAACAGCATGGCCGATCCTGTCAACAAGCCGTAGGCAGTGACTTGCATAGGTGAGTTTGTTCGCATCAGATGCTTGTTCAGCAATACCCATGCCAGCGCAATCAACAGCGAGACGATGATAAGCAGATCGCCGGCCAAGGTCGGCCCGTGAGCGGAAGCAGAGGAGTGCCCGCCAAGAACGATCATCGACACGCCGGCCGTTGATGCGGCAAGAGCTATCCAACCCATCCAGTCAAGTCGTTCATGAGCGAAAATCGATGCCCCCACTGCGAGAATCACCGGCATGGTGCCAACCATCAAGGCAGCGTGACTCACGGTTGTTAATGACAGCCCTTGAAACTGCAACAGATACTGCACAGGAATGCCGAGAAACGAAGCCACCAGCAGCAGTGACCATTCACGCTGAGTAAACCGTGGCCGCCGCAGCACCAGCAACAGGGGGAAACAGGCAAACAGAAACCGGTAGAACACCATGTGCGCCACCGACATTTCGGCCAGCGCAATCTTGCCAAAGAAAAAGCCTGTGCCCCAAAGGCATCCTGCTAAAGCACACGCTCCGTAGCCGACAAGGGCATGCGTCGATTTTTCAACTGATCCTGTTGCGACGGAGGGCATTCTTCTAATGTGGCATAAGCGGAGGATCCGTGCCCTCCGATTCTTGCTGCTAAATTCGAGTGGCTTTATGGTGCATCACTTAATGCCCGGAGGGCAGCAAATCAGCTCTGTGCTGAAGTCGTTCTCCGGCTGTCGCTCAGGGCAGGATGCCGGGACCGGCTGGTCTGGAGCGACCAACGGGAGCGCCATTAAGGTTGATACTGCAAACAGACAAGAATGGCGCGCAATCCGCGCGTATCGCTTGACGCGCAGTCACCAGATGGCGCAACGGGAGGCTGGGGCCATAGGTGTTCCGGTTTTGCAGCCGAAGGCTTTCTGGAATTCGGGCAGATTTACGACCACGCCGTTCACACGGAAATCTTCCGGTGAGTGCGGATCGGTTTGCACCCGCAGCAGGAGATCTTCAGGGCGATTATTCTGGCACCAGCCTTGCCCATAGGAAACGAAGAACTGCTGAGCGGGTGTGAGGCCGCCATATTCGGTATCGCCTTTCTTGGTTAGATCCATGCCGCTCTTCTGTGCCCGATCCAGATAGGCAAGGAAAGCGAGCTTCAATCCGCCAAGATCGGCAATGTTTTCTCCCAGTGTCAGCTTGCCGTTTACGTGCAGCTCATTGACAGCGACGAATCCGTCGTACTCTTTCACCACGCAGTCGGCTCGTTGGGTAAATTTCTTTCCGTCTTCCGGCGTCCACCATTCTTTGAGATTGCCTTCAGCATCAAACTGACGTCCCTCGTCATCAAAGCCGTGCGTCAACTCATGTCCGATCACGCCGCCGGCATCGCCGTAATTCACAGCGTTATTCTGGCTTGGATCAAAATAAGGCGGTTGTAGAATGCCGGCAGGGAAGTTGATGTCATTCATCTGCGGGTTGTAGTAAGCGTTCACCGTCGGCGGAGTCATACCCCACTCGCCGCGATCGACAGGTTTGCCGATTTTGTCGATCTGTCGCTTGACTTCGAACGTATCAGCGCGCTGCGCATTGCTGAGCGCATCTCCGCGAACGACAGTCAGGGTTGAATAATCGCGCCATTTATCGGGATATCCAATTTTGTTGGCGACGGCGTGCAGCTTTTCTTTTGCGCGGGCCTTGGTGGCGTCGCTCATCCAGTCAAGCTGGTCGATGTCGCGGCCCATTGCGGCTTCGATGTCATGCGTCAGTTCCAGCGTGCGCTGCTTGTCTTCCGGGCTGAAGCGCTGCGCAACGTAAACCTGTCCCAGCGCTTCGCCAAGCGCTCGGTCTGTTGCGCGAACGCAGCGCTTCCAACGTGGCTGCTGTTCGGGCTGGCCTTCCAGAATTTTTCCGTAGAAGTTGAACGACTCTTCATCGAGTGCCTCTGGCAATGCTGTTCCAGGCGTTTGCCGGATCACCGCCCAGCGCAGATAGATCTTGATCGAATCAAGATCGGCATTTGCCAACACCTGATTCAAGCCGTTAAAGAACTCAGGCACGGTGACATTGAGCGAATCGACCGGCGGCGTGTCCAGTGCCCTCAGATAGCGTGTAAAAGCGAAATTCGGTGTGCTGCTGTCGAATTTTGCCAGCGTCTGCTTGTGATAAAGCGCCTGCGGGTCGCGCCGCTCCACATTGCTGAGAGAGTGCTTCGCCAACTCGGTTTCGATTGTCAGAACTGTATCAGCGTTTTTCGCTGCCTGCGCCTTTGACTCACCGAGCAGTTCAAATGTGCGTGCTACGTGCTCTTTATATTGATCGCGCAGCTTTACTGATTTCTCATCTGTGCGCTCGTAATAGCCTTTTTCGGGAAGCCCAAGGTCCGCCTGGTCGAATTCCGCAATTTCCTGTGTCGCATCTTTGAAATCCTGATCGCTGCTGAATCCGAAGAAACTGCCGATACCAATACTGTCGAGGTATGCGGCCAGTTCAGGCAGATCGTTTTTCGATTTCAGCGCTGCGATTCTGTCGAGCACCGGTTGGATCGGCCTTAATCCGGCCTCATTAACTGCATTGGTATCAATGCACGACGCGTAATAATCGCCAATCTTCTGCTCGTTGGGGGTACGTTCAGAGCCACCTGCAGCCGCTTTTTCAAGAATCGACTTAAGCACCAGCCGGTTCTGGTTTTCCAGCTCCGTGCCGCGGCCATAAGAAGATTCATCTGCCGGAATCGGGTTCTGCTTCAGCCATCCACCGCAGGAGTACTGGTAGAAGTTCACGCACGGATCAACACTTGTATCCAGCAGTGTGGGGTCAAGCGCTTTTAGGTTCTTTTGCGCGTCTGGTGCACTCTGTGCGAAAGTTGCGAAAGATCCGGCAAGAAGCAGGCTGGAAAGCAGGGAGAAGCGGGTCAGGTACATACAGGCCTCGTAAACGAGAGACTTTCAGGTTTTGCGTTATCACAAACATACGCTAAAGCAGGACATATGGTTCACTCTTTGTAGCAAAATGGTGTGGTTGAGAGATAGTCCGTTCAGGGGACGGCGTGCAACGAGGCTTACATTTGGCGAAAATGCTGATGCAGACGTTAGTGCTGGCAGCGATTTTGGGCATTCCGCTACTTTATGGCGCCAGCACGAAACAGAATGATTCCGGCCCAAAGCCCGATCTGCGCATTCCAGTTGAGCAGCTGGGGTATTCTGCGCCGAGCGCCTTCTATCTAACCGCGCGGCTTTCCTCGATTTCCCTCGATTTCATCGATAACGATCATTTGTTGTTCACCTTTCGTCTCTCTGGCTTGATGAAGCGAACACCTGATTCCCGGCCAACAGACGAGGACCAAACCATCCGCGCTGCCGTGCTTGAATTGCCGAGCGGCAATGTGGTTGCGAAGACTGAATGGCGCATGCACGATCATGGTCGGTATCTGTGGCGGCTGTCTGGCGGGCATTTCCTTGTACGGCAGCGCAGTACGCTTTTTATCACAGATGCTACGTTGCAACTGCATCCCTTTATCAATAGCGACGCTCCGCTCGATTCAGTGCAGATATCACCTGACCGTAAGCTGATAGCCATCGAGGCGGAGGATAAAAAAGAAAGTCGCCAAACGCTGGCCAGCGCATCGGGCGATCTGGGAGATGCAGAGCCTGACGAAAAGCCGGTGCAGATATTTATCCTGAATACGGATAGCCGCGCCATGATTGCACACGCTGAAACGCTCAACGCCGTCGATATCCCCATGATGGGAGAAGGACGTTTGCAGGCGGTACCCGGAAATCGCGACAAATGGATTATCCGCTATCTCCCATTTAAAGGAGAACCACGCGAGCTTACAGAAATTGAATCTTCCTGCCATCCATCGGAAGAGGCAATCCGGTCCGATGTGGCGTTGATTTTCGCATGCCCGCGCTCCAGCAACGATCACCAGGTCAGTGCAGTTAATCTGGAAGGGAAAACTCTCTGGCAGCAACGTTGGGAGAGCCGCTACATCTGGCCTACTTTTCAGCTTGCGCAGAATGGAAGCCGGTTCGCCTACAGTTCGTTACAGGTCTCACATCCGGTAGGCATCATGGAGCCCGTTGATGAAACATCCATCGTGAACCAGATGATCGGGGTGTTTGACACGGATACAGGCAAGCTGCAGTTAGTGAAGAATGCAACTCCGATTCTCAGCGCAGGACAGAATTACGCACTTTCTCCCGACGGGTCGCGGTTCGCTATACTGCGTGACGGCGTGATTGAGATCTACAATCTGCCGCCGGTAGCAATGCCTGCACGTTGATTTCTCTCCAGCGAAAAAAATCCTTTTGCGGATTTATTAGTGTGCTTTGGGGCTCTGCTAGTTTCTAGAGCTTGAACAACTCGCGCAAACGCCGTGTCTGCGCTCGGCTCACAGGAATTTCCGTCTGTTTCTTATCATCCATGCGCAGCTGATAGCTGCTCTTGAACCACGGCACGACTTCCTTAATATGGTTGATGTTGACCACATAGGAGCGATGCGCGCGCCAGAAAATCAACGGATCAAGCTGATCGAGCAATTCTTCCAGCGTGCGGCATTTTGACTGGCCTTCGAGCGTAGGCGTTACGACTGTAATTACACCTTCATCAATGGAAGCGAAGCAGATGTCTTTCTGGTCGACCAGCAGCAGACGG
>DATAQW010000365.1:0-14084 GCA_036264445.1 Pseudacidobacterium sp.
CAGTCCGCGGGTAGATTTTCAAAAGTAGTAGCATCAAAGTTGTATCGGAGCAGGTGTCTTACGCTGAACTCCGTCCTGTGTTGCTTTCCCGTTGAGCTACAGAGCAACCTCAATTTCATCTTACCGGGTCGACCGCTCTAAAGTTCCAGGCTCGAAAACACAATCAGGTTTTACCAAGAGCAGTATCCAAAAACCAGCCAGAGCGTGAACCTGAGGGGCCTTATATGACATTTCACCCCATCACTGTCGCATTTGATCTGCCGTTGGGAAAATTCAACGTTTGCAGAGGTGAGGCTGGTGTCCCAATTAATTTCTCCCCCGCTGGGCTCCGAAGGCGCTTCATTACATACTCCTATACGCAGTGGCCGCTTGCGACCGGTCCTGCGGCGCATTCACAGTAACTCGCAGCATTTCACATCCAGAGGCTGGTGCGGCAGTATCATCATTGGGTTGGCCTGCTGTTTTCTCCTGCTTACTTCTGGCTGCGGATACTCACTCAATGGTTTGGCGTCCAGCGCGGATGCGGCCTCTTTACTTGTTGTTTCCCCAAAGGCCATCAATTTTGGCGATGTATCCGTAGGACAAGCAGCGAACACCAAGGTATCACTTCTCAATTCTGGTTCTGAGCCGATAAATGTTGCTTCTCTGAACATGTCAGGCCAGACATTCTCGATCAGCAGTTCTGTTAAGCTTCCCGTTACCATTGCGGCAGGCGCTACTTATAGTGTTGACATAAGTTTCAAACCCAGTGGCGCCACCTACTATTCCGGCGTATTAACGGCGATGGACGCCACAGCGAAACCAGTCGCGCAGATCTCGATCAGCGGCTATGGAAGCTCAGCGACTACCATTTCGTCTCAGGCTCAGCTGACCATCAACCCTGCAAGCGTAAGTTTTGGCGATGTGGCTGTAGGCTCGTCATCTACAGAGGCACTTACAGTGACTTCTACCGGGACAGCTCCGGCAACGATTGATTGGGGCTACATCGACGGTGCAGGATTCACGGCGTCTGGACCAGCGTTGCCACTTACGCTCAATCCTGGACAGTCGGTGACAGCACACGTTAAATTCACTCCGGGTTCAGCTGGTGCAGTCTCCGGCCAGCTCAAGATACGCTACAACAAAACCCGCTACGCTATCGTCAACCTGAGCGGCACCGGTACGGAAGATTTGACTTCACAGTTGACGGTGAGTCCAACGAGCGTTAATTTCGGCGATGTGACGGTGGGGTCATCGTCCTCGCAGTCGGTCACGCTGAGTTCTTCCGGGACAGCTCCGGTGACGATTCACTCGGCCACGATCAGCGGCAAGGAATTCTCAATTTCGGGAGCAACCTTCCCGGTCACTCTGAATCCTCGTCAGACGGTAACACTGCTGGTGAAGTTCACGGCTTCTGCATCCGGTACTGTGACGGGCGATTTGACCATCACCAGCAACGCATCCACAAATGCGACGGCAGCCGTCAGTCTAAGTGGCACAGGGACGCCTGCTCCCAGTCCACAACTGACCCTGAGTGCTACCGCCATGAGTTTTAATGATGTGACGGTCGGTTCTTCGGCTACAAAATCGCTTACCTTGAGTTCAACCGGAACCGCTCCGGTTATCATTGACTCCGATGCTATATCTGGGACCAGCTTCAGTGTTTCAGGTACGAGCTTCCCACTTACTCTCAATCCGCGGCAGGCCGTGACGCTCGACGTGCATTTTGCGCCTAAGGCAACCGGCACGCCGACAGGCCAACTGAATATCCACAGCAACTCGTCCACGAATGCAAATCCGACTGTGAGCCTGAGCGGCAAAGGAACTGCTGCTCCCAGTCCGCAGTTGTCAGTGAAACCTGCCAGTCTGCCCTTCGGGGACGTAACGATAGGCACATCTTCTACGCAGACCGTAACGCTGACTTCCAACGGAACGGCTTCAGTAACAGTTAATTCCGTTACTGTTCATGGCGCCGAATTTGCAATCTCCGGAGCGAGCTTCCCGCTCAAACTCAATCCAAACAAGACGGTGACGCTCGATGTGAAATTCACTCCAAAGGCAACCGGTGAGGCGACGGGCTATCTGACCATCGACAGCAACTCATCCACTGACTCGACCGCAACTGTCAATTTGAGCGGCACAGGAACTTCTGCTACCAGTCCGCAGTTGTCAGTGAAACCTACAAGTCTTCCCTTTGGGGACGTGACAGTGGGTACATCCTCCACGCAGACCGTGACGCTGACTTCCAACGGAACGGCTTCTGTGACTATTAACTCAATCAAAGCAACTGGGGCCGGGTTCAGCGTTTCAGACGAGACCCTCCCCTTAACCTTAAATCCCGGTAAGACAGTCACATTGCAGGTGCAGTTTGCTCCTACGGGGACGGGCGCTGTGACGGGCGATCTCGCCATCGACAGCAACTCATCTACCAATGCAATAGCCACAGTTAGTCTAAGTGGTACCGGGGTCGCTGCTGCAACACCGCATTCGGTCGATCTGGGTTGGAACCCACCAACCAGTTCTTCCGATCCGGTGGCGGGCTATAAAATCTACCGATCGACAGGTGGTGGTGCTTTCGAGTTGCTCAATTCGTCGGTAGAGTCCGGGACGACATATGTGGATAGCACGGTCCAGAACGGGACTACCTACACTTACTATGTGGAAAGCGTGGATGGTTCAGGGGTAGAAAGCGGCCCGTCGAATGAAGTAACTGTGACCATTCCATCAACCTAGAAGGGGGCATGCAGTCTTCCACTAAAAATGGCTGCATGCTTCTTTTCTCCATTTCAAGTGCAAAAAAAAGCCAGCCAAAAGATTCGGCTGGCTTTTCCACCATTTGTAACCATTTGAGGATGGCTACATAAAGAAAATCGTTTAGATGAGAATGGGAAGAATATTGCGCGAAGAGGTTGGAGCTGTCTCCGGGCGCTGACTGTTCACGACGAAAACAGGCGCAGTGGGGATGTCTTTAATTGCTGCGATTGCCGGTATTGGACTATCAGTCGCATGTGCCTGCACGGCAAGTCTGCTACGGCGCTGCTGCAGCTTTTTCTGCGTGCATATATATTGCAACCAGTTTCTGTAAACGCATGCTGCTGTCGTATGCCAGCTATTTTTAATTGTGATTCTTTCGAGTATTCCAGAGACCTTTGCTAATAACTCTTCACGCCGCGAAGTCATAGCTTCCTGCTGTACAGCTTCCAATGCTGCCACAGTTTCTTCATCAAAATAGCGACGCGGCATCAGTGGGTAGGCGGCTGATTCTCCCCGGAGATAGCGTCCGACATCTCTGCGGTATTCAAGCAGCAATGTGTTGGGTTCGTACTCGGGATGGCCCTGAAAAAAAACAAACATACTGCGGCAGTGCTTGATGAATGTATCAACACCCGCGTCGGCAGCGCGCGTCAGCACCTTATATCCGCAACGGGTCAATTCATCTTCGCACAGGCCATTCCACCGAGAATGTGGAAGCCTGAAGCTCGAAGGTGTTCCTGAAGTCAGCGGATGATCTGACACTTGGCTGCAATCGAAGACACCGGAGTTTTTTTGGCAGCTCTTAATCCTACGGACGCCATCCATGTGAAGAGTTGCGGCATGTGCGGCCAGGCAGGACCATACTGTCGAGTGGGTATTGTCACGCGCCCACTCCAATACCTTTGTAAAGGTTCCCCAATACGGCTCGTCGGCGAGATTCGGTGCCAGAGGCTCTCTTCCAGTCACAATAAGTCCGTCGAGCTGCGTGTCCCAGAGGCTTTCGACGCTCGAATAGAAGTTGCCGATGTGGCGTGCGGCCGCCTCATTTCGAGGGATCTCCGGCAATGCATAGAGCGAGAGACGGATGGATATGCCATCGGAAGCGGAATTGAGGAGTGACAGAAATTGACGTTCTGTAGCCTCGAGTGCGCCATCCGGCATGTTGTTGATCAATCCAATATGGAGAGACTTACTCGATCGGTCCAGGCACTCTGGTGACGGATTGCGGCAAAGGCCTTTCGAACAGGACTGCCGGTCCTGACCGGATGGATTTGAATTGAATGAGGCAGGCATATATATCTCCTGGAAGTCTTGTATGGGCCGAGGAGGAGAGGGGATTCGTCGATTGTTGATTCTTAGCTGTTCTGGGAGTAGGTCGAACTACCTATCAGCATCTTAGTTTGTTGCATCGAGCGCCTGATCGAGATCGGCAATGATATCGTCGCTGTGTTCGATCCCGATGCTAAGCCGTATCATCTCCGGTTTGACCCCGGCGCTGAGTTGTTCTTCAGCCGACATCTGCCGGTGAGTTGTTGAAGAAGGATGGCAAGCCAGAGACTTGGCGTCCCCCAGGTTGACAAGACGGGTTATGAGCTTGAGAGCATCGTGAAACTTGACTGCGGCTTCGTAGCCACCCTTGAGGCCGACGGTCATGAGAGAACAAGCCCGGCCGCCCAGATACTTTTGCGCTAGCGCATGATATGGATTGGAAGGGAATCCGGCGTAATTGACCCACGCGATACGTGGATCATCACGCAGGAACTCGGCAACTTTTTTGCCATTCTCTACATGGCGGTCGAGCCGCAAGGCAACTGTTTCGATTCCCTGCAGAAGGAGGAACGCGCTTAGCGGGGCCAATACAGCGCCCGTTGTGCGCTGATAAACGCTGCGGCAGCGCCCCATGAACGCAGTCTTCCCAAAGTGCTCGGTATAGACCAGGCCATGATACGAGGGGTCGGGCTGGTTAAACAGTGGGAAGCGTGCAGCGTGCTCTTTCCAGGGAAAGTTACCGCTGTCGATGATTGCTCCGCCGAGCGTTGTGCCGTGGCCTCCAAGAAATTTTGTAAGTGAATGCAGAACAATATCCGCTCCGTATTCGATAGGCCGTAGAAGAATGGGCGTGGCAACGGTGTTGTCGACGATCAGCGGCACTCCGTATTTGTGAGCTATGATGGCCAGCGCCTCAATGTCGCAAATATTTCCTGCGGGATTGCCGACGCTTTCGCAGTAGATCGCGCGCGTTTTGTCGTCGATGAGTTTCTCGATTGCTTTCGGGCAATCCGATTGTGCAAACCGGACATTCACCCCCTGGCTTGGCAGCAGGTGAGCGAACATGCTGTGCGTGGTTCCATAGAGTTGAGGAACCGAGACAATGTTGCTTCCCAGCTCAGTTACATTGAGAACGGCATAGTAAACAGCCGCTTGCCCGCTGCTCACGCATAAAGCAGCCAGCCCCCCTTCGAGAGCTGCGACGCGACGCTCCAGAACTTCTGTGGTCGGGTTTGCGATCCGTGTGTAACGATATCCTTCCGCTTCAAGATTGAAAAGCGCGGCCGCGTGGTCAGCGCTGTCAAATGCGTAAGAGACTGTCTGATAAATGGGTACCGCAACAGCCTTTGTGGTTGGATCAAGCTCGTAGCCACCGTGGACAGCAATCGTTTCCTGTTTCATATCCTCATCTGCTTGTGAACTATACAGGGATGGCGGCTGCCTGATTCGACATGGCCTGATCCGCTTCTTGAAAGAAGAGCTGATTCATCTCGTCCACTACCCAGCGAATATCAGCTTCAGTTGTTTTGAAACTGGTGATACATGCCCGCACGACCGGAGTTCCATTAATCTGGGCTTCCGACATCCACGCGATCTGATTCTCGCGGAGCGCGGCGAGAAATCTGGCGGGAACAAGACCATCGCGCGTGAAGCATACGAGCGGCAGCGGAGTTGCATTGACGATGCGCCATCCGGAAGCCTGGAGCGCATCTCTGAGCACATGACCCATGCGTGCCTGATGCTCGATCATTTCAATCTGTCCTGACTCGCCTTGATGCGCGAGCGCCATGAAGAGCTTCAGTCCAATAAAACGGCGCGACCATTGCGCCGAGGTCATAAGAGGATCGACTACTGTCAGATCCGTTTTCCCCGACATGTAAGTGATATCTACACGGAATGCCTCGGCGACACGATGAGGGTGGCGGCAGAAAAACATTCCTGCACCCATTGGAACGGAGAACCATTTGTGGGCATCGCAGGTGATGGAGTCCGCCATTTCAATTCCAGCAAGATGATGCTTGAGCTTGGGTGAGATGACCGCAGCACCGCCCCAGGCGGCGTCAGCGTGAAACCATAGACCTTCCCTCTGGCAAAACTGGCCGATCTCCTGCAGCGGATCGATCACACCGGTTGCAGTAGTTCCTGCTGTGCCGATCACCATGAATGGAGCGAATCCGTTCTTGCGGTCTTCAGTAACGCGGCGTTCTAGGTCTTTCAGGTCCAGTTTCAGGTTGTGGTCCGTCGTGACTATGCGGAGGGCCTTTCTGCCTAACCCCGTCATATGCGTAATCTTGTTGTATCCGTTGTGAGCTTCCTGCGTAAGGTAAATTGTGGGTCCGGCGGTCAGATGGCGGAGGCCGTGTTCACCGTAGGCAGGAAAGGCACGGGTTAACGCAACAACAACCGCTGAAAGATTGGCTTCTGTTCCGCCGCTGGTGAAATTTGCCAGAGTTTCTTCGGGAAGGCCAAATTTTTCTGTGAGCCAGGCTAGCATGTGCCTCTCAATCTCATTTGCAACCGGAGAGGTCCGCCAGTTTGCCAGCTGTGAGTTATACATTGCTACAAGCGTGTCGGCGATTACTGATGCCAGAGTAACGCTAGGATTAAAGAGTCCGAAGTAATGTGTATGAGTTACCTGGACCTGCCAGGTTTGCAACATCTGTTCTACATCAGCTACTACTTCTTCAAGCGAGATGGATTTCCTGAAGTCATAGCGTGAGGTGAGATAGCTTCGAATCTCGTTCGCCGTCACATTGGGAACGATAGGGCCGCTTGCGATTTGCGCCTGTGCTATCTCAAAGTTATTTTGAATCTCATCGATAATCATAACTTGTCAGTGTGCAATCAGCGTAGCAAGCCGCTTAAGACTGCCCATAACGCTTTCGAACCCAATTCCAAAATCAATTAGACAAGCAATCTCATCCACTCCGCTTTTATTTAAACATTCAGCCTGCTGAGAGCATTGGTCAAGCGTCCCTACAAAGCTCAATGGACCATGAAGATCGTTATTTACCTGATTGCGGACCAGGATTTCCCTTTCCCGTTCGCTTACCTGAGAAAAACCAGCGTGCTGTTTACTTCCAACGGAGTGGTCTTTCTGCATATCGACATTGAGTTTGAGGTAAGCTGCCATGGCGGGCCGGGCAAGCGCTTTTATCTCATCATGATCCTCTGCCGCAAAAGTGTGAGCCATTAATGTGACATGACCGCGGCGTCCGTGATGCGTTTGAATCGCATCGCGATAGAGCTGGGTTTTGCGAATAAAATCGCTGAGGCTGTGCTTGAGCGCGAAGTTAGCCGTCAAGACATTGAAGCCTAACTTGCCCGCGTTGACAAAGCTATCATCGGATTGTCCTGTGATCCAGATGGGGAGTTCCTTTTGAATCGGCGCAGGTAGAATCCCAACATCACACATGACCCCAGCCCCGTTTGCCAGAGGAATCTTATCGCCGTGCCAGAGTCTTTGAATCACGGAGATTTTGTCGTACATGTCCTCATAGCGGTTGTTATAAGTGTCAGGCGAAAGGACAAAATCATTTACATGCCACCCTGATGCAGCCGCGATGGCGACACGTCCACCCGAAAGGTTATCAATCATCGCCCACTCTTCGGCGACACGTAAGGGATTTTGCAGTGGTAGGACGATGCTCCCAGCCCGAATAGAAATGCGCTTTGTTGTTACTGCGAGTGCCGCGCCTGTGACTGAAGGGCTTCCGTAGAGGCCGCCGAACCGTTGAAAGTGACGTTCCGGTGTCCAAACAGCAGTAAAGCCATTTTCATCCGCGAACCGCGCCGACTCTAGCAAGAGTTGATATTTGTAAGTTTCACGCTCGGTAGAATCCGCGCTGAAAAAGAACAGGCTGAGCTCAGGTATCATTTTTCACCTCGCGTTGTGGGGTTAGTCCGAGGAGCAATTGTTCATGAAGCATCATCCGCTTTTTCTTAAAAGCTCGCAACAAAAGATGAGCTCACAGGCGAATCTGTCGAGTCTGGATGCGCTCGTACATCTCTTTGTCCAGTCGATGGAATGCCTGCAAATCTGGATGGTCGAAATAGATTGCGTCCGGCGTAGCGGCAGGATTAAATCCCTGGCGCACCAGATCGGTTTTGGAATATTTATATGTTCCCGTAACTTCAACATCTGGCTGAATTCGCAGGAATGCGGGGCGAGCATAAGCGGGTAAACGGCTTACGAGATGTTTCCGCAATTCGGTCAAGTCCACATCATGTTCGGTGACAAGAGCGGCCATGCCGATGCGTCCCTCAGTGGATGGAATGGCAACGCCGTAAACATTCGCGTGTTTTACCCCAGGAAAAGCGCATATGGCCTCGGAGACTTCTGTTGTGGATACGTTCTCACCCTTCCAGCGGAAAGTGTCTCCAATGCGGTCGACAAAATAAAAAAAGCCTTTTTCGTCTTTTCGCATAAGATCGCCTGTTCGTACCCAGATATCTCCTGGCTCAAAGACGTTGCAGAGAATTTTTTTATGAGATGCCCGCTGGTCTTTGTAGCCTTCGAAGCGGCTCCCGACGGTGGATGGATCGTCAATGACCTTGGCGATTGCTTCTCCAGCCTCATTTGCCTCGCAACGGATGCAAAACCCTCGATCATTGCGAAGCGGTTCGCTTTTCTCGACGTCGAAGCGCACCAGGGCGGGCGAAAATCGGTGAACCAAGTAGGCAGGAATGTGACCGATTGCACCGCGCTTTTCTTCAACATTAAACAAAGAGACGCCACCTTCGGTTGCAGCATAAAACTCTAGAATATGAGGAATGCGGAAGCGTTCCTTGAATACATCCCATACATCGGGAGCAAGCCCATTGCCGCAGGCGAGGCGGATTCGATGTTCAAATTCGTTCAGGGATGGAGCCGTATGGAGCAGATAGCGGCAAAGCTCACCGATGTATTGAAAGATGGTGCAATCCCATCTACATATGTCGTTCCAGAACTGACTGGCCGAGAACTTTTCGCGGATGACAACACTGCCGCCAGCAACAAGGACCGCGCCTGGCACTTGTACTCCACCCACGCTGTGATACATCGGCAGGCAACTGTACATGCGGTCTTCCTGCTGTACTCCCATCATGCCGGCGAACCAGTGGCCCCACTGCATAACGCGAGCGTGGCTCACGTTGGCTGCTTTAGGAAGACCTGTAGTGCCCGAGGTGAAGATATAAAGCGCCCTATCTTCTATTGTTAACCGGGGACGCTCATCGGCATGCAGTGTCTTATCCGAGTGTTGTTGGATTTCAAGGTCTATCTGGCGGAAGGGTGCGTGTTCAACGCCATACGCCCAGATCGATAGTGATCCAGTAAGTTGTGGAAGCACTGTCGTGACAGCATCGATAAACTCACTCGACACGATCATGTGTTTCGGTGTAACAGTATTGATGCAATGCGCCAGCGAGGGACCAATAAGATTTGTGTTGAGCAGAGCAACCACACCACCGACACTTGTGATGCCCAGCCAGACAGCAAAGTATTCAGGCCGATTTGTCATTAACAGACAGACAACATCACCTTTAGCTATGCCTTGATCAAGCGCCCATCGGGCATATTGATTTGAGCGAGCGGCCAGTTCCTTATACGTGAAGCACTCGCGATCGGACATCAGGGCAGGCCGGTCGCCTGACCGCTCTGCAATCTCTTCAATGACTGCAGGCAGAATACGGCCGGGGTTGCGCGAGATGGGTGCGGTGAGTTCAAGAGCACGCAGCCATGCTTTGGCAGCAGAACCATTCGTTTGGGCGGGAGATTGTATTAAAGTTTTCAAGCTGTACTTCCTGCGTCGACGGTGAGTACCGTCCCTGTGATGTTTCTTGCTTTGTCACTTAAGAAAAATTCGACTGCATTCGCGACGTCGTCGATCTCTGCAAGGCGCTTAAGGGCGCTGCGGCGCTCGATTTGCTGACGCTGCTCGTCCCTGAGACCGTTCGTTAGATCAGTGTCAATGAAACCTGGCGCAACAGAATTTACATTTATACCCATACGGCCGACCTCTCGTGCCAGAGAGCGTGAGAAGCCGACGATGGACGACTTCGTCGCGCCATAGACAGCAAGACCGCTATATCCAGTGAACGCAATAATCGATGCTAGGTTGACAATGCGTCCGCCGCCATCGGCCATCATCGAGCGCACTACATGCTTTGTAAGAACGATGGGTGAGATTGTATTCACTCGCACCAGTTGTTCGATCCGGGAGGTAGACATCATGGAGAGAAGGCCATCAAAGCTGATGCCGGCATTGTTTACGAGTCCATAGACAGGGCCGAAATCTTTGCGCAGCTTCTTTACCAGGTCTGGAATATTTTCGATTTCGGCAAGATCAAACGAAACGAAGTGGAACGATCCTGGGCTCGTTGCTTCAGCTTCCTGCATGGCCGCTTTGAGATCGTCATTTTCCTTGCGCGCGATGGCTATGACACGATAGCCCGTACTAGTCAATCTGCGCGCAATGCCCAACCCAAGTCCACGGCTTCCGCCGGTTACGATGACATTACGCATAGCGACGAATGAGCTTTCCTGATTCAGCAACTGCTATTGTGGGAACGAAATTAATTGCCGCCGGGACTTTGTGTGGCGAAAGTGCGTCGCGGCAGAGTAACAGGATGTCGTGTTGAAGTCCGTGCACATCGTAGTTGGCTGGCTGCGGCGGTGTTTTCAGAACTACGTCGGCGACAACAAGTGCACCGGTAATCGGATTTTTCTTTGTTTGAACCAATGACATGTGTACCGCGGGATGGCGATTAATGACGGCTTCTACTTCTTCCTGATACACTTTGTCGCCTCCGACATTGATAACTCCATCGCGACGCCCGACAAAATAGCAGCGGCCATTTTGCATTTCGATCAGATCGCCTGTATCCACGAAGCCGTCCGCTCCCTTTAGATTAGGAGCGCGGTCGCCTAAGTAGCGTTTTGCTGTGCGAGTGGAGCGAATCCGCAGCGAGCCGTCTTCGATTTTCATTTCGACGTGGGGCGTGTTTTCAATCACACTCGGCGGAAAACCGGCGATGCCGTCGTCCACATCAAAAGCCAAACCCGCTTCGGTTGTGGCGAAGGCATGAGCGACGCGTGCTTGAGGGTAGGCGTATTGGAGATGGTTCAGGATTGCCTGATCTGCAATCTCTCCTGATAAGCGAACATATCTGGGAGCAAGCTGGTGCGCACCCTGACTCATGAGCGCACGGCGCCAATGCGAAGGCGTGCCAGAGATATGCGTTACTCCGTGAGAGCTGGCGCGGGTAAGAAACTGTGCCGTGGATTCCTGAGCACCCGAGAGCACGAGCGATGTGCCTGTGAGAATCGCTCGAAGGAAAATCTGGAGACCACCATAACGGCGAATGTTATAAAAGGTGCTCCATATAATCTGCTCAGCTGAGGCGTTTTGACGGTCTATTGCGCCAGCCAGGCTTAGCAATGTGTGGACAACCATCTTCGGCAGCCCAGTTGTACCGGATGTCAGGAGAACCCATTCTGTCTGATACTGCGGGTCGCGGTAGCAGATGGACGGAGTAATCTCCCCATTGCAGGGAACAAATTGCTCAATCTTTGGGTTGGCTAATTCGGCAGTTCTGCCATCGGACACAATCGCGTCTACATCCGCCGACTCGATAACATAAGGAAGATATCCGAGTGGCAAATCGGGAGGATAAAGAATGACGCGGCGCGCAACGCCATCGAGTTCGATCAATGCCAACGCGGCAGCAAGCTGGCTTGTTGTGGCGATGACTACAGATCGACCCCGCAGGTCATCCGCGTGGCCGTAAAGAGCAGACCCATCGGCGAGTTCGCCAAGCGATCTATTCCCTTCAACGCTGAAGAGAAATAGCGAAGATAAATCTTCAGCGTCGCCAAGCGCGCTCCATAGAGACGCGAGATTATTTTGCAGCATTTTCGTAGACATGGACGAACTCTCCAAACGTCACCGGGAAAAGAGCTTCTTCAGAAACGCTGAAGGGATCTAGTCCCAGTTCTCCCTCAAGCCGGGCAACGACAATCGCGAAGCCTAGCGAGTCGAGTCCCGATTCCAGTAACTCCAGGTTGTCAGTTAGAGGTGCAAGATGCAGTCCCTGCTCCTGGGCTACCTGGCTAAATTGGGTCATGATTTGCGATCGAACATTCATATCTGGTGATTCTCACTTTCTGCAGCAAAAGTTATCTGCTGCGGGAATTTGTGTTGAGCCTGGTTCGGCATTTTTACGGTCCCGCTCCAGGAATGCGGAGCGACACCGGTATTTTCTTCGGGTCTTGTAAGAGGGAAATAGTTGTTCAGCCACTTCTTGGCATGCTCGCGAACTGACAGTCGACCAGCACGATTCGCAAAAGAATGATTGGCACCATCAACCGATTGCACGAGAATCTGACTTCTGCGACCTGCTGATTTCAAAACGTACTTAAAATAGTCGAATTGACCAGTTCTGGGTTTCACGCCTTGAGTCTTCAGGCCGGGGGCCTTAAGTATGAGGATTGGCAGCCCTGTAGGCACTACTTCTTTCCAGCAACGAAGAAGTGCAAGGTTTGCATTGTCGGGAAGAGTGTTTCCGCGGAGGAGCAAGCGAATTTTCTTCAAGTAATCAAAGAGATTGCTGAGAACCCCACCGAAGCGATTGTTCATGGCCCAGATGCTCAACTGTGCGCGTAGTTTCGGCCTTGTGGTTCGGCTGAGCTGAAAAGAGGGGTCCATTAAAACCAAGCCCTTGCACTCCTGGCTGGCTTTTGCCGCAAAGATTGCCTCGACGGCGCCAGAGCAGTGGCCCATGATGATGACTCCTGACAGGTTAAACCGGGACACAAGCTCTCTTATTTTTGCGGAGATTGCGGATGTATAGTCTCCTCGATTAATAAAGTCGAGCCAGTCTTCTGGCGGGTCTTCGCTGGAATCTCCGAACCCTGGAAGGTCAAGCCGAAAACTCGGATAGCCAAAAGCAGCAAACGAGTCAGCCCAATAAACTGTTGCGTCCCCGTTACCGGCCCTCGTGGCAGCCAGACCGTTAAGAAATAACACGCCAATCCGAGATTGACAGGCTATGTCGTTGTAGGCCACGTGATAAGTAGCGTGGGCGATGATATTGAGATCATCTAACACAATCAGCTCACGGCGTTCACTCATCTTGTTCATTGCATTGCCTCGACAGGTAGAGTTAACGCCTGCGCTATCCATTCAAAAGCACTTGTATATAAAGGAGTGAGGTCCTTAGTTTCGTTGTATCTTGTATAGGGCATTGTCAGAGAAGGTGTGTCCTTACCAAATCTAACTATTTTCACTGGTTTTGTTAATACTTCTGAAGTACCGCTATCATCGCCGGTTATGACAGAAGCTTTGAAGAGAAAAGAATCGCGCCAGAGGCGGCTCGACCATGGATATCCATTTACTTCAATAGAGCGGCCTTGCTCAAGCTGTTGAATGTACTCAGAAGCGGGTGTTCGACTCTCGGGAGCTTCCATGAGCTGCTCTAAGGCAGCCCAACGCAGGAGGCTAGATCGGAGCGCCTGACTTGCGTCAGCAGGTGGAGACCATAGAAGTAAAGCATCACAGGTACCGCGCTGGAAACACCTGCCGGCAAGGATGGCGCCGAGTTCAAGGCCGTGTAAAAGAAGCGGCACAGTGGGTGACTGGTCCGCAAACCAGCTGGCGAGAAGCTGGACGTCTTCGTCCCAATGCTCAAAACTCATTTCTTCGAAGACGCCCGTGCTTTCACCGACACCTCGATAATCATAGCGAAGGACTTCAATCTGCCGTGCGGCGAGATAACGAGCCCAGCGGACCCACGGATGATAAGAAAAGTGCCGTTCGGCGCCAAAAGGTCCTATGAGCAGAACTCGAGCAACCGGATCTGTTACCTGGTGCAGGACGGTGTAAAGGTGCGCACCTGGTACGGCAAAGTATCCGGCGTGCTCCTGGTGTCCAACTTTTGTTGGATTCTGTTGTGGTTGCATTTGCGGGTTCCTCAATGGGCAGTTCAGACTTAGAGTGTCTCTACGTGGTTGAAGACGATGGTGTGAATCAGAGTGCGGAGCAGGTAAGCTCCTTCCAATGGATCAGTATCAGCGTCGAGCGGGTTAACGGCCATCTCTGTTT
>DATAQW010000369.1:0-14767 GCA_036264445.1 Pseudacidobacterium sp.
ATCGTGCGTTGTTCGGTTTTGATCTTCTGGAGAAGCGAAAGCATCTGCTGCGCGCTGCCGACATCCATGTTCGAGAAGGGCTCGTCGAGTAATAGCAGATCAGGCTGAGACAGCAGGACGCGGGCAAGAGACGTCCGCTGGCGCATGCCCTGTGAGTACTGTCCGACAGGCCGCGTAAGCGCAGGATCAAGGCCTACCGAGCGCAGTGCCTCTTCAGCGCTGAGGCAGGCACGTGAGCGATAAAGGTCAGCAAAATAGCGCAGGTTTTCCTCCGCTGTATATTCGTCATAAAGCATCGGAGCGTGGCTCATATAGCCGATGCGGTCGCGCACTGCTTCCGGTGCGGCGTCAAAGATTTTCACAGTTCCATAGCTGGGGCGGAGCAGCCCGGCCAGAACGCGCAGCAGCGTCGATTTGCCCGCGCCGTTCTCACCCAGCAGTACATAGCAGCGTCCCGCTTCGAGCGTGAGCGAAACCTTGCGCAACGCGGCAAAGGTTCCATAAAGCTTGGAGACGTTTTTCAACTGGGCGGTAATGGGCATGTGCTATCGCAGAGTATAAATATTGCAGTGAGAATCTGTTGGAGTGTTGAGATGCCCGTACAATTCAATACAACAGCGCAGCTAGCTGCCGTAACAAAGGCAAAGAGCTTGATTCAGAATGGTGTGGAACGAGAAACAGTCATTGGTTTCTTGCGAGAACAAGGTTTTAACAAAATCGCCTCTATCAATGCGGTTGCTTATTTGTATGGAACTTCCATTCCTCAGGCGAAGGAAATTGTGCATTTCAGTCACTCGTGGGAGGACTGCAGATCAAGAGATGAACAATTGCACGAATCCCTTTTTGAAGCACTTGAAAAGGGTGAGCTGGATTTAACAAAGTGAGTTCGGCTACCGTTTGCCAGGTGATGGAGCTACCAGAGCTGCTGTTCCTGAAGCCTGCGTAGCAGCTGGATTCTGCCCGGGCTGTGCAGGAGCATACTTCGAAGCACATTTCGCCTGTAGCTGGGTGGCGTGGAAGACGCCGTCGCGTCCGAAAGTGCCGATAGCGAGCGCCTGTGAATTGTCTTTGAAGGTATCTGGTGGAGGCTCCTCGCCCTGATAGGCCACAGACAGTGTCAGATTATTTTCGACGAGAACAAACTTGGCATTCGACCCAGTGCGCTGGATCGATCCCGGCTGTACGTTTCCAGCTACGCGCAGGTGGCGCACATAGGCCTTGTCGCCCATGCCGTGCAGCTCCTGGATGGTGACGTAATAGCTCTTATTGGCCTGGACTCCGCTGATGGCGAGATAGATTATCGCCCCGAGAACGACAACAATTGCTATTCCGATGCGCATGCCCTGATTGCTTTTCATGACTGGGATTTATTTTACTGCGAATTTATAATCGCCTTCAGGATTCATCTTGCATTCATCGAACATCTAACGTCAAAAAGAACTTCTTTTCCTTTCTTACGAGGTGATTATGAGCACCATTGGCAGCAATATTCCGCAGTCGGCAACGGAGATTCTAAAGCCCCGCGCGGAGTGGATCGTGAAACGCAAGGCCGAAGTAGTGCGCACTGGCGACACCAACGTGTCGCAGATGCATTTTGCGCGTCAAGGCAAAATCACCGAAGAAATGGAGTACCTTGCCAAACGTGAGAACCTCTCCGCTGAACTGATTCGCGATGAAATCGCCGCAGGACGCCTGATTATTCCTGCAAACATCAACCATCCAGAGCTGGAGCCGATGGCGATTGGCGTAGCGTCAAAGTGCAAGGTGAACGCGAACATCGGCAACTCAGCCGTGACCTCGAACATCAACGAAGAGCTGCGCAAACTGCATATGGCCGTGCAGTTTGGCGCTGATACGGTGATGGACCTCTCGACCGGCGGCAATATCCCGGAGATTCGCGAGGCCATCCTGCGCCACTCGCCTGTACCCATTGGGACAGTCCCGATCTACGAAGCGCTGAACCGCGTCAAGAAACTCGAAGACCTGAACATCGATGTTTATCTCGAAGTGATTGAAGAACAGGCGCAGCAGGGGGTCGACTACTTTACCGTCCACGCTGGCGTTCTGATTCAGTATGTTCCGATGGTGGCCAAGCGCATTACGGGCATCGTGAGTCGCGGTGGCGCAATCCTGGCGCAGTGGATGACGCACCATCACAGACAGAACTTCCTCTATGAGCATTTTGACCGCATCGTGAAGGTGATGGCGAAGTACGACGCCAGCTTCTCGCTGGGCGATGGCCTTCGTCCGGGATGCGTTGCCGATGCTTCAGACGAAGCGCAGTTCGCCGAACTGAAAACGCTCGGAGAATTGACAAAGAAGGCTTGGAAGAGCGACGTACAGGTCATGATCGAAGGTCCAGGTCACGTGCCTCTCGACAAGATCAAGGAGCAGGTCGATAAAGAAGTGGAGTACTGCTATGGCGCTCCGTTCTACACACTCGGCCCGCTCGTAACTGATATCGCTCCTGGCTACGACCACATCACCTCGGCCATCGGCGCTGCGATGATTGGCTGGCATGGCGCTTCGATGCTCTGTTACGTGACCCCGAAGGAGCACCTGGGCCTTCCCAATGAGAAGGACGTGAAGGACGGCATGATCGCTTACAAAATCGCGGCCCATGCTGCCGACATTGCACGCCATCGTCCCGGCGCGCGTGACCGCGACGATGCCATCAGCTATGCGCGTTATACCTTCGACTGGGAAAAGCAGTTTGCGCTCTCGCTCGATCCGGAAACAGCGCGCTCGATGCACGATGAGACTCTTCCGGACGATTACTACAAAGAAGCAGCCTTCTGCTCCATGTGCGGCCCAAAGTTCTGCTCGATGAACTGGTCGAGTAAAGTAGACGAGTTCAATAAGACTGTCCACGGACTTGAGAAGGCTGATTTGAGCAATCTGGTTACGCTGCAGGCAGCGCAATTGGCTGGCAAGAACTGAGTCGAATGATCCCACGTCTCGAATAGAGGCGTGGGCAACGTTGCTATGACCTCTGGATGAAAAGTCAATGTTAAATAGGGTGGTATCGTTTACACAGCGCCTGCATTCCTGTAAATAAAAAGAGGAATGAATTCGCGACTTGGCTTTGCTGCTTCTTCTCTCCTTGGCCTTCTGGTTGTATTTCAGAACGGTGCGGCTTCAGCGCAAGAACCCATAACGGCGCGGACGCCCGCCACGCCGCTGGTGCTGCACGATCCATATTTCAGCGTATGGTCTTTTGCTGACGAACTCACAGATGGCCCAACGCGGCACTGGACTGGCGCTCCCCAGCAGATGACGGGACTGGTCAGGGTCGATGGCAAGACCTATCGGCTGATGGGCGGAGAACGCGGCGACGATCTGCCCGCTCTGAAGCAGGTGTCACGCGCGATCTGGCCTACGCGGACGGTCTACGATTTTGAAGACGCAGGCATCCACGTTACGCTGGCATTCTTTACGCCGGCGCTGCCGCAGAATCTTGATGTGCTGTCGCGTCCGGTCACGTATCTGAGTTGGGATGTTCATTCGACCGACGGCCGGCAGCACGCAACATCCATTTATTTCGACGCTACATCGCAGCTGGCAACGAACACCGGCGAGGACTCGGTTGTATGGGGACATGCGCGCATCGGCGACATGCAGGTCTTGCGCGCGGGCACCAACACACAGCCCGTCCTTGCGAAATCTGGTGACAACCTCCGCATCGACTGGGGCTGGTTGTACGTAGCTGTTCCCCCGCAGCAAGGCGTTGGGACAGCAGCCAGCAACGAAGAAGCGCGCCGGCAATTTGCGCACGACGGGACGCTGCCAAAGAACGACGATCTCGATATGCCTCGCGCCGTGCACCGCGGACTGCCGCTGCTCGCGGTGCGTTTTGATCTTGGACAAGTGGGAAACGCAACTGTTTCACGGCGCTTGTTGCTGGCTTATGACGATATCTACTCCATTGAATATCTCAATCGACGGTTGCGCGCTTATTGGCGGCGCAATGGAATGACAACGGCAGAAATGCTGGAAAAAGCCGAAGTCGATGAGCCGGAACTGCGCCGGCAGGGCACGGAATTTGATCTTGAACTGGTCGGCGATCTGGAGCGCGAAGGCGGAGCGCATTACGCACAATTGGCGACGCTGGCTTTTCGGCAGGCCATTGCTGCGCACAAGCTTGTCGTGGATGTTGACGGTTCGCCGATGCTCTTTTCGAAGGAGAACTTCAGCAATGGCTGCATTGATACCGTCGATGTGACCTATCCTTCATCGCCGTTCTTTCTGCTATTGAACCCCAGACTTTTGCAGGCGCAGCTGGAGCCGATGATGCAATATGCGAGCCTGCCACGCTGGCGCTGGCCGTTTGCACCGCATGATCTGGGGACATATCCGCTGGCTAACGGTCAGGTTTACGGAGGCGGCGAACGCACGGAAGAAGACCAGATGCCAGTGGAAGAAAGCGGCAACCTCATCATTCTGACCAACGCTCTCGCGCATGCTCAAGGCTCAGCTGCCTTCGCGCAGAAATACTGGCCAGTGCTGACCAAGTGGGCGGAGTATCTGAAAGAAAAGGGCATGGATCCGGAGAACCAGCTCAGCACAGACGATTTCGCCGGGCATTTGCCGCACAACACAAATCTTTCCATCAAGGCTATCGAAGCTCTGGGCAGCTATGCGCAGCTGGCGCAGATGTTGAATAAACCGAAAGAGGCGATTGCCTATCGCAAGCTGGCGCAGCAGATGGCCGTTAAGTGGAAGGACATGGCCTTTGAACAAGGCCACTATAAACTGGCATTTGACCAAACCGGCACCTGGAGCCAGAAATACAACCTGGTGTGGGACCGCGTGCTTGGGCTGCATCTGTTTTCTCCGCAAATTGTCGATCAGGAGATGGCTTTCTACCTGAAGCATCAGAATGCTTTTGGATTGCCCCTTGATAACCGCAAGACCTACACCAAGCTCGACTGGATCGTCTGGACTGCCACTCTCAGCGACAAGCAGAGCGACTTCATAGCTCTCATCGATCCGCTGTATAGGTTCATGACTGAGTCGCCGTCGCGCGTTCCATTGAGCGACTGGTTTGAGACAACTGATGGCCGCCAGGTCGGTTTTCAGGCGCGGTCTGTTGTTGGCGGCGTGTATATGAAAATGCTTGCCGATCCTGCGATGTGGAAGAAATGGGTGCTGGCCGCACGGGCATCCGCGCCCTGATGGGGCGCCATTCGTGCCCGTGTGTCAACCACCCCACTCAAGCCAAAAGAGGGCTTGAATGGGGCACCCGGCAGGACGCTATGGTCCAGTGATGCACCTTTGATTCAATTGACTGCAACTTTGAATCACTGTCGAATCGAAAAGTGAACCCAAGCGATTTAATGACAATTCCACTTCCCTTAATGCACGGAGCGCTTGCAAGAATCGCGTTTAGAGAAGGATCATAGCTAAATCTCATTTCTTCCTTACTCAGAAAACTTTCAACTGAGGTACGCGACCTAGTTAGTGGTACACGATTGCGTATATCTTGATCGAGTTGCTCGGCGGTAAACTGATGGAAATCGCTGATAGCTCCATTCCTAGTTGCGGCACGGCAGGCAGATCGCTCAAAAAGCACTGACGCTACCCCTGCGCAGACCACGCAAAGAGCTACGATAAGGACAGTCCAAATTACCCATCGACTCATGCGTCCTCCCGGCTTTTAATGTGATACTGTCGGTGCACACCTTCCCATCGGCGGGTGCCCCATTCAAGCCTGGTTTTGGCTTGAGTGGGGTAGTTTCCACGCTGGACACAGCTTTCCCGCTGTGCGTTCGCGTCCTCTTGCAGTCCATTCGGATTCAATCTCGACTTGTCCCTTGCGTCCGGTTGCGTAGTGAAGAAAGCTGCTCCATTCCCAATCTTCCGGACGTTCGCACAATCCGCGTTTCACCGGGTTGCAATGAATATACCGCAGCTTCTCCACAAACTGACTATGGTTCCGGATATTGAGGTCGTAATAGCGCTTCTGCCAGAAGTGTTCTGCTTCGGCAATCAGCCGCCGAGATACTCCCTGCTTAAGGGATTTGAGCGCCTCGGCAAGGGTTCCTTGCTGCGGTTCTGAAAGTAGCAGGTGGACATGCTCCGGCATGACCACATAGCCGTAGACACAGAGAGGATAGCTGCGTCTAATGCGCTCTAATGCCGACTCAAAGGTTTGCTTGCTCGTGTCTGTCAGGAAGAGAGGGCGACGTTGGTAACAGGAGAAGGTGACGAAATGGGTTTGTCCTGACTCATGAAATCGCTTCAAGCTCCAGGGCATGAGATGAGCTTAGTTTTTCGAACTACCCCACTCAAGCCAAAATCAGGCTTGAATGGGGCACCCATTGACTTGCTTGCACTCGAAGGTAATAGCTGATTTGGAGATTTTAGTCAGTTTATGTTCATTTCCTTCAGCAAGAACGCGTAGTCCATGGCTATTTCTTTTAAGTAGTCATAACGTCCAGACGCTCCGCCGTGGCCTGCTGTCATGTTGGTGTGCAGCAGCAAGTGATTGCTGTTGGTCTTGAGTGTGCGTAGCTTTGCGACATACTTGGCTGGTTCCCAGTACATGACCTGGCTGTCGTAGAGGGAGGTCTTCACCAGCATTGCCGGATAAGCTTTCGTCCCCAGATTGTCGTATGGCGAGTAGCTGACCATGTACTCGAAGGCGTCTTTTTCGTTGGGATTGCCCCATTCTTCATACTCGGGGACAGTGAGCGGTAGCGATGCATCGAGCATGGTGTTCATCACATCGACGAATGGGACATGCGAGATGACCGCGCGGAAGAGTTCAGGCCGCAGGTTGGTGACGGCACCCATCAGCAGTCCTCCGGCGCTCCCACCTTCAATCGCGACGCGTGTAGGGTCGCCATACCCGTTCGCAGTCAGATGCTCGACGATTGCTATGAAATCAGTGAAGGTGTTGCGCTTCTGCATCAGGCGTCCGGCATCGTGCCAGGGCTTGCCTAAGTCGCCTCCGCCGCGAATATGCGCGTAGGCCATGATAAAGCCGCGATCGAGCATGCTCAGGCGGTTGCTGTTGAATCCGACAGGGAGGGAATAGCCATAGGATCCGTAGCCATAGACGTAGAGAGGATTTTTACTGCGCTCGAATTTGTCTTTGCGATAGACGAGGGAAACCGGGACTGTTACTCCATCAGGCGCGGTGGCAAAGATGCGCTCAGAGGCATATTGCGTTCTGTCGAAGCCTCCTGGGACTTCGAGCTGCTTGAGCAGCTTCGATTCGCCGGTGTTTACGCTGTACTCGTAGACCGAACTGGGTGTGACCAGCGACTGATAGGCATAACGAAATTCTGTCGTATCAAAGATGCGATTGATATATGGATGCACGCTGTAGACGGGCTCGGGAAACGCGATTTCCAGCGGGGGAAGGGTTTCGAGGCCACCACCCGCAAAGCGTCTTACGAGGAGATGCTCAAGTCCATTTGTGCGTTCACAAGCCACATAAAATCCAGCGAATAGATCGAAATCTTCAAGCATCACTTCCGGTCTATGAGGAAGTAGTTCTGACCAGTTTTCTAGCTCGGGATTTTCGACAGCGGCAGTGACTAAACGGAAATTGCGGCCCTCGTCGTTGGTCCGGATGAAGAATGTTCCATTGCGATGGTCAATGTAGTACTCAATGTTCTCGCGGCGCTGAGTGACGAGACGGAATTCGGATTCTGGAGCGTCAGCCAGAAGAAAATGAGCTTCACTGGTGGTATGGCTGGATGATTCAAGAACGATATATTTACGGTCGTGCGTACGGCCAGCGCCGATGTTAAAGCGTTCGTCCGTTTCTTCGTAGACCAGGACATCCTGTTCGTGCGGGGCACCCAGTACGTGGCGATAGAGCTGATATTGCCGCTTCTGCTCCTCGTCTTCGACGGTGTAGAAGAGTGTCTTGTTGTCAGCCGCCCATACGATGGAACCAACCCGCCCAACGCGCTCTGCAAGAACTTTGTCAGTGCGCAGGTCTTTCACCTGCAGCGTGTACTGTCGGAAGCCTTTGTTATCGACCGAGTACGCGAGCAGATTTCCGTCATCGGAAACCGTCATCGCACCGACGGCCATAAAGCTTTCGCCTTCCGCCAGCTTATTTACGTCGAGAACGACGGTTTCCGGAGCTTCAAGAGAACCGTGTTTGCGGCAGTGGATGGGGTATTGCAGGCCCTCCTCGGTACGGGTGTAGTACCAGTAATCGCCGTAGTGAAAGGGAACTGACACGTCCGTTTCCTTGATATGACTGAGCATTTCGCGGTAGAGCTTTTCCTGAAGCTCTGCGGTAGGCTCCATTACAGCGGCGGTGTAGTCATTCTCTGCCTTCAGATAGGCGATAGTCTCGGGGCTCTCCTTGTCGCGCAGCCACGCGTAGTCATCCACAAGAGTGTGGCCGTGGAGGGTGGTTTCTTTGCGTTCTGCGCGGGCTGTCGGGGGAGTGATCTGGGTTGCTGTACTCATACTTCTTCAGGATAGCCGGGGTTATGAGATGGAGCTAGTTGACCCGCCCCCAAAAAGATCGAGGCTCCTGTGTTTTGATCAGGACAGTCCCTTCAGAGACCCCAAAAGATCAAAGAAAAGAAACGCAGATAGCCCGAAAGGGCACTATGATAGCGGAGACAGGAATCGGCAGATCCGGGGGTGTCCACTCCGCTGCTGGCTCCTGTTTTCCCCCACGGGTTTCCTATTAAAATGAGGCGCTGTTTTCTCATTGACGCGCGGATTCCCCGTTAGATACGATTCGGCTGCTTTTTTTATTCATTTTTTACTTATTTCTGGCCTTTGTTCCTGCTGCTCGAAAAAGGTCCATCCGTAACAGAAGTGTAACGACGGCTTCGCACGGATTTGTTATGCCTTCGTTTCTGAAAGAGTCCTGAATCATATGCTCGCTCGTATTCTGCCTCTTCCCGTATGCGCAGGATTGTTGGTCCTGTCCTGCGTCAACAGCCTCCACGCCCAAACTCAGAGTAGGCCCACATCTGACAACGCGCATTTCATCCAAGGCATCCCTCTTGCGTTCGAAGAGAATGATGGCCAGCTAACGCCGGATATGTTGTTTCTGGGGCGCGCGCAAAGCCATTCAGTCGGAATTACCCGCGATGGTCTGCGCTTCCGTCTTCCCGCGTCTGAAATCGACGTGCATTTTGCGGGGAGCCGCGGCGGATCGCCAGTGCCTTTGTCCAGTGCGGCTTTCTACACCAACTATTTTGTCGGAAACGATGCTGCGTGCTGGCATGAGGGAATTCCTAATTACTCACGTGTAGGAGTACGCGGGATTTACCCGGGAATCGATACGGAGTTCTACGAGAAGAATGGAGAACTGGAGCATGATTTTGTCGTAGCTCCGGGAGCAGATGCCTTGAGCGTGGCGCTCGAATTAACCAGTACGCGGCCGGCCACGCTGACAAGTGGCGGCGATGTTGTCATTCCTGCAGAAAATGGAGAGCTGCGTTTCCGCAAGCCTGTAGCTTTTCAGTATGACGCGGATGGGAAACGCGTTGCGGTTCAGGTTTCGTATCAGCTTGCGAAAAATGAGATGCGCTTTCAGTTGGGAGCTTACGATCACAGCCGCACGCTGGTGATCGACCCGGTCATTTTGTTTGCGACCTATCTTTCCGGAAGCAGCGGCTCTACGCCAGCGCAAGTGGCCGCCGATACAAGCGGGAACATTTATCTATCGGGAACGACGACGTCGCCATACGCCTCGTTTCCGACACCTGCCGGCGGCGTGAACTCGGGCGGCGCTGCACAGAATATTTTCGTAGCAAAGCTGACGAACGTCGCGAGTGGCAGCAATTCAATGTCAACTGTCAAATGGATCACGTTTCTGGGCGGCAATGGAAATTCTCAGGCAAACGCGATGGCTTTAGGCAGCAGCCTGATCTATGTAGGCGGCCAGACCGCTGCCAGCAATTTTCCCGGTGTGACGGGATCGTTCATGTCGGCGATTCCCAGCAAATCAGGAACGAAGTCCGGCGTTGTCGCCAGCCTGAATACGGCTGATGGCACCCTTCCAACCGCTCCATCTTCGACATACATTGTGACGGATACGAGCGGAAATGCGGCAGATGAAACAGCCGTATCGGCACTGGCGCTTGACTCAACGGGGAATGTCTACATTGCCGGTTACGGGCAGGGCAATTCTCTTGTGGTAACAAATGGACTCGGCACGGCTGCGTCGCCGCAGATACCTACCGAGGAAGGAACAAACAATGCTTTTGTGATTGAGCTGAATTCTTCGTTGAAAACACCAGCAAACCTGATTACCTATGTGCAAAGCCAGAACGCCGGCGATTACAAGGCAACCGGCATTCAGGTTGATTCGGCTACCGTGCCTAACATTTATGTGAGCGGCCTGGTCGATGGCACGACTGCTCCGAGTTTCTTGACATTCAAATCGTTTGACTCGACAGGCGCTTATAGCGAGGCAAACGACTTTTCGGGCTGCGCAAAAACTTCAGGCAATGCTGCAGCTTTTCTCGCGCAGATTGTGCCGGCAAACGGTTCCGGCACTCATACCAGCATCGGATTTTCTGCTTTAACGTGCGGAGACGGTTCGGACGCAGCGACATATGCCCTGGACACTGCTCCCGCAACACCTACCCTGCCAAAGCTGGCGCTGAATGCGAGTGATGTTTACCTGGTGGGCGCGACAACTTCAACTGATTTTGCAACCAAGATTCTGTTCAGCAACGCCAGTACAGCTTCCGCGACAGCTTCGCCTACAGCAGGATTGCAATCAACCGCTGCGACAGGACAGGCAAACGGCTTTGCTCTTGGAACCCCGATTTCGGGAAGCACAACCGGACAGCCTGCAACCTTTACATATATTGGTGGAGCTTCAGGAGACACCACGCTTTTAGGCGTGGCGACCGATACAAGCAACGGCGGCCTTGTGCAGCTTGCTGGCGGCACCAAAGCTCAAAGCACCGATATGCCGGCAAGCACCACTGCGACTCTGCTTGGACAAACGACTGCATCATCGCAACCGGCTGGAACATCAAAGGGATTTCTCTATACCCTCAGCTCTGACCTGGCCACAGCGAAATCAATCAGTTATTTCGGATCAGCGGCAACGAACAGCGAAGCCACAAGCGTGCAATCTGATGGCGCGGGCGATGCTTATGTGCTAGTGGATGACAACTACGCCAGCGTCAGCGGGAGCACGGCTTTCAGCTTTACGTCTGGGTCTGCCGCCCAGACCAGCGCTTTTGCGGGAGACAACGCGTATGTCGCAGTTGTGCAGGGAACGGCTGCTGCAAAAACAACGCCAAAGCTTACGTTTGCCGGTGCATCAGGCAGCCCGGATGTATGCAATAACGAGCCGGTTTGCGAGATTGGCTATAGCAGCAGCAGCGATCTCACGACGATTAACTTTACATGGAATCTGAGCACAACCGCGGACGCCGATGATGTTGTGCTGAACTTTCCAGCTGAGCCTCTGCTGGCCATCTACGCGATTGAGGAAGACGGCACGGCACTGAACGGCTGCATCTTTGCGCAGACCGGAAATGGCGTAACGTGTCCACTGCCATCGCCATTGAGTGCTGGAAGCTCCCACACGATCAAGCTCACGACAACCGCCAGCGCGCAGGCGGCCAATTCCGGTTCGATTGGAACGTCATTTACGCTGAATGGAAACGCGGCAGATGCGGAAGGTGAGTATCAGGCTGCACCTCAGGGTCCCATCACTGTCGCCAAGCCTGTTCAGATAACCCTCGCTTATGCGCAGGGGCCGTCCAACCCGGTGAATGCGAGCAGCGATACTGCCGGGACGGGCGGGACAACCGTCACATATACAGCGACAGTGGCAAATACAGGCACGACTGACTCGCCAAATACTTTGCTTACGCTGACTGCTCTTCCTGCGGAGTTCAAAATGAGCAGTATTACCGCGGTGGTTGGTGCGACGAATGTGGGAGCGCAATGCGACCTGACGACGACGGGTACCGGATGCTCTCGTCCGGTCGATGTGCCTGCAGGGCAATCACTGAATTACACGATCACGGGCGTATATCTCGGCCCCAGCTTCGGAGGCACAAATCCTGGACCCTTTACGCACAATTTCACCGCAACGGCGGTCGCGTTACCAAAGACACAGACGAGCCAGCCATCGCAGGTAGCGTTGTCAACAACAATCAATGGCAGTGCTGCGCTTAGCGTCAGTGTGAAGGCGCCGAATTATCCCTCAGGACAGAATGCATTCAGCCTCAACTCTGGCTCGCTCACCTATACAGTTACTGTGACAAACAATGGAACGAATGCGGCTGGATCGTTTTCGCTCGCGAATACATTGTTTACCGGATTTGCAGTGACATCGACTACGTGTGCCCCATCCGTGTCCAACTGCAATAACGCAGGCACAGGATTTACGGCTCCTTCGCTGGCTGCCGGAGCGACTGAGACATATACCATCAACGGATCATTTACAGATCACGGTGCGGCTGGAGGGGATGCTGTTCCAACAAGCGCAGCCACCTCCACCGTAACGGATACAGCGACCATCAGTGCACAGCCCACAGGGACATTTGACGCTGGCATTCCGGTTTCAGGGTCGGCTACGGTCAATGTGCAGCGTTCTGTTCATCTGAAAATCAACATCAGATCGATTGGGAGCCTGCCTGCCGCAAGCTATCCGAACCAGCCTGCTTACAATCTGGGTACAGCGATTGGGTATACCTACACAATCACCAATACCGGGCCTAGCACAGACTTCAACGTGCCGTTTGCGAATATGTTTACAACCTCAATCGCGTCGAATTTCGTGACCGTTACTCCGCCGGCGAATGGGGTGACCTGCACATCCAGCTATATTTCCTGCACGATTTCTTCAGTGCCTGGGAATGGAAGCGCCACGTTTACATTTACAGTTGTATATCCGGATAATCCTCCGCCCACGTTCCCGCTGCCTGCCAGTTTCTCAGCTGTGCCTACAAATGCAACCAATGCCGCTTATAACTACATGGCAACAATGACGCCATATACGGATGCTGTGGACAGTAATCCGGCGGGATCAGCTGCGGGTGATAACAAAACGAACTATGCGGTCAATGTCTATCGCACTTCGGCATTGACGCTTACACCTTCTGTTTCTGGCCTTGGCGCGCCATGTGCTTCCGGAGCGGCTTCGAAATGCCTGTACATGGCGAACAGCGGAAATGGCACGGGACAGAACGATACTGCGACCTATACGGTTCAGATTAACAATGGCGGTCCGAACCTCGCGACCAATTCGACCTTGACGATTCCGCTGCCGACAAACTTTCTTGTAACCGCGAATCCGTCTGTGGCATTCACCGGATTGGCAACCGCAGGTGTAACGAATCAGCTGGTATGCGCATATCAGGGTGCGCCGAATGCCGTGGTATGTACGGGCTATGTACCGCTCGCGGGATCGACCGCAACAGTCATCAGTAAGTTCAGCACGTCGACAGTTCCTGCGAATACTGCATTCACAACTACAGCGACTGCGCCGAACACTCCGGGAAGCGGATCAGTCACAGCGTCGGCAATTAACTCCAACAGCTCTACAACGCTGCCAACGGTAGAGATTGACCGCGCCGCGCATCTGGTTGCAGTGAAGCTGGTAAATCCAGCTCCAGGCAATGTATCGCCCAATGGATTTACAGTGAATGGCGTTGTTGCTGTGAATCTGGATGAGAAAGTTGCAGGAGACGCGAATGGCAAGAACGATACCGTTCAAATTACTGAGCAAGTGGGTAATGCGGGTCTGAATGATGCAACAGGCGTTGTGCTAACGGATACGCTTCCGCAGTATTTCATCCTGACGAAGATGCCTGATCCCACAGTGGCGTCATGCGTTGTCCATGGCACGACTCCCGATGCAGCGGGAAATCCGATGACAGGAGCGGGAGCGGCAACGCTTGTTTGTACATTACTAAATCCGCTTCTGCGCGGTACCGCAACTGCGGGAACCGGAACGTCACATGGCACCGTGACCGGGTCATTCATACAACTTGTCTATTATGGAAAATTCGAAGACAACGGCCTGCAACCAGATGCAATTCCTTTGACAGCTAGTTCAATGGTGGTCCCAATCGGCACCTTAACCGCTTCTTCTAACGATGAAGTCAATCTGGGAGCCGGAACAGATTCAACGAGTGCTGCGGTGGCGCCGATTCCTGTGATGCGTGCAGCGCACCTGCACTTCACACTGACGCAATACGTGCAGACTAATGACGCTGCGCTGAATGTGGTTGGTGGCGTCACTGGTCCGGGTATTGCTGAGGCCCAACTGGGAGCAAATGGCGGCGAAGTCATCAACCCGGTGCGCTTCCAGGTACAGGTCACGAATGACGGTCCGAATATTGCGATTGATCCCACTGTGAATACGACGCTGCCGTTAAATCCGAATGGCGCGGCGACGATGTTCACAAATGTAGCGCAGAGCATCGAGTCGTCCTCGACTACGGGAACTCCTGCCACATCTTCGTGCGCAACGGGACAGGTTTGCAATCAGGCAGGCATGATTGCGACGGGAACGGCCGTGCTCTACAACGTCGACGGCAACTTCAATGTGAACACGCTTACGGAAGGCAATTTCGGCACACGTACCTTTGCGGCGGCGATCAGCGATCCGAGTGTTGTCGATAGCAACCCAACGGCAACCGCAGGTGGAGCGCAGCAGACCAGCCTGCCAATCACCGTAGTCAACACTCCGGTAGGAGCCAACTTTACTCTGGCTCCGTTTACTGCGAGCCTGGCGCAGCCGCTGAATCTGAAGCTGACGACAGTGCAGACTGCCGGCATCACAATAGCAACCGCAGCCGGT
>DATAQW010000021.1:0-1633 GCA_036264445.1 Pseudacidobacterium sp.
GAATCTCCGCCGATATCGGCGATCCCTCAGCTTCGACTTGCTTATAAATTGATTGTGCGCGCGTCACAGCATCATCGGACGCCGCAGCGTTATGTAAGTGACCGGCAGCGATTGCCTGCGCCCAGTCGCGGAAGTAGCTGGCGGATAAAAGCGGGAGCTTCGGTTCGGGAATGGCAAGCACCTCACTCCACTCATGTCGCTCCAAGTGATAGATGGATTGAAACTCCACCTGTAAATAGTTCCGGTACACATACATGTCGTCATTTTCAATATTCGGAACTGCTGCGAGATGCTGAATCATGGAACCGGTGTTCTCATAAATTTGCTTCGCCCGAGCATCGTCGCCATCCTGCAGGTAAGCGTAAAGCAGGAACTCATAGGCATGCATTTCGTGTGCGACGCCATCGAGATTTTGCCTGGCAGCTAACTCCGAAGCGTTCACGGAATTGAGGTTGGCCGAGATGTCCTGCGGCCACATGCCGAGCCGCGCGAAGATATGGCCAGGCATATGCAACGCATGAGCGGAAGCTGGTGCAATCGCCGCATATTTCTCAGCGGCAGGCAGAGCTTCGCGCGCGAGTGAAGGGTTATCGCATGTATGGATGATGTAGTGCGCAAAACCAGGATGGTCTGGATGAGCTTTGAAGCCTGGCATTAGAACAGCCAATGCCTTGCGATCAGCCGCAATAGGATCATTCGGATCAAGCGATGCAGCCGCAGAAAGGCCGAGTCCGTAGAACGCTAGCGCCTCAACGTCGGTCGGGTATCTCTGATGTAAGGTTCCCATCGCCGCAGCATAGGCGCTCACTGCAGCAGCGTTCTGCGCAGGATTGCTATGCATATAGGCGCTTAGCGCATCGATGTAGTGTCGCTCGCGAGCTGTTTTGGAGGTGAGTGATGTAGCCTTATCGATCTCTGCCGTCCCCAGCTTTCGTCGGTCCGCAGGCATGCCATCCCAGAAAGGCCGCCACTCGGTCATAGCAAGCCCCCACTGTGCGATTGCGCAGGACGGATCAGATTGTGCCACGGAGACGAACTGTTTCCGTGCCTCTTCGTACCAGAAGGAGTGGAGCATCGCGACTCCGCGTTCAAAAGGGGCCTGAGAGGAGACGGCACAGGAGATCTGAAAGTGCACTGTTCCCAACTTCGCAAGAGCCTCTGGAGGAACTCCTTCTGAACCGTGATGATGGTGCTGCTGGGCGCTGGAGACGGAGGCTACACTAGCAAGGATGACTGACAACAAGAAGAATCTGAATTTCATTTTTGGCCTACAACTAAGAGAAATGGAGCCGGACTTTGGGACACGGAACGTTTGAACTTTGTTGCCCGTAATTGAAATGTGATCGTGAGCGTCCTCATCTTCACCAAAGATTGGGCAAATGTTTGGTGGAGTCTGTTTCGTTTTCGACATTGTTCTCAAGTGAAACCGCCTTTATTGAATGGAACCAAAGATTCGGAGTTATTTCTGATCTCTGCAAAAGGTTTCTAAGGTAGGAGTTTTTCGTCCCCTCGATTGACGGTTTCCAGTTCGTGGCGTCTCCGCCAGAAATAGATGGCGAAGGCAGTTACTACGAGTGGCAGTACGAGACCGAACTCATCGATAAACCAAGGGGTCTTGCCGGTGTCGCGGGTT
>DATAQW010000231.1:0-5125 GCA_036264445.1 Pseudacidobacterium sp.
GTTTGCCGCCTCGGTGAAGACGCAGGCCATTGAAGGGGGTGCAGGGTGTGAGTTGGCAGTCATTAGGGCGATGCCGAATACCCCGGCGATGCTGGCCGCAGGAATTACGGCTCTCTGCGCAGGGCATTTTGTCTCGGCAGAGCAGATGGCGGTGGCGCAAAAAATCTTTCAAACCGTCGGCAGGACAGTTGTCGTCGATGAAAAACATATGGACGCGGTAACTGGGCTCTCGGGATCGGGCCCGGCGTTTCTTTACATCATCATTGAGGCCCTGGCAGAGGCTGGTGTGAATGTCGGGTTGCCGCGCGATGTTGCGACTTTGCTTGCGGCCCAGACAACGCTTGGTTCGGCGCGAATGGTGTTGGAGACAGGCTACCATCCGGCGCTGTTGAAGGATGCCGTGACTACTCCGGCGGGATGCACCGTCGATGGCATTCTGGAGCTCGAAGAGGGTGGGCTGCGGGTGACGCTGATCAAAGCAGTGAAGCGGGCCACGCAGCGGGCGAAGGAACTGGCAAGTGGTTGAGTTCGTGCAGCACGGAAAAGTTCGGACTGAGTAAAATGAGGACATGGCTACAACCGCTCGAGTAACGGCGAGAGATCGATCGCAGTTGTTGACGCGGTTTGCGTGGTTTGTGCTCGCGTTTATGGTGCTGGTAGTGCTCGAAGGGGCCGTAGTGCGTGCAACCAGTTCCGGCGGAGGGTGCGGAAACCGCTGGCCGCTGTGTAATGGTGATTTCTTCCCTCATCATCCGCGACTGGCGACGGTGATTGAGTACACGCACCGATCGCTAACGGGTATTTGCACGACACTAGTCATCGCGCTTACAGGCTGGACGTTCTACGCCACCAGGCCTGGAAACAAGGCCCGGAGGGCCGTCTTTGCCTCGTGCATATTTCTCGTGACGGAGGCGCTGCTTGGTGCGGTACTGGTGTTGTGTGGCTACGTCGAGAACAACATCTCGCCAGGCCGAGTTGTGATGCAATCCATCCACTTTACAAATACGCTGCTACTGCTGGGGGCGTTGTCGTTGACTGCGTGGTTTCTGACGCAAAGGAAGAGTGAGCCCGCAACTACGCGTGCTGATGCGAAATGGCTGGTATGGCTGACGGTAACGGCCACTATTTTGATGGGCGCCACAGGATCGCTTGCGGCCTTAGCCGACACATTGTTTCCGTCTGCCAGCATACAAGCCGGGCTCGCGGAAGACTTCGCGGCGAACGCTCCTCTGCTGGTGCGAATGCGATGGATGCACCCGGCGGCGACATTAATCGGCGCCATTTGCGTGGTGTTGCTCGCGGCAAAGGTGCAGACAAAATTGAGCCGTGCAGTGTTTTGGCTGCTGATGATTCAGATTGTCCTGGGGATAGCGGACGTACTCCTGCTTGCACCGATCTGGATGCAGATCCTTCATCTGCTAGGCGCAGATTTGTATTGGATCGTTCTGGTTGGTCTGGCGGCAACCGTGGTCTGGCCAACCGACCATCGATCCTATGTCCTGCCTGAACATAATTGAGCAAGGCTCTACTGCGGGGCCGGCTTGCCGGCAATCTTATCGCCAATCTTCTTCGTTCCATTCGCGGTGTCTTTCGCGGCGACCTTGGTACCATGACCAACATCTTTGCCAACAGACTTCGTGCCGTTGACTGTTTTGTCCGTGGCGGTCTTCGTGCCGTTCGCTGTCTTGTGATAAGTCGTCTTCGTTCCGCTGGCGGTTTTGTTGTAGGTCTTCTTCGTTCCAGTTGAGACAGCGTGTCCTGTATCCTTCGCTGCATTTTTGGTGTCGGTACCGGCAGCCTTCATGTCCCGTTTGGCTCCATCCTGAGCGATGGCCAAACCGGTTGTAAAGAAAACCGTCAATGCTGAAGTGAGAACGATAGCCTGTAACTTGCGCATTTGCATTGAAACTCCTTTCGGGTGGAAGCAGAGCCCTTACTAAATAGAATCGGCCGGGGAGAGAAGCGTTGCAGCGAAGGTTCAGAATTGTCGTGCGTGGACCTAAATGGATCGTCAAAGCGATTTTGAGAATGCGTTCGACTCGATCTAACGCAACTATTTGTTATTGTGCGATTAAAAATTCATTGTTGTATAGTTGCAACGTTCGGAAGAAGGCAGTTTTGGCCTTTTGTGCATTGCTTTCGAATGGCAGGAGTATAGGTATTTTTGTGATACCGAAGATAAATCTCGATGGAGGGGTGCGGTAGATGATTGCTGGCAGCTATTGACGCCGGATAACGTTTACCCATAGGTTTTGAGGAGATGCAGGTTTTGGCGGCGCTTCTGTTAATGAACCAGCAACTAACTCGATTGGCGCCGGTGGATGTTCTTATCCTGGTGCTCTACTTTGCTTTGGTCGTCTTTATCGGTTTTTATGCGAAGGGAAAGGCGAACACCAGCGAGGATTTTTTTCTGGCTGGGCGAGAGATGACAGCCTGGATCGCTGGGTTGAGTTTTGTTTCGGCCAACCTTGGATCGCTGGAGCTTATGGGATGGGCAGGCGCTGCGTATCAGTACGGAATTCTGGCTGCGCACTGGTACTGGATCGGAGCGATTCCGGCGATGCTATTTCTGGGCATCGTGATGATGCCGTTCTACTACATTTCAAAAACGCACTCGGTTCCGGGCTATCTTCAGTTGCGATTTGGCGAAGGAGCGCGGGGGTTGTCGGCGATTTCGTTTGCGTTGATGACGATCTTGATGAGCGGCGTAAATATGTACGCAATGGCCGTGGTGATGCAGACGGTACTGGGATGGAACATTACCTTCAGCATCTGGGTCGGCGCGGGGACAGTCGCTCTGTACGTGATGCTTGGTGGCCTGCGGTCGGCGATTATCAACGAAGTACTGCAGTTTGTCCTGATCTGGGCGGGCGCGGCGATGATCCCGATTCTGGGATTGATTGAGGCAGGCGGGTGGACGAATCTTAAAGCGCAGATTGCAGCAAATGTAGGCAGAAGTGACTACACCCATCTGTGGAGCACGGTGGGACACTTTAGCGACAATCCGATGGGCGTGCATTGGACAGGAATTGTCTTCGGGCTGGGTTTTGTCATCAGTTTTGGATATTGGACGACGGACTTTCTGGTCGTGCAAAGAGTTTTGAGCGCCCATAATCTGCGAGCGGCAAAGATGGCTCCAGTGATCGGCGCAGCCTTCAAGATGGCAGTGCCGTTGATCGTGATTCTGCCGGGACTTCTGGCACTGGCGGTGTTGAAGAATCCTGACGGCAGCCTGATGCATCTGGTGCCGGCAAGCTTAGCAAAGGTGACAGGACAACATAGCTACGACGATGTGCTTCCCCTGATGTTGATTCGATATTGCGGGCCCGGACTATTGTGGCTGGGAATTACCGCGCTGGTCGCAGGTTTTATGAGCGGTATGGCAGGCAATGTGAGCGCGTTCTCTACTGTGTGGACGTACGACATCTATGGAGCCTTCATCAACAAGAAAGCGAGCGACAAACACTATGTAGCGATGGGCCGCTGGTCGACCGTTATTGGAATGTTGGTGTCGATCGGCACAGCCTACCTTGTAATGAACGCGGCCAGCATCATGGATTATGTTCAGGCGCTGTTCAGCTTCTTTATTGCGCCACTGTTCGGCACAGTGATTCTGGGTATGCTGTGGAAACGAGCCACTCACTGGGGCGGATTTCTTGGGTTGCTCGCCGGAACCACGGCGTCGATCGGAATGTTTATCTGGGTACAGAGCAATTCCGGGGCATTGCGCTACATTGCGATGAGCCAGGACGCAAAACCGATGGCTGAGAATCTGTATCGGGCGTTATGGAGTTGGATTATCTGCGTGCTTGTCACCGTCGTTGTGAGTTTGGTGACGAAGCCGGTGCCGACCGAACAGCTGTCCGGACTGGTTTATGGCGTGACGCCGATTCCAGATGATGGGGCAACGACGATCTGGCAGAAGCCGATCTTTTGGGCCGTCGTTGTGATCGTCGTCTTCTTTATTTTGAATCTGATCTTCTGGTAAGAGGTAGCTTAGATGGATAAACACGAGCGTGAGGTTGAGTCGGCCGAGCTGTCGATTTGGTTCTTCTGCGGCATTCTAATGCTGATTTATGGCCTGGTTCTGGTGGTAACGGGCATTGTGGAACTTCGTAATCCGCCCCCAAATGAGTTGCTGCTGCCGTGGCTCGAATCGCTTCACCCGACTTTGTGGTGGGGTATGGTTCTGACCGTGTTTGGCGGATTCTACTCCGTCCGCTATCGTCCTGGCAGAGCTTAATATTATTGAAATACGGCGTTGCGCCAAGCAACCGAGCGCAACGATTTGTCACTACAGTTCTACGACCAAGACCCCGAACGGGCCTGATTCAGGAGCACTATGGCGAAGCAAATGACGATGGGTGTGATTGTAGGTAACCGCGGATTCTTCCCCAGCCACCTTGCCACCAGTGGCCGGCTGGAGATGATCGCGGCGCTCGAAGCAGCAGGAATCAAGCCGATCGTGCTGACACCAGAGGAAACGGCGCACGGAGCAGTCGAGACCTATGAAGATGCGAAGAAATGCGCGGCTTTGTTTCAAAAGCATGCGGCACATATCGACGGGATTATTATCACGCTGCCTAACTTCGGCGAAGAACGTGGCTTGGCCGATGCGTTGCGGCTTGCGAACCTGCGGGTGCCTGTGCTGATTCAGGCGACTCCGGATCATGCCGGAAAGATGACGATCGCCTTTCGGCGTGACAGTTTCTGCGGCAAGATGTCGATCTGCAATAACCTGAAGCAGTATGGGATTCCCTATTCTCTGACAAGGCTTCATACAGAAGCGCCCGACTCAGTGGAGTTCAAAGCGGATTTGGAGTGGTTTTCCGGTGTGTGCCGCATCGTGGAGGGTTTGAAGAACGTGCGCTTTGGCGCGATTGGCGCACGCCCTACGGCGTTTAATACGGTTCGCTATTCCGAGAAGCTGCTGGAACGGTCAGGCATTACCGTTGAGACTCTAGATTTGAGTGAGGTCATCGGCCGCATCGGACTGATGAAGGACACCGACGACGCGGCGCAAGCTAAGCTAGCAGCAATAAAGAAATATATTGCAGTCGGCGATACACCCGACGCCGCGCTGATGAAGATGGCAAAGCTGGGAGCGGTGATCGATCAATGGATG
>DATAQW010000253.1:0-4613 GCA_036264445.1 Pseudacidobacterium sp.
CCCCTCTGCGGAACAGGGACACAGTGCTCTCGGAGCGGTTCTTGTGCGACTTGGGCGCACGACTGAAGGGATTCGCGAACTCGAAAAAGCGCTGACGATTCAGCCCAACGACAGCAGCGCACAACTGAACCTTGCTCTCGCCTACGGGGAAAACGGTCAAGTCGCCAAGGCGCTCCCGTGGTTTGCCAAGGTGGACGCCGCATCTCGTGCCAAGGGACACACACTGCCACCGTATGTCCTTGCCGCCTATGCGAGGGCACTGGCAGGAACGCAGCAAATGTCGGCGGCGATTGCGAAAATGAAGGAAGCCATAGCGGGCGATCCACACAATGCGGAATTGCATGATGAGCTGGGCTCCATCTATGCACAGCATAATGACTGGCCCAACGCGAAGCAGGCATTCGACGCCGCCATTCAGTTGAATCCGAACCTTGCGATGGCCCATATGCATCTGGGGATAACGTTGCAGTCGGAGCAACAACCTGATGCATTGGATGAGTTGACGAAGGCATATCAACTGGCGCCTGAGAACGCCGTCATCGCTATGGAATTGGGGCAGGCACTGACGAGTGCGGGCCAGGATGAGCGGGCGATTCCGGTCTTAGAACGTGTTTTGGACCTTGAGCCAAATTTGAGCGCGGCAGCTTACCAATTGGGTCTGGCCCTTCAACGCACGAATAAAGTTCAGGAGGCAATTCCTCTTCTTCAAAAGGCTGCGGTCGCGGACCCTGATAATGCGGACGTCCTGACGAATCTGGGAATGGCGCTTTGCCAAGCCCAGCAGGCCAAGGACGCGGTTCCGATCCTGCAGCACGCAGTGGGGCTGACACCCGGTAATGTGACGGCTCACCAGGACCTTGCGGCAGCTTACATCCAGCTGAGTCAGTTTGATGATGCAGTAAGACAGTTGCGCGAGGCGTTGAAGCTGTCCCCGAATGTTTCGCAGTTGCATTACGACCTTGGACTCGCGTTCAAAATGCAGGATGATGCCGCAGATGCAATCCCGGAACTGAAATCGGCAGAAAAACTCGATCCATCCGAACCTGAGCCGCCCTATGCCTTGGGTGTGTTGTATTTGCAGGCCGGACAGTACGCGGATGCGGAACGGGAGCTGAATATTTCACTGAAGCTGCGTCCAGAGAACGGCGATGGTTGGGCGATGTTGGGTAGCGTCTACAACAATTTGGGCAAGCTGCCGGAGGCGACAGCGGCATTAAGGGAAGCAATCCGGCAGCTTCCGCAGCAACCCGATCCACACCTGACGCTTGCGGCTGTGCTGGTGAAGCAAAACCAAACTGCCGAGGCCACAGCCGAGCGCAAACAAGCTGCTGACCTGATGCGCTCCCATATGAATCGTCAACGAGCCGAGGTTGCCAGCAACTCAGGAAATGCTTTGTTGAAAAGCGGCAACGTGGATGAGGCGATCGTGGAATTTCAGAATGCAGTGAGTTATGACACGAATTATGCAGAGGCACATATGGGGCTGGCGCAAGCGCTGGAGCGGCAGGGAAAAGTGGTAGAGGCAACAGCTGAGCGACAAAAGGCGGAAGCGCTGGAGAAAGCTTCCCAAGAACAGCATTAAGGAAGAGAGTCAATTAACAACGAATAAAGTGAGCATATATACAGCCGTTCATTGAATTCGCTATAGTGCAGGTGCTGAAAATTAGCCGCTTTCGATACTGCATCCATGATTGCGCCGCTGGGCTCAGCGCCCTTCATGTTAAGGCAGAGTGAGATGGTCGAACCTTACGTTGTCGTGCAGAACAAGAACACGGGCCACTCTCTTATCCCGGAGGATCGGGACCTTTATGAGGTGTGGACGCAGTTCACAATGAAGGATGCGTCCGGCGTCGTGATTTACGAAAGCGGCTTCCTGAAGCAGACCATGAGGATGGTCATTCGTTGAATCGTCGCAAATTCATCCGTTCGCTCAGCCGTACGGCGCTCGTTCTGCCCTTTGCAGATATTGTCGGGCTGGCTGCACCGTTGCAGCAGCAGGCCCCGCCACAACAGCCCAAGAGCATTGGGCCGCAGGAGCGCACCTACGATGCAAAGCCTGCTCCACCTCCGTCTGGTCCGAAGTCTCCCATTGAAGGCACGCCGCTTGGCGTCAGCTTCGTCGACGTGGTGAAAGAGTCTGGTCTGAACGTAAAAACAATCTACGGCGCGGAAGGAACAAATAAATACCTATTGGAAACCACCGGTTGCGGACTGGCCTTTTACGACTATGACGATGATGGCTGGCCCGACCTCTTTCTAGTGAATGGCTGGCGCCTTGATGGATTTCCTCCGGGGCAGGAACCACATTGCCATTTGTTCAAGAACAACCGGGATAGCACCTTCACTGATGTGACCGCAGGTTCAGGGTTGGAGCATAAGACAGGCTGGGGTCAGGCCTGCTGCGTAGGCGACTACAACAACGATGGTCACGATGATTTGTTTGTCACCTACTATGGCCAGAATGTGCTCTATCGTAACAATGGCAACGGTACGTTCACCGATGTAACGGAGCAGGCGGGACTGATACAACCAGGACCGAAGATACGGTGGAACACCGGTTGCACCTTCGTCGACTATGACCGCGATGGGCACCTCGACCTTTTCGTTGCAAACTATGTCGACTTTGATTTGAAAACTGCTCCGAAACCGGAAGACGGACCGTGTACTTATAAAGGGATTCTCGTTGCTTGCGGTCCACCCGGATTGCCGGGCGGCAAAAATATCCTGTACCACAACAATGGTGATGGAACATTCGTCGATGTCAGCGAAAAGTCCGGTATGTGGACGGCTATAGGCACGTACGGCCTCAGCGTCGCCGCTTCGGACCTGGACAATGACGGCTGGCCTGACATTTATGTTGCGAATGATTCGGCTCCTGCGACGCTGTATCTCAACCAGAAAGACGGCACATTTAGCGATATCGCTATCGAAGCCGGCGCGGCGCTCTCAGCGGAAGCAAAGCCGCAGGCAGGAATGGGTGTTTCCATCGGAGATTACAACCACGATGGCAATCTCGACGTGGTGAAGACCAACTTTGCAGGTGACACGGATTCCCTCTACACAAATCTGGGCGACGCATCATTCGAGGATCGTACTTATCCTGGAGGTCTTGGCGTAAATACGCGACTGCTGGGGTGGGGAGTGGGTTTCTTCGATCTGGATAACGATGGCTGGCTCGATCTTCTTATGTCCAACGGACACGTCTATCCGGAGGTCGATAAATCAAAGGCCGACCTGAAATACGCCGAACACAAATATCTCTACCGCAATCTGCGAAACGGTCGATTTGAAGAGGTCACGAATGAGGGAGGGCCAGGCATTCTCGAGAATGCTCCAGCTCGCGGGTGCGCATTTGGAGATTACAACAATGACGGAGTCATCGACATTGCCGTCAATTGCATCAATGCTCTGCCCCAACTGCTGCGTTGCGACTCTACGCTCCATCGCAACTGGATCAAGATAAAGCTGGTAGGCGTCAAATCGAATCGTTCGGGTATCGGCAGTCGCGTCATTGTCACGGCAAAAACGGTGCCTGATGCCACGAAACCGCTCGTGCAGATGGACGAATTGCGGAGCGGTGGCAGCTATTTCTCGCAAAATGACTTGCGCATGCACTTTGGATTGGACCAGGCAGCAAAGGTCGACATGGTAGAAATCCGTTGGTTGAGCGGGCAGGTGGACCAGCTCAAGAACCTTGAGATAAACCAGCTCTATGTCATACAGGAGGGCGGCAAACTCCTAAAATCTGGCCCTCTGACGCCGACAACGACGCAGGTAAAAGGGAAGGCATAGCAGTTACTATTTCCACCTCAATCACATTGCAGAGCAAGCTCAATATGGCGTCCCAACGTCTCATGCAAGACTTGATGGGAAATCCTTATTTTTTTGTTCCTCTTTGTTCGATGTCGAAACGATAGACCATTTCGACATAACCGTATTGAGCATTGCGGTCGTTCGGATAAATTTGCCCAATCACACTCTTGCCCCACGGACGGGCATAGTAAAAATTCAGTGCGACATTCTTTGTGGTCTGCCAGTCTGCGCTTATGTCTGCGATCGAAGCAAAGGAAGTATATCCATTGGCGGGGCGCCCTTGATAGCCGAACACTTTGTTGTCATATGCGCCGCCGCCCAGATACCACAGATCTTTTCCTGATGTGAGTTGCAGCCAATGCAGGTCGCCCCGCAGCGCAAGTTTGCCGATGGGCTTATCGGCAATCTGCACGAATGTGTCCGTGTTGTTCATCAGGTTGTAGAAGGGCATGCGCGCGTAAATGCGGGGGGTAGGCAGCACCTGGAAGAAGGTGTTGTGTTTAATTTCGGCTGCGTTGTTGTCACCACTTCCACGAGACCATCCAGCACGGAACCACGGGGTGCGCGGCTGCCGGCTTAATTGATATCCACCTTCAAGAGCAACTGCATTGGCGCTATGGTCCTGCGGGCCCCAGCTTCCGTTCTGCAGAACTCCCCAAAACAGGAAATCAAATTGCCCAGCACCTGTGGGAAGCACTGCAAGCAGATCGCCTCCATATGTGCCGATGCGAATATTCTGATGATCTGCCGCTCTGATCGACATGGCGCGGTTGTCAGTTTTGGTGATGCCGGTGCGTCCG
>DATAQW010000261.1:0-3169 GCA_036264445.1 Pseudacidobacterium sp.
ACCCTCTGAAGAACTTTGTCCCGTTGAAATTCCTGCGGCTCCATGCCAAAGGCTGAATGCAGCCGAAACAGTACCCCCCTTGGGTAAATTCCTACCCCATCAAGAGCAGTGTTCCCAAGGCCTTTGCCAAGAGCCTGCGCGGTGCATGTCTTATACCAGAGTGTTGCATTATTTAACGGCGAGACAAATCTCAGCGCGAGCGTCGTCCCCGCTTAGCAATCTTAGAATCTGCAAAATCCATAGCGGCTTTCGAGTCGTTGCTTTTCGGTAGCTCCATTGCGTATTCCATCGACCAGATTGCTGTGGGACGCATGTACATGCTGGCGCGATACATGCCGTCCTCGTCATAGGCTTCTGGGGTGCGGAAGAAATATCCTCGATCACGCCATACCACGTTGTACACGCCTTCGGCAGTCTTGAAGGCTTCGTCACGCATGCCTTCCGTCAGCATGTGCGAGGCTACGCCGAAGGTCGTGCCTGTCCAGACTTCCGTGACCTGCTCGTTCTGGCTGAGCGGCTCGCCGTTCTCACCGATCCCGTTGACAGCGCCCATTTGCCCATTGCCAAAGAGCATCACGTTATAGTTGTAAACGCGCTTGAGAGCGGAAAGCCGCATTCTCTTTGGAACAAGATCGCCGAGGCCGGTGAGATTTGCATACCACTGTCCTGCAAGCTGTTCGGCCATAATGTCGGAGCGATATTCGCTTCTCGAGTCGTAGTCGAAGTAAGCCCCGTTCCACAGCTTCTTGATGTAAGCCATCTGCGCTCTTTTAAAGAGCCCGTCATAGACGCCGGCTGATCCCGGATCGCCTACCTTGCGGGCAATTTCAGTCGTTGCCCGCAGAGCCGCAAGATACAGACCGCCGCTATATGCGCTTTCTCCGCTTGCGATCCAATCGTCATAGGTCTGATCCGGAAAGCCGCCATTTTCAATCAGTCCGTCGCCGTCGGCGTCATATTGGCGTAGATACTCCATGGCCGTCTTCACTGAATTCCAGGAGTACTGCAAAAATGCAAGATCCTTGCTTCCGCTAAAGACATAGTCGCGCCAGATCATGAGCACGTATTTGCTGTTCAGGTCCCGCCAGTTGGAGACATCCTGATAGTTGTACTGGTTCTCGTTGACGAAGGGATCTTCCTGCGGCGCGCCGAGATCATGCGGAACGGAGCCTGCTGTTTTTCGCTCCATAAGCGCGAGCTTGTGCTCATGCGCTGCCTGCCAAACCCACAGATACTTCTGCGGATTGCTCTCAGGAACGGTGTCCGTATACTCGCGCATCGCCTGCTTTTCTATCTCAGGCCAGAAACGAATCAGAGGGAACGATCCATAAAACCGCACATCGGATGTGCCGTAATACACGTAGTCGAAGCATTCCAGATAACTGAAAGTGTCTTCGTCTTTTGAGGAAGGATGATTAGCGTTTCCCATGCCGTCCAGCTCATGGGCCCAGACTGTTCCGCCGTCGGCGAGGATGTACATTTCATTGAACAGTTCGCCTCGGTACCACAACGGTTTCGATTCATCTTCTATATAGGGCTTCTGCCACGCGTCGATAGCCTGACTCCAGTCTTCGTCCGATTCGAGGGCGGTCTTAGCAATCTGCCAGGCGTGGGTTCCTTCCGCGCCAAAGAACTTCGTGTAGTGCCGCACCCACTTCCTTCCGCCGCCAAACTGGATGAGCGGCAGGTCCCATGCCAGCGCCATGGGTACGGTCTTCTTTTCATGTGAAGCAAGGGTGAAACGCACGGCAATCGCGCCGCCAATCTGTTCACCGCTGCTAGCCATATCCGGAGCGGCATTCGGCAGCCTCCCATCAGTCGAAAACGGCTGCCATACCTCTATTCCGGGCCCTTGCGGATGGAACGTGGTGAGGTAGGTCACTTCCATATCCGGGCCGGACTTGGCAGCAATCGCAAATTGCCCGTCCCATTCGTCACGCACTGCTCCTGTCCGGAGGCGATCGAAGACGATGCCCTGCATGCTGCCGCCGTTGATGTCTTCTGAAACGTAGCGGTTCTTGTCTTGATTGCTGAGTGCTGCGCTGAACCCACTCGTCCCGTCGCGAAACCAGCCAACCATGTTGGTCCATGAGAAAAGCAGCGAGACTGTGACAGGCTTGTCCGATGGATTTTCTGCGTACCAGTTGTAGATCGCAACCGGATAGCTTGATTCCTTGTAGTTGTTCGGCAACAGCGGGGAAAACTGCTCTACAGTCAGTTTGATGCCCAGCTCTTTTGGGTCATAAACGAACCACGATTTCGGATAGAGCGCGGCATACTCGCCTGCCCCGGCAGGATATGACCAGTTCCAGCCAGATAAAGCGCCGTTGAGTGGCTTGCCCGTGGACAGCGTAACGGCCTTACCTGCTTCGCCTTCGGGCTGAATGAAGACAGCAAACTGATTTCCCGGCACGTTCTCATATTTGTGGACACCGGCTTTGATGTGCCAGCGCTCAAAGTTTCCACGATAGCTGCGGGAAAAAGTGCCCGCGCCAAAACCTCCCACTGGAGCGCCCTGCCAGTAGCCATCATCGATGTTGGTGGGCAGCGTAGGCTTTCGGCCGCCCGGATTTGGCGGGGGAACACCAATCCCGATTCTCCATGCTGCCTGAGGAATATGGTCATCAGCATGCAGATTTACAGAAACAGCCAAGGCAAATAAAAGGAGGCAGATCAAACGTTTGTCTTGCAAGCCCAGAGAACCTCCAAACGCTGCCGTCGTGCATGCTCTCCGCAATCATCCTGAGAAGGATAGCGGTACTTGTCGGGAGCATTGTTAGAGGGAGCGTCTGGATATGTGTCTCATATTCGGGCGCGATTCGCAAGCAAATGAGAGAATTGTCACTGAATGGCGCGTTTTCCTTTTGTAATGGCTGCGGTCCTTTCTTTTGCAATTACCGGCTGCGGATACCACACTGTCGGCTCCGCTGCACACCTTCCAAACACGGTGCATACGCTGGCTGTACCGACTTTCGCCAATCGCACGCAGTCTTTTCACACGGAAGTCTCGTTTACCGATGCGGTCATCCGCGAGTTCACCAGCCGTACGCCCTATAAGGTCCTGGCTACCGACAAGCCCGATGCAGGAGACGCGGTACTGGAGGGTTCCATTACCGGGTTCCAGGTCATTCCGCTCACCTACAACATCCAGACAGGCCAGTCATCGAGC
>DATAQW010000266.1:0-4218 GCA_036264445.1 Pseudacidobacterium sp.
ACAAACTGGACCACAGCCATTTTGAATGCGGAGTCTTCGCTTGGCGCTAATGTTAAGGTCATGGGCGCGGCATGGGGGGGCGTGAACTACTTTTTGAACAATATTGCGGCATATGAGCAGAGCGAATCACAATACATCAACCTGGCCACACAACACGTGTATGGCGGCTACACAGAGTCGGGGCAGTCTTTTGCGAACGATTATCTTCTGACTCCCTCCGTTGCGACACAAACCCCGCATACGCTTCAGCCGTATGTTGCCCCCATCCATGGACTCAACCAGAAATTCCGCGTAGGAGAAATCAATTCCATCGACGATGGTGGGATTGCAGGTATCAGCGACGCTTTCGGCGCTGCGCTGTGGGCTATCGACACAATGTTTGAGTATGCCAATGCAGGACTTGATGGCGTGAACTGGCACGGCACCAGTGGATGCACTTACTGCGCATTCACCTTTGCTGTGCACAACTTAGGCGGAATCTACGTCTATCCATTGCAACACGTGGCGCCGCTTTACTATGGGATGTATTTCTTCCACCAGGCTGCGGGCAATGGCGCTCACTTACTTCCAGTGACGCTGAATGCGTCCGGCGGCACTCTTCCAAATATCAAAATCTGGAGCACGATTGACTCAAACAATGTTGTACGCGTCGCGATCATCAATAAGGATGAAAGCTTCGCAGGCAACGTAATGGTCTCGCTCTCTGGTTATGGAGCTGCGCAGGTAACCAGGCTGGTTGCTCCAAGCTACACAGCTACCTCCGGAGTAAGCATCGGCGGCCAGACCTTTGACGGAAGCATTGACGGAAACCTGGTGTATAGCGCAAATGGAGAGACAAACACGCCATCAAATGGGGTCTACTCTGTTCCCGTTCAACCGACAAGCGCTGTGCTATTGACAATATCTCAATAGGATCAACTTCATTCTTAAGGCCCCCGGTGTATTTAGCAACCCCGGGGGCTTTCTTTTTTATAATTGAAAATGTCCTGTAGCTACGTACCAAGCTCAACGTCTTTTTAACCTAAACCACCGGAGCCAGAATGGTCGATATATCAAAGCCGCACGTCAGCGCTGTGATTCCTACCCGTTTTCGTCCTGAACTCGTATGCCGCGCAGTGCGCAGTGTCTTAAATCAGAGCTATGCGCAAGTAGAAGCGATTGTTATTATCGACGGCCCCGACAAGGATACGGAAAATGCGCTGGCGGCCATAGCCAATCCAAGGCTGCGTGTGATCGCACTGGAGCAAAATCAGGGTGGTGCGGAGGCGCGGAACATCGGCGTTCGCGAAGCGCGTGGAGAGTGGATCGCGTTTCTCGATGATGATGACGAATGGCTGCCGGAGAAGATCCAGACCCAGCTTGCGGTGGCAGAAGCTGCGACAGAACCTCATCCGGTTGTCTTTTCGCGTGTGATTGCGCGAAATCCAGTTGTCGATATGATCTGGCCGCGGCGGCTTCCAGCTTCGAAGGAGCCTATGAGCGAATACCTGTTCTGCCGCAAAGGCTTCACGTATGGAGACGCATTTCTCCAGACCTCCACATTCTTTGCTTCTAAGACTCTCATGCTCGAAGTGCCTTTTCCGAAAGGGCTCAAACGGCATCAGGACTGGGACTGGCTCCTGCGCATGAGCGAACATCCGGGCACGGGGATGCATGTTGTTCCTGAACCGCTGGTGATTTTCTATCTTGAAGACCAGCGCAGCAGTGTAAGCCGCGCAGCTGATTGGGAGTTCTCAGTCAACTGGGCACATAACAATGAATCGCGGATAACGCGCAAAGCATATTCCTATTTCATCGCAACCGAATGCATACCTCGCGCGACGAAAAGCTCGTCTGGTTTTGCGGGATACCTTAAGCTGATGAAGGAATTCCTCTTTTATGGTTCGCCCAGGCCGAACTCGGTTGTGCTCTTCCTGGGATTCTGGCTGCTTCCGGAAGAACGCCGCCGGAAGATACGCAACACTCTCGCCAAATGGAAGCAGAAAGTCATGGCGCCTGCGGGACAGCAGGCTTAGCAAACGAGAAATTTAGATTGGACGCAGACGACACCATCCCGTCTATTGACTGGCCGCTTCAGCGCGCGATTCCATCTCTTGATTCTGACGAAGTTCATCTCTGGTGCTGGGATTTGTGCGGGGATGAGTCGAAGATTTTGCATGTTTTGCAGATTTTGTCGGAAATCGAGCGGTCCCGCGCAGAGCGGTTTGTATTTCCACGAGATCAAAGGCGATACATTCTTGCTCATGCCGGGATGCGCGAAATATTAGGACTGTATCTCGGTGTAAATGCCAACATAATTGAGTTTGCCAATAATCGCTTTGGCAAACCGCGCGTCGGCGTCGCTCTGCAATTCAACCTTAGCCATTCAGGAAATCTGGCTGTCATTGGAGTCGCCAAAGAATTTGAGATAGGCGTTGATGTCGAGCTTGTTCGCGGAAGAGCTTCAGAGCTTCCGGTGAGTCAGATCGCACCAGAAGAACAGAACGAACTATACTCGCTTCCTTCAGAGTCCTTTGTTCCCGCTTTTTATCATTACTGGACCCGAAAAGAGGCTCTCCTGAAAGGCCTGGGAATTGGTTTCGCAGGGCAAGTTGCTAATCATTCCATCGAGGGTTGGCGCGTCGAAAATCTTACTCCCGCAGCAGGCTATACTGCTGCTGTAGCGGCGAAGTCAAACACACTTCGTGTGCGCTGTTTTCGGTATTCCCATAACATATAGTTCCCCAGTTCGGCCATAATATCTCTGAAGTCTGTGCGTGCAGAATGACTGTCACCAAACGACATCTTTTGAACGCGACATTGCTCTTGGCGATAGCCGCTCCCGGACAAAATGCAAGAGTGCAAACTGCGGCTCAGGAGCGGCCACTGCAAGCACCACCTCTAACAACTCAGATCTCACCTTCTGAAAACTCCGAATTATCGCTGCCTGCTCCTATGCTTCAACCGTTGCTCGATTTCAAGAACTCCGACATCAAGTTCAATCTTTATACCTTCATGAATACCCTTAAAGATCGGAATCACGAAGGCTGGGTGCTGGCCGTGTATCCCGACCCGCAGACGAGCAAGCCGCTCATCGGAGCAGGGTTCAGCCTTGAGGTCATGGCAACGGAGCACATCCAGCGTGACCCGCTCAATCCCCATCCTTTTATCGAGCCTTCCTCAGCGCAGCTTTGGCAGGCCGCCGGACTGGCCCCAGACCAATTGGAATCGGTACTCGCCCGGTTCAATCGTAATCTCAGCACGTGGGGCCAGAAAAACTATCGCAGGAAGGCAAAGATGCACACACTGCCTCCGGATTTGACTGAAGAAGAGGCAACCAGGCTACTTCGTATTTCTGCTATTCAGGCAATTGAGAATGCTAAAGCATATTGCCGCAGGTTTGATCAGCTGACTGCGCCGCAGCAAATGGCGTTAAGCCAATTGGTCTATCAGATGGGCGTAAATCTTGAGGAGTTTGTACAGTTTCTTAGCGCACTCAACGATGATAGTAGTCCCATGGGACTGCCACACAGCGACAGCAGCATCGACGAAGCAACACGCTGGAAGACAGTACAGCACACCCTTGTGGAAAGCCAGTGGGCCAGGCACTATGCCCTTCGCGCTGTGTCAGTGATCGCGATGTTCGATCCGGGTTATGTGGAAAACCCGACAGCCGCGGAGCGCCAGATAGAAGCAGCAATTCGCCCTTCAGTAAAACACCGGCGGAGACGCGCATCTACCGGATCTCTTCGTGCCAGGAATACAACCGACCATAATAAAGGGCACAACTCCAAGCAGAAACGGAATCTCACTTAGAACATCAAAGATGACTCACCCGCAGCATTCCCGTCATTTGTAAATCGTAAAAACGCCTCCGCAACGAATCGCGGTATGACATCATGATTTCGCTTCGTCAGGAGTTCGTGCCCCGTGTTCGCAACAGGGATAAGTTCCGTTCGTGCAGGTATCAGCTTCAGCGCCGCTTCCATCTCGACGATAGAGCCAAATCCATCACGAGCACCATGAATAAACAATGCGGGAGTTTGGAGGCGTGAAAAATGCCCTGTTCGCAATTCATTTGGATGATGCGGAGGGTGAAGAGGATAGGAGAGCAGCAGAAGCGCCTGAATAATACCTGGTTCAGCAGCCGCAAGCATCGATGCCTGCCTCCCCCCATAGGAATGTCCACCCATAAACACTCTGCCGGAAACCTGACGCTGCATAGATTCAATCGCTGCT
>DATAQW010000310.1:0-3572 GCA_036264445.1 Pseudacidobacterium sp.
TTGAATGGGTCACCCGCCGGAACCAGATCCTCGCCCACCCAACCAAAGGACCCTTATGGCGCATAAGGCGCTTAAGGCGCACACTTCCACCCAAAGGGCGCATAGGGCGCTTAGGGCGCACACTTCCACCCCGCAGCGCTGCTCGACATAACCTAAAGGATCCATGCGCGAACGGATGCGAAGATGGGCGTAGCGCGCGACATTCCCGAGTTAATCAGTCCAGGACTGCCTTGTGACGCAGTGACTCCATTTCAGGTACATGAGGACACATTGGCATAAGAACGGTAAAAGTACTACCTCTGCCTGTAGTCGAGGCTACGTGGATCGTCGCGCAATGAGCTTCGACGATCCATTTGGCAATGGAGAGACCGAGCCCGCTGCTGCCGTCATCCTGGGAGCGGGAATCGTCCACCCGATAGAATCGGTCGAACACGCGCGATAACGACTCAGGGGGAATTCCGATACCGGTATCGGTTACTTCGAGTTCCGCGTATCCCTCACGTGCAGCAACGGAAACAAGGATGGCTCCTCCCTCCCGCGTATATTTGATTGCATTATCCAAAAGAATCGTGACCATGCGGCCAAGCATCGAGGGGTCCCCCATTGTCCATGTATCGCCGCATGTCCTGGATTGCAGGGATTGCCCTTTCACCTCAGCTTTTGCCCGTAGCTGCTCACATGTCATGCGCGCAACTTCTGATAGATCCACCGCTGTTCGTTGAATATTCTGCTTCACCATATCCGCGCGCGCAACGGCCAATAGATCGTCGAGCAACTGTGACGTCGCATGGCAATCGCGAGCGATGGTGTCGAGAGCAGAACGATACTCCTTCTCTGAGCGTGGTCTTCTCATGCAGACTTCGGCAGTGCTCAGCATAATCGTGATCGTTGTACGCAGGTCGTGGGAGATGTCGCTGGTAAATTGCGTGAGCCGCTGGACCGCGAGTTCTAACCTACCGAGAAGGTCGTTCCATGCTTCCGCCAGAACCTGGAGTTCGTCCCCCGTCTGCGGAACCGGCAGCCGATGCTGCAGGTCCTGGATCCCAATTGTGCGCGCCTTACTCGTCATGCGGTGCACAGGTCTAAATGCGCGGTGGCTCAGCGTCAAACCGCCTGCTACGGAAGCGAGAAGAAGCAGCGGGCAGCAGATAAGGTAGGAGTTCCTTATCATCGCGAGAATCTCAGAGTGCTCGCTGATTGCACCCGACAAGGATAAGCGCACCCTCTGCCCGCCGAGATTCACTACATGATTAAGTGTACGAATTGTATGGTGCTTGGTTCGGACAATCGCATAACACGGGTCAAGACAAGATCGATCGGGCCACCCGGTCTTGTAGTCCTCGGGACCAGGGGAAGAGTAGATGAGCCTTCCGTTGAGATCATAGACCTGCATCGTGTCCGTATCTGCTACCGAAATACTCAACAGCCGCAATTTATCGCCCAAACTGAGCGATGTGTCCTTTTGAGGCCACGTATTGATAGAGTTCAGGACGCGTGCTTCCCGCTTTTCCATGGTTTGCCGGCGCGAGCTGGCAAGCGCGCGGCTGAGGTACCAGTAAGAAAATACTCCCAGACTGCTCATGGATATCAACGTGAACGCGATGTAGAGCAGGCACAGCCGCATCCGAAGCGAGCGAAAGTTCAGCTTCATTCAGGTAGCGCGAATGAATAGCCCAGCGCGCGCACCGTCCGGATCATGCTTTGGTTGCCCTTTATGTCGATCTTGGATCGCAAGCTATGCATATAGAAGTCAATGCTGTTGTCGCTAACATCCGCATCGTAGCCCCAGCCGCTCTCGACTAGTTGGTTGCGTGTAACCACCTGGTTTGCCCGCAGCATGAGCAATTCCAGTATGGCGTATTCCTTCTTTGAGAGAGCGATCCGGTCGCTTCCACGATGCACCAGTCGGCTATTTCGATCGAGTACAAGGTCGCCGCCAGAAAGCTGGGGATACTGGGGAATATGGCCTCGTCGCCCGACAGCACGAACATGCGCGAGAAAGATCTCCAGGTGAAATGGCTTGGTGAGATAATCATCAGCACCAAGATCCAAACCCCGCACTACGTCTGCCATTGCATCTCTGGCCGTCAAAACAAGTATTGGTACCGCATGTTTCGCCGTGCGCACGTGCTTCAAGATGGCGAATCCGTCCATCCCGGGCAGCATCATGTCCAGCACAACCACATCGAAGTATTCACTCGTGATCAGATCCCGGCCTTCGTCGCCCCGATAAGATAACTCTACGTGATGGCCGTCTTCTTCCATGCCCTGGCGAAGGATATTGGCGATACGCTTGTTGTCTTCGATTAAGAGAACATTCATAGAATCTTATTAAAGAGCGACCTCTGTGAACGTTTCGCTGCTGGAACGTGAATTACCGGTTACAGTCTTGGTTTTCTAAGACATTTCTAAGGGAACTCAGCTTGAATGGCCTCGTCTACAGAGACTTGTTCTGAGCCCCGCTTCGCAGCTTTGCTTCGTATGCGGGGCGGCGCGCGAGAGAAACTTCATGCGGTGGTTGCCGTAGCTTTGCGTCTAGCTCTCACGCGCGCAGACATCGTTGATCCACAATCAGGATCTGCAAGTCTACCGGCAAGCCGACCTGATTTATCTGAGCAGATTTATCGCACTGTAAATATCCGGTTACACGCTGCTTTTCTCAGATAAATCTCAGGAGAGTCCGCTTGAATAGGCTCACAGCAAAAAGTTCAGATGGGTCGCATCGTTTTACCCGGAGAGAGCGGGTTTGCCGATCTTTATCCTCAAGCACAAGTAAGTTACCGCAATAAGATCAGGAGAATGTACCGTGTTTACCTACTTCGCAAAAGCCGTCCTCGCATACTCACTGTGCCTTGCCCTTGCACCGGTTTTCATTCAGGCCCAGAGCCCCACGAAGACCAAGACGCCACCGCAGGACCCTGCAACATATATGCATGTAAGTGCCCCGCTCGCCCAGGCAGTTCTGATCAAGGTGAAGGCCAAGCACGACGATATCGTGAAGCTCGGTCTCCACGCAGTTCCTCCCGGCGAGACTGATAATGTCATCATCGCCAATATCACACCCTCCAAGATTGGCAAGAAGTCTTCTGCCAAGGACATGGAGAAGCTTGCCAGGGCCACTCCCATCGCAGTGCGGGTCGATAAGGATCAGATATTCGACTTGCTCATTCCCATTACCGACGCCAACGGAGGAGACCTCGGTGGCGGCTTCGTCGTAATGGAAGTTCCTTGTGCAAAGGCCAGCGATGAAGCTGAAGCACTGAAGATTGGGGTTGCTATCCGCGATGAGGTACAGAGTCAGATCCCGAGCAAGAGCGCAATGTATCAGCCCTAAGCGGATACGAGGAGATAGAAACAAGGTGATCGTATGAAAAAACTGTATCTGTTGCTCTTGTTGCTCTGGACCTCAGCCCTGATCGCCCAGACCGATCAGGGTACCCTCACCGGTACCGTGACCGATCCTGCCGGGAGAAGCATTGTAGGCGCGCAGCTTGTGATCAAGTCGCTTTCCACCAATGTGGAGCGTAAAACCACGACGAACAATGACGGCATCTATGTCGTGACTTCGCTTG
>DATAQW010000339.1:0-6268 GCA_036264445.1 Pseudacidobacterium sp.
TGATAGCTGCGAAAAGCCTGGTTCTGGTTTGCAGAGATGTATTGGTTGTATGGTGTGGTCTCGGATGGGTTAAGTCCGTAGAAGTCGCCGGAAAGACGCGCAAAGATATCCTTCTGGCTGACTGGATTCGAATTGTGCTCCAGGCGAATGCCGGCATTCAGCTTGAAGTTCGGGCGTATGCTCCAGTCGTCTTGAACGTATCCACCAAGCTGATAGAAGGCGATTGGCTGTGACTTGCTCAGCGGGAAGGCCTGCTGGGTAAGGTATGCATAGCCATTGTCAAAAACAAAGTTCGAGGTTAGACCACTAGCTGCAGCAGCACTGGGACCAAGGCCGATCATCAGCGGCGCAGTAAACTCCATCGGATCGTAGTCGCTGATATCATCCCGCTTGAATGATGCGCCGACCCGGATCGTGTGGCTGCCACGGGTGATGCTTACGTCGTCGAGGAAGCCGTACTGTGTGGCATTACGGCCGTTCGGGAAGAATCCATACTGATTGAGCGTGGTGAACTGATCGGTATTTCCGGTATTTGGATTCTGCGAATCAATAAACTCAAATGTTCCTGGGAATGCTGCCAGGTTTGCTGCCGGATCCGGCGCCTGGAAGATGGCGCGATAGTAAGAAGCATTGAACTCAAACTGGTTGATGATATTCGGCGAGAATGTGTGCGTTTCTGCCAGCTGACCTTCGTAGGAAGGCTGGTTGCTTGTCAGATTGAAAATAGGGTTGATGGGATCCGTATACGAAGGCTGGAAACCCTTGTCCTGCTTGTAGCGGACATACAGTTTGTCATTATTGCCGATGTTCCAGTCAACACGTCCTGCAAGAATCCACTCGTTTGCGCCGGAAGACGCCGTCGAACGGAAAGTGTTCACATCAGGGTTGGTGCCCCCTCCGTCAACAAATGGCACAGCGCCTGTTACGCCGGGAGCATTGTTATAGAGCGCGAACATCTTTTGATAGAAAGGGATTTCACCAGGATTCGTCTGTTGAAGGTTCGTCAGAATATTCGACTGGTAGGATGCGCTTGGGACATAGACCGCAGTATTGGTCGGGAAGATAACGCGCAGACCTTCTGTATCAACGAAGAAGAAGAGCTTGTCCTTCTTGACCGGACCGCCGATGGAAGCCGCCCACTGGTTGTCATTGTCAAAGGGGCGCTTCACACCCTGCTGGTTGTTGAAATACTCGTTCGCGTTCAGGCTGCTGCCATTCCACCAGTACACAAGATTACCGTGGTAGGTGTTGGTGCCGGAGCGGGTGATCTCGTTCATCTTCGCGCCGCCCAGGCCGCCGTATTGGGCAGCATATGCATTGCTGATAACAGTGGCTTCGCTGATTTCGTTATTGCCTAAAAGAAGGTCGCTGGCGCCGGAGTTGTTGATGTTGAAGAACGGATCGTTTTCATCCGTGCCGTTCACGGTGAAGTTATTCGAGGTTGCCGGCAGGCCGAAGCTTGAGAAATTGCCATAACCGAACTGGCCGTTGGTGGCCTGATTGGTGCTGTTAATGATAGACCCAGGTGCCAGCTGACCCATGAAGGTAATGTCATTGCCGGGATTCGGCATGTTTTGGATCTGCTGCTGGTTGAAGCTGGTGGTGATGTTCGCGTCCTCAGTATGGATCAGAGGCTCGACGTTGGCATCGACTTCAACAGTTTGCGAACCGGAGCCGAGGCTCAGCTTGAGGTTCCCGGCGGCTACCGTTCCAGCCTGCACAGGGATCTTAACGCTTGTGTTTTGGAAGCCAGCTGCAACCACCAGGATCTCATACTGACCCGGCTTGAGCAGCGAGACGCGATATGCGCCGGCTTCGTTGGTGGTGGTCATCTTTATTTCGCCTGTATCCAGGCTTTTCACGGATACATTGGCATTTGGCACAACCGCGCCAGACGGGTCGGTAATGGATCCGACGATATCACCGGAGATGGACGACTGCGCAACCGCTTGTTGTTCCAGGGGAGAAACTATTCCAAAACCAAGGAGCAAAGCAGCAGAGGCTGCAAGTACGCCGAGGCGGAATCGAAAGCTAATATTAATCATGTTAGCTAGAAAAGCAACTGGAGTACCAGAATTGACTTGTGAATGCTCCATCTCGATATTTTATTAAGTTGTTTATAATGAATAAATTAATCGAGAATCAATCCTGATTTCTATTGATTGGAAAAGAAAGAATATTATATGAAAAAGAAGTGAATACAAAATTTGGTATATTCTGAATAATTGTTAAACTGATTATTTACTAAATTCTACATTTTCAAGGGTTTGATTTTCAAGCACGGGCCGTTTGTACCGGTTGCGAATTGGTAAGTTTTTGAGATCAAATCGCTCAGCAAATGGACTGTTGAAGCTGCTGGATTCATGACTCTCTTTTTGTGCCCGGAATGTTTTTGCTCAAGGCACGAATTCGCATAGTTGCAAAGTGCTGCTTACAATAGCTGGGAAAGGTTACTACAAGACGATGGCACACATGGTGTTTTGCGCGCGCTATAAGCAAGAGATGGAGGGGCTGGATGAGACCCCCTTTGACAGCGATTTCGGCAACAGGATTTATCACAATGTCTCAAAAAAAGCCTGGCTGGAGTGGCTGGAACACCAGAAAATGCTTCTCAACGAATACCGCCTGCAACCATGGACACCGCAGGCACAGGAATTTCTGGTCGAACAGATGGACCGCTATTTCTTTGGCGAAGGCTCGGAGTTGCCGAAGGAATATGTTCCTCCGGCTCACTAGATACGATATGCATAGCACAGGAGGCTGAAGTCCTCGCCTGCCTGGTCCGAGTCCAACCACTTTGAGGCAAAGATGAGCGAAAAGAAGGCTATTTCTACTTCCAAGGCGCCGGCAGCGATCGGGCCGTATTCGCAGGCTGTGCGCGTTGGTGATTTTCTTTACACATCGGGCCAGGTCGGGCTGGTTCCGGCCAGCGGAGCTGTGGTTGAAGGTGGAATCGAGGCCCAGACGACACGAGCCATTGAGAATCTGAAAGCTGTTCTCGAAGCTGCTGGAACTGGCCTGGAAAATGTCGTAAAAACCACTGTTTTTCTCAAAAATATGGGCGATTTTGCCGCTATGAACGCCATTTATGGCAGGTATTTTGCGCCGGATGGCGCCGTCGCTCCGGCGCGTTCAACAGTAGAAGTGGCGCGACTCCCCAAAGATGGTTTGGTAGAGATTGAAGCCATTGTCAGGATCTGACCATCGAAAGAGACGAGGGCTGCGATGGAGAAAATCCACAAGACGGAAGAAGAGTGGCGCAAGCTGCTATCGGTTGAGCAGTTCCACATCACGCGCGAAAAAGGCACGGAGCCGCCGTTTACCGGCAAGCTCTACTACAACCACGACGACGGCATTTATCGCTGCGTGGCCTGTGGTGCCGACCTCTTCACCTCAGATAAGAAGTTTGAATCGGGCAGCGGCTGGCCCAGTTTCTGGCTGCCTATAAGCCCGGAGGCGGTTGAGTCACACGAAGACACTAGCCATGGCATGCGACGTGTAGAAGTCACCTGCGCACGATGCGGCGCGCATCTGGGGCATGTCTTCCCGGACGGCCCGCAACCCACGGGCCTGCGCTATTGCATCAACTCCTCATCGCTGGATTTCGAGAAGAAAGAATAACCAGACAATATGAACCGCGGCAATGTGTGGCTTCTTTGCAGTGCCATGGTTCTGTTCGTAATGATATCGGCTGGACTGGATCGTGCGCAGTTTCGCGGCGGCCCTCCCTGGCAGCATCCGGTAGTTTCCTCGCAAATGATTCACATTGGCAACGCCACCATTCAGGTTGACTTTGGTCCGGGAAAGTTTGATCTGCCGACAGACCAGATCATGCAATGGGTTAGAAATGCCGCCACCGCTGTTGCTACCTACTACGGACGGTTTCCAGTAGCGCGAGACCGCATTTTGATTGAACCGGCTCCCGGGCGTGGTGTGTTACGCGGCACAAGCTGGGGCGATGTCGGCGGCTTTCCTGCATTTCACCGGATGGTCGTGGGAGAACAAAGCACGCAACACGATCTTGACGAAGACTGGGAGATGACGCATGAATTTGTGCATTCTGGCTTTCCTTCCGTCGACGACGAGCACTCCTGGATCGAAGAAGGACTGGCAACCTATATTGAGCCGATTGCGCGGGTGCAGCGCGGCCTGCTGCGTCCGGATGGGATATGGGCCGACATGCTGCGCGACATGCCCAAAGGCGATCCTGAGAGCTACGACCACGGACTGGACCGCACGCATACCTGGGGACGCACTTATTGGGGTGGCGCTCAATTCTGCCTGATGGCGGACGTCATGATCCGCGAACAGACGCACAACCAGAAAGGTCTGGCGGATGCTTTGCGCGCCATCGTGAACACAGGGGGAACGATCGACCATGAGTGGCCTCTGCGTAAAGCATTTGAAACCGGCGACGCGGCGACCGGCACGCATGTTTTGATTCAGCTTTATGAAGAAATGGGCGATCAGCCAAAGCGAGTGGATCTGGATGATCTCTGGAAGCGGTTGGGCGTCGCCGCAGACGGCGACAGCGTCCTGTTCAACGATCACGCGCCCCTTGCGGATGTCCGTAAGGCGATTACAAAGCCACCAGCAACGGGAATCATTCAATAAAAATAGAAAAGCCCCGGAATTTCGGGGCTTTTATAGCGCGGATAAACTCCGCGTATTTAAGCTTTTACGACTTTTCCGCTCTTGATGCAGCTGGTGCAGACGCGCAGCTTCTTGGCTCCGCCATCGACCTTAGCCTTCACCGGGCGGAGATTGACGTTCCAGCGCCGCTTGGTGACGTTATGCGCGTGCGAGATGTTGTTTCCGAATTGCGGGCCTTTACCGCAGATTTCGCAGACCTGAGCCATGACTCACTCCATATTGCTGAACTTTCGCGCAGACCAGAACCGCTTCAGACTTCATTTTCTTCGCATTGTGCGAGGAGAGCGGCGGGCAAGCAGACAGACTCGTGCCCGTACTGGTGCCGAATCTTTAGTCTACTCCATAACGGCGCGGCGGGCAAGGTGCAGTGGCCCTACCTGTGGACAAGACAACCGCGCGCTTCCAGGTCATTGAGCCAAACTGGCGGAATCAGGCTGTCTGTCCAGCGCAGATCGAGTTTCTCTAATCTGGGGAGTGCTGCGATGCTCCCGGGCAGATCGATAAGCGGGTTGCCACGGAGATCAAGCTGGCGCAACACCTTCAGGTTTCCGATGGAACTGGGCAGCGTCGTCAGTTTGTTGTTGCGCAGATGCAGTTCCCTTAGGTGCGATAGATGTTGAATGGAATCAGGAAGCGCGTTGAGGAGTGGCTTCCCCCAACCATGTTTTCAACAACCCCTTTTTTTCCAGACGGTCAATGGTCGTATAAAGCGCGCCCATGGAGCATTTTCGTTTCGCGGTCGTTTCCATCTCTTCACGGATCGCCGCACCATAAGCATTCTCTCCGAGTCCAGCGGCGACAGTAATCAATAGGTATTCAAATTCACCAAGCATAATTAGAAATACAATGTAGTACTAATGCAGGAGTGTGGTCAAAGAGAATTTGATTGTATGTTGTATTGCATCAGGGATTTTATTGAAAATTACGAGTGAATCAATTCAGTTCCATTGCCCGGAATTACATCCACAAGGCTTATGAAATCAAGAGTATGTTTCCAATGGACAATCAAAAAAGCTGATGGCTGGTCATTCAGATACAAATCCTGACGAAGCAGACACCACGCATCAAGACGCTTTGCGTTCGGATCGTCAGGGTTGTAGCCAAATGCCTGAATATCGCTAACAACCTCTTGTTCCACAGCGAATGTCCGTTCAAATGGAGGCCGAGGATGCATTCTCTCGTCTTGATCAATAGTCACTACTCGCTCGCGAAGATTGATCGGTGTCTGAGAATGATGCCGTGGGCGAAAATTGTAGCGGGCGATAGCTATGGAACCTACGAACCGATCGAGACAATTCCGGTTTTCCTCTGCGTTTGCAGAAAGACAGAAGGCACGGTTTGTCAAAGTGTCGTGGAAGTGAAGGCTGTCGATTGAAGAGCTTTCAAAATACTGGACGCTCATGCGCACGTCACATTCTGGTGTCAAAAACCTGTAACTGGACTCAGACCGTCTTTCCGATCTCGATATTTTGGTCGTCAGTCCAAGGCTCGCCAAAGACCATAGGAAGAACCGCCTGTCCGGTCTTCGTAAATATGGTTGCGTTTTTGAAAGTGCTCTCATTGCTTCTCCCAAAAGTGAAGGGAGCATTGCCGAGTGGCCTTCACTATTACTAAT
>DATAQW010000433.1:0-5665 GCA_036264445.1 Pseudacidobacterium sp.
AATGGCGCTTCCCACCACGAGTAATTTGGAACAATGAAAGCCAGATCGCTGACGAGATGCGGCGCGTTTTGCCGCAGCAGACCGCGTTCTTTGAGAGCCTCCATCACCAGCGAGACGTTGCCCTGTTCCAGATAGCGCACACCCCCGTGGACGAGCTTGGTGCTGCGGCTGGATGTTCCTTTGCCAAAATCTTTTGCTTCGAGCAGTAGCACATCGAAGCCGCGCGTTGCCGCATCCACGGCGATTCCTATACCGGTAGCCCCACCGCCGACGACAACAATCTCCCAGGGTGTATTGCGTCGCGCAACCTGTGCAATCATCTGTTCACGAATCATGCAGTTCCATCCTGTATCCAGTGTTTGGAGCGCTCTATTGCATTTTGCCAGCGCTGTCTCATGACTTTGATTTGTTTGTGCTCGAGCTTTGGTTCAAAGCGAGAGTCGTTCTTACGGTTGGACCAGATATGTTCAGGACTTTCCCAAAATCCAACCGCGAGGCCCGCAAGATACGCAGCTCCGAGTGCCGTTGTCTCAGTGACTGCCGGACGCAGCACTGGGATTCCTGAAAGGTCAGCTTGAAACTGCATGAGCATGTCATCCACGGCTGCGCCGCCATCTACGCGAAGCTCGGTGAATGGGTTGCTTGATTCGGAATTCATTGCATCCATAACATCTGCAACCTGAAAAGCAATGCTTTCAAGCGCCGCGCGCGCGATGTGTCCGGGGTGCGTGCTGCGACGCAGGCCAATCAGAAGACCACTGGCATGTGCGTCCCAGTGCGGAGCGCCAAGACCGACGAATGCAGGCACAAGCACGACCCCATCGGAATCTTTCACGGTGCTTGCGAGCGATTCGACGTCAGACGACTTCTGAATCAGCTTCAAATTGTCGCGCAGCCATTGCACGACCGCGCCACCGATGAAGATACTGCCTTCGAAGGCGTATTCGAGCTTGCGATTTAGGCTGCAAATCAGCGTCGTAATGAGGCGGTTCCTCGAGGCAACGAATGTCTGGCCGATGTTCTGCAACAGGAAGCACCCAGTGCCATAAGTATTTTTTGCATCACCTGGATTCAGGCATAGTTGTCCGAAGAGTGCTGACTGCTGGTCGCCGGCTATACCGGCGATAGAAATGGAACCAAGGCCAAGAGTTGTTGTTACCTCACCGATCTTTTCACTTGACCAGACGACCTCCGGCATCATCTGGCGCGGAATCTTGAATAGCTTTAACAAATCATCGTCCCACTTGCCTTCCACAATGTTGAAGAGCATGGTGCGCGATGCATTGGTGTAGTCGGTGACATGTTTTTTGCCGCTGGTCAGGTTCCAGATGAGCCAGCTATCCACTGTACCGAAGGCTAGTTTTCCGGTTTCAGCCTTTTCTCGCGCTCCGGGAACATTTTCAAGAAGCCACGCGATTTTGCTGGCGGAAAAATAGGGATCAAGCAGCAATCCAGTTTTATTGCGCACCATTTCTTCTGCGCCGCTGTCGACTAATTTTTCGCATTCTCCTGCGGTGCGGCGATCCTGCCAGACAATCGCATTATGGATGGGCTTGCTGGTTTCGCGGTCCCATATGATGACAGTCTCGCGCTGATTGGTGATTCCGAGCGCTGCGACATCACGCGGCCGCGCTCCGGCTCGCGCCAGTGCTTCAATGGCAGAGCTGAGTTGTGATGTCAGAATGTCATAGGGGTCGTGTTCAACCCAGCCGCCGTCGGGATAGATCTGGCGGAATTCCTGCTGTGCCCGCGCCACAATTTCACCATTCTGCGTAAAGAGAATAGCGCGCGAACTAGTGGTCCCCTGGTCAAGCGAGAGAATATAGGACATATTTCGTAAAAGAGTGACAGCGAAATGAGTAAACAACGTCCAGGTGGTTTGTGGCAAGCGAACAGCCAGCGAATGAGATGATGAATCTATTCCTGTAGGTGCGCTTATGCCTCGGAGCAAGAAAAAAGACGTTTCTCCTTCAGATGCGGTCGATGAGCAACTGGCTCGTTATCGCGCTATGCGCGACTTTGCGACAACGGCCGAACCGAGCGGCGGTACTCAAAACGCGAGCACGGGCGAATTCCCCTTTGTCATCCAAAAGCACGCTGCCACGCGCCTGCACTATGACTTTCGTCTCGGATGGCAAGGCGTGCTGAAGAGCTGGGCTGTTGCGAAAGGGCCGAGCTATTATCCCGGAGACAAGCGGCTGGCGGTCGAAGTGGAAGACCATCCGATCGAGTATGGCGGTTTCGAAGGCACGATCCCCAAAGGCGAATATGGCGGCGGAACGGTAATGATCTGGGACCAGGGAACGTGGGAACCGCAGGCCGGTACTAATGCTGAAGAGGGATTCAGGACCGGGCGATTGAAGTTCCTGCTCCATGGTCAGAAGTTGAAAGGGAAGTGGACGCTCGTCCGCATGGGCGGACGGGCGGCGCGCGAGTCAAAACCCAACTGGCTTCTGATCAAAGAACACGACGAATACGAAGCTGCAGCAGATGACACGCCGATTACAGAGAGCGCGCCAGACAGCATAGTTACAGGGCGCGATATTGCCGCCATAGCAGCGCAGGAAGATCATGTCTGGCATTCCAACAAAGAGGGCAGGAAGCAGAATCGGTCGCGTTTAACGAGATCGAAAATAGAAACGAGGGAAGCCCCTGACCGCGAAAGTGTATTGCGCGATGCGCCCAAAGAAAAGATGCCGAAATTTATCATTCCGGAACAGGCGACGCAGGTAGCTGCGCCTCCATCTGGCAATGAATGGCTGCATGAGGTGAAGCTTGACGGATATCGCATCCAGTTGCATATTGAATTGCAATCAACAGGTAAGCGTAGTGCGGTAGTTTATACGCGCAAAGGGCTTGACTGGACGCATCGCATGCCGAACATCGCGCAGGCCGCTGCGCAGATGCCTGTCAAGAGCGCTTTAATTGATGGCGAAGCCGTTGTGCTGGATGAGTCCGGCAAATCGAGCTTTGCTGCATTGCAAGCAGCGTTTGAGGAAGGCAAGCATGCTCAGCTTTCTTACTTTGCATTTGATCTTCTGCATCTTGACGGACACAATCTGCGAGGTCTGGAACTTGAGCACCGTAAAGCGATCCTGGAGGGGTTGTTGGGTGAGTTGGACGGCGACGATACTTTGCGTTACAGCGAACACATCCGCGGGCGGGGTGATGAAACCTTTCATAAGGCATGCAAGCTGGGCGCAGAAGGCATTGTTTCCAAACTGGCTGATTCGAAATATGAGTTGGGACGTAGCAGGAACTGGTTGAAAGCGAAATGCGTGCATCAGCAGGAATTTGTTATAGGAGGATTTACTTCTCCATCCGACGGCAGTTTCGGGGTTGGATCGCTACTGCTCGGATACTACCAGGATGGGAAGCTGATCTATGCCGGCCGTACCGGAACTGGATTTACGCAAACGTCGCGGCGCATGCTCCGCAAACGTTTGGATCAACTGAGACAGTCCAAGCCTTTATTCAAAGAAGTAACAACAGAAGAAAGAAAAGACGCGATATGGGTGAAACCTCAATTGGTTGCAGCAGTACAGTTCGCAAACTGGACAGGCGATCATCGCGTACGGCAAGCCGCCTATCTGGGATTGAGAGAAGACAAGCCCGCTGAAGAAGTGCAGCGTGAGGAGCCGGTTGCCATGCCCAAACCATCTCGAACGGCAAAGAACACAGAAAAACGAGAGCGGACCACTAAATCTGAAAAAACTTCAATCGTTCTCAATGTGCGTCTGACAAATCCTGACAAAATACTCGATCAGGAGAGTGGACTTACAAAACAGCAATTAGCTGAGTACTACGACGCAATTGCAGAACACATTTTGCCGCACATTAAAGGTCGGCCTTTAAGCATTGTGCGATGCCCGGAAGGTAGCGGCAAACCATGCTTCTTTCAAAAACACACCAGTCCCGGGCTTCCAAAGGGCATCGAGAGTGTCGACGTTCCTGAAAAGAAGGGTAGCGGAACAGAGCAATACGTCACTGTTCCAGGCAGAGAGGGGTTAGTCGGCCTTGCTCAAATGGGCGTGCTGGAAATCCATCCTTGGGGATCGGGGAATGATTCTCTCGAAACGCCGGACAGAATTATTTTCGATCTCGATCCTGATGAAGCAATTCAGTGGAAAGTTTTAGCAGAGAGTGCTCGTGAAGTGCGCGACGTGCTGCAAGAGTTAGGGCTAACATCCTTCGTAAAATCGACGGGTGGAAAAGGGCTGCACGTCGTAGCTCCCATTACGCCGAAGCACGAATGGACAGAAGTGAAAGAGTTCACGCACAACGTTGTATTAGCGCTTGAAAGCTGGCGGCCAGAACGCTATCTCACCAAGATGACGAAATCAGCGCGCAAGGGAAGGATATTTCTCGACTATCTGCGCAATGATCGCGGTTCCACTGCGGTTGCGCCATACTCTCCGCGCGCCAGAAAAGGCGTGCGAGTTGCGATTCCGCTCCGGTGGGAAGAGGTAGATAAAGGCAATCCGGTTGATATCACAGTTGCAAATTTCGATAGCTGGAAAAAACGTCTTGCTCATGATCCATGGGCGGAGCTTGTAAAGTTGAAACAGGCTCTTACAGAAAAGGCGATGCGGGCAGCAGCCTCTCTCGCTCCTAAAGCCAAATAAAAAAGGAACTTGCGGAATGACTTTTCTCGCCTGGGGAATTTCTCTAGCCAGCATTGCGCTGATGCTGATTCGCCCCAAGGGAATTTCAGAATACATATGGGTTTGCGGCGCGGCTATTCTGCTGATAATTACGGGTCTCTTACCGCTGAAGAATGCAGCACATGCCATTTATGAAGGGCTGGACGTATATCTCTTCCTGACCGGAATGATGCTTCTGGCGGAAATGGCGCGCTATGAGGGAGTCTTTGGTTGGGTTGCAGATATTGCCGTCCATCATGCAAATGGTTCTGCAGCAAAGCTCTTCCTGCTTATCTATCTGGCCGGAACAATTGTGACGGTCCTGCTGTCCAACGACGCAACCGCAGTTGTGCTGACGCCTGCTGTGCTTGCTGCTGTCAGACGCGCAAACGTTGAACCACGACCTTATTTGCTTACGTGCGCTTTCATAGCCAACACAGCCAGCTTTGTACTTCCAATTTCAAACCCGGCCAACCTCGTGATCTTTGGCGAGAAGTTGCCAGCCCTTGCGCCATGGTTGCACATGTTCCTGTTGCCCTCTTTTGTATCGATTGTTGTTACATTTCTATGTTTGCGCTTCATGGAAAGAAAAGATCTGCGGGGAACAGTCGAAGCCGTCGCAGAAAGAGTCAATCTGACTGCTGGAGGACGGATTACGCTTGCAGGCATTGCTATTGCTGCTGGAGTGTTGCTGACGGCTTCAGCGTTTGGCATTTCACTGGGCGCTCCGACCTTTGCAGTTGGAGTATTGGCGTTGGTTCTACTTGCATTTCGTGATCGCCAGGCTCCAACGAAAATTATTAAAGGCATTTCATGGAGCGTGCTTCCTCTGGTTGCTGGCCTTTTCATGATTGTAGAAGCGCTGAATCGTGCTGGAATGTTGCGGCTTACACTAAAAGGCTTTAGCTGGCTGGCGCAGTCTCCCGATGATTACGGAAAATTTATTGCCGGTGGCGCGGTCGCGCTAGTTTCTAACATCATGAATAATCTGCCAGTAGCCCTGGCGAGCGGAACGGCATTGC
>DATAQW010000371.1:0-3025 GCA_036264445.1 Pseudacidobacterium sp.
TTGATACCGCTGCTCCTATTACAGATGAGCTCATACTTCTTTATTCCCTCTTAAGCTGTTTGCGTGGTGACCTGCAGAGCGCGCACAATGGCTCGCTTTGCCAGGTCGACCTTGAATGCGTTATCGCGCAAGGGCTTCGCCGGCTTCAATGCGGCTTCGGCTGCGGCGCGGAATGTGTGCTCGTTCGCTTCACGGCTTTGCAAAGCCTGCTCAGCCTCTTTGGATCGCCATGGTTTTGTGCCGACGCCACCCATGGCAACGCGCGCATATTGAATCTTCCCTCCCGAAACCTGCACTACGACTGCGGCTGAGGCAAGCGCAAATTCGTAGGAGGCGCGATCACGCAATTTCAAATAGTGGGAACGTGTGCCTTGTGGCAATGAAGGCAACGTGACATAGGTGATGAGTTCTCCGGGTTCCAGTACGTTCTCTTTCTCGGGAGTCGTGCCAGGGACAAGGTAGAAGTCGTTGAGCGCAACGCTGCGTTCCCCTTTCGGGCCCCGCATGTGCACAGTCGCTTCGAGTGCCATCATCGCCACGGCCATATCCGAAGGATGCGTGGCGATACAATGCTCGCTCCCACCAAGCACAGCGTGGATGCGATGGAAACCATCAATCGCTGCACATCCGGAGCCGGGCTCACGTTTGTTGCATTGGTAATTTGTGTCGCGGAAGTAATAACAACGCGTGCGCTGGAGTAAATTGCCCCCAGTTGTAGCCATGTTCCGAAGCTGAGGGGAAGCCCCCGCCAACAACGCTTCTGAAAGAACGCTATAGCGCTGCTTTACATCCGAGTTCCAGGCGAGATCGCTGTTGCGCACGAGAGCGCCAATTTTAAGTCCACCGTCGGAAGTTGGCTCAACGCGATCAAGAGGAAGCCCATTGATGTCGACCAACGCCGCAGGCTTTTCGACATTGAGCTTCATCAGGTCGACGAGTGTTGTGCCCCCAGCTATGAACTTGCTGCTTTGGCGACCGCTGGCATCCACCGCGTTATCGATGGATTTTGGCTGGCTGTAGCGAAAGGTCTGCATAGTGCGCGTCTCCAGGTTTAGGCCGATTGCGGTTAGGCTGATTTCCGGACATGCTGCACCGCGGCAACAATGTTGTTATAGGCGCCGCAGCGGCAGATGTTTCCGGCCATAGCTTCCCGCACATCTGCATCTTCTTTGCCAATCGGCTCCCTGAGCAGCGCGGCGCCGGACATGATTTGACCCGATGTGCAGTAGCCGCATTGGAAACCGTCATGCTCGATGAACGCCGCTTGCACAGGATGCAGCTCGCCATTCTGCGCCAGCCCTTCGATCGTCGTGATCTCATCGTTCTGATGCATAATGGCGAAACTGAGACAAGAGTTCACACGACGCCCATTTACGTGGACCGTGCATGCACCGCACTGACCGTGATCACAACCCTTTTTTGTACCAGGCATTTGCAGGTTTTCCCGCAACGCATCCAGCAGCGTGACACGTGGTTCCAGCATGATCTGATGCATCTGCCCGTTGATCTTCAACGTAACGGGGACGGCGCCCGGGACGGCTGTCTTTTCTGCTGCTTCAGCAGGGGATTGCGTTGTTGCTGCGTGCGCAAGCGGCGCTGTTGTGGCTGCCAGGCTCGCTGCGCCCAATTGGGTTAGAAATGAGCGTCGGGAAAATCTACCGAACAGCGGCTGCGTATTGGGCGCGTCAGCGGAGTTCTTCTCTTCACTGTCGACCAAGGGTTCGGGATCACGCGTTTTTGGCATAGCTAAATTTCCTTCGTATAACGATACGCCTGGTGGTCTGACCTCTATATTTTCTTAGACGAATCATAGAAAAAAGAAGATGCACTGAAGTTAGCATGCCGCTCAAGAGGCCGATTGACAGGTCTTCCGCTTTTTCTACCGGCAATTCTTTCGGCGAGGAAAAAATCGACTTCATAGTTACAGAAATAGCGATTTTATTTGTATTTATCCGTATATAGTTTGGAGAATTCTTAGGATGAAACCTATTTATAGGTCCCTGCTTTTCCCCTCCTCGTCAATGGTGGTGAAGGCACAGCGTTTTTACCGACGCGTGGCAGGATCGCGTGAACCGCACGCAGGCGGAGGAGCCACGTCGGTCACTCCGAGGCTAAAGCAGGAGTTCCGCACTCATTTCATCGCCAAATCACACCGACACATATGGACATCGGGACTTACGGAACACGATTCTTACTGCATTCCTTGGCGGGGGCATTCCAACCGGCATCTACAGCAATGGCAGTACAGATGCTTCGGTCACGCCAACCCTGGCAGGGGGGCGCTGGTATGCAGATTGCGACTTCAGAGTTGCATACCTACAACCACGGACTTGTATTGACAGCATGCATGCCGCATGTCGTTTTAAGAGATACGGCGCGCCCATTCCTTCGCGCCTGCGAAGGATGGGCGCAGAAAACTGCTATTCCTGAACGACAGCCTTAACCAGATTGCGCGGGCTATCGACGTCGATGCCACGCAGGATGGCGGTAAAGTACGCCAGCAGCTGCAGGGGAACGACTTCGAGAATCGTCAGTAAATACTCACTGGCATCTGGCACCGGAATCGTGAAGTGAGCAACCTTCGGGACTTCGGAGTCGCCTTCAGACGCCAATGCAATGATTTCTGCACCCTGCGCCTGCATATCTTTCATCAGTTGCAGCGTTTTTTCATAACGCAGGATCGAGTCGGGATCGTTGCGGTCCTGCGTAGCAATCATGACAAGCGGCGCATCCTTGCTGACAAGCGCATTCGGGCCATGCTTCAGCTCACCAGCCGGATAACCTTCAGCCTGCACATAGGCTGACTCTTTCAGCTTGAGTGCACCTTCGCGGGCCATGGCATAGTGGATGCCGCGTCCAAGATAGAGAAAGCCGCGCGCGTTGCGCGTGTGCTCAGCAACAGTATGCAGCTGCTTCTCCCACGCTCCGAGCGAGGACTCAAGCAATCCAGGCAGCTTTTCCAATTGCTCAATCAGGCTCGACGCAGAATGAGCCGTCATCCGTCAACGCAAACGCGCCATGGAAA
>DATAQW010000007.1:0-8625 GCA_036264445.1 Pseudacidobacterium sp.
CTCCTGGCGTTAAAGCTCGGGCGAATTTCCGCGTAGTAAATCATTCCTGCTGCGGTTCCAGCCAGAATGCATGCCTCGATCCAATGGATATTTGCCTTTGCCTTCACAAAAGCAGCAAAACACCGATGTATAAGCAACAGAGCCGCTATGACCAGAAGATTGGACAGAACCAGCGAAAAGAAATCCGGCAGATTACGCGGCCGCATTCGCAGCACCGTCCCGACCCCGGCGCCGAAATAGGCAGCGGTAAACCAGAAAAACTGCCTGAAACGCCGATTATGAAAGCCAATGATGGACAAGCCAATCGCATACCCCGTCAGCAGAAACAGATTGATGTACATGATGACGCGGATTTCCATCAAGACCTTACCAAGGCAATAGAGCAGTGTTCAGAAGAATTTCCGGCAACAGTATATGCTGCCATGCACTCTAAAAGAAGAATTTCTGCATTATCAGCAAAGATATCCTTCCAGTTGTAATATCCACTGAATTTCAGCCAGAATACACTGCAATACGCTGGAACGTTTGTGATTTACCGCCTTTATGACCCCAACTTTCAATACCCGGACCATTTTGGTTCACGGACACCGTGGCTCTCGTGCCACGCATCCGGAAAACTCGATTCCAGCCTTTGAATACGCTCTCCAGCACGGAGCCGATGTGCTGGAAATGGATCTAGCAGTTACAAAAGACAATATTCTTGTCGTATCGCACTTTCCTTTCATCGCACACGATCATCCCGGAGAGCGCGTCTGCACTGGCCCGGAAACACCACCCTATACAGCCATCCGTTCGCTGACCCTCGAGCAGCTAAAACGGTACGACTGCGGATCAACGACACTGCCCGGTTTCCCCAAACAGGTCGCTGTGCCTGGAACGCGGATTCCTACACTCGATGAGGTACTCAACCTGGCAACGCAGGGAAACTTTGGCTTCAACATAGAGACAAAGATCTTTCCCGGTCATCCTGAACTAACTCTCTCACCGGAAGAGTTCGTAAAGCTGATAGATGATGCAGTACAGGAGCATCATCTCGAATCTCGCATCATTTTGCAGAGCTTTGATTTTCGTACGCTGATAGCGATGAAGAAACTTAATCCGGCTATCCGCCTTGCAGCGCTCATCGGCACTTACCCCAAAGATGACGCGCTGATGGGCATTACAGATTCTGACAAGGATTTTGTCTCCATCAGCAAAAAGTCCGGAACGCAAATCATCAGTCCAGATTTTCGCCTGGTGACACCTGAAAAAGTCGCCTCGGCGCGTGCGGCTGGCTTGCAGGTCGTTCCATGGACCGTGAACAAACCCGAAGATTGGCAAAAGATGGTTGACGCCGGAGCAGATGCAATCATCACAGATGATCCAGAAGATCTGATCCAATGGCTCCGGGGAAAGAAACTACATTCGTAATGTAATATCCACTCGCATGCAACTGACAGCCAACGAAGTACTGCATATCTTTCATCGCGATGAAATCTCGCTCTTTCTGGGCGCGGCCTTCGCCACTGTTGGTCTGGTTTCTTTCGGCCTCCTGATCATCCGGCGGAAGTTTGACGCGCTGCTCTTCTGGCTGGCGCTATTCGCCATTCTTTATGGCGGGCGTCTCTGGATGCACACCGATCTGATGCTTCTCATGGTCCCTCCATCAGATTTTTTTGACAGGCTCAAGGCTGCTGCAGACTTTACTGTAGCGATACCAGCCTTCTTCTTTTTCAAGGCAACAGGGTTCCTGGGGCGCCTGGGTGATTTTGTTGCCTATATAGCAGGCTCTCTGCTTCTACTTCTGCTGCTTGCGGCTGTGGGAGGTGCTCCTCTCACACGTCTTTATCAGGCCAACAGCATCATTGTCATCAGCGCCTTGATGCTGCTGATTGTGCAGACATTCCGCGCACCAATCAGAACAAAAGACTTTCTCGTCATCCGCAGCGGCCTTCTGATCTTCATTGGATTTGCGCTGTGGAATAACATCAACAATCTTCTTGGCTTTCACCCCGGCATAGAAAAGTATGGGTTCGCCATCTTCCTCGCATGCCTGGGATATGCGGCTGCGCGTCACTTACTGGAACGCGATCAGCAATTGGATGAAATCCAGAAAGAACTGGATGTAGCAAAACGTATCCAACTCTCGATTCTGCCTGGAGAGTTCCCTGCATCAGCAAACTTCCGCGTAGCCGCAAGGTATGTCCCCATGCGCTCGGTTGCCGGCGATTTTTACGATTTTCTGATTGCCGATGACAAGCAAGCTGGATTGCTCATCGCAGATGTTTCCGGTCACGGTATACCAGCGGCCCTGATCGCGTCGATGGTGAAGCTGGCAGCATCATCACAGCGCGCTGCGGTTCATAATCCTTCTGAATTGTTGACCGCCATGAACTCGACCTTGTGCGGAAATACGCAGAACCAATTCGTAACAGCCGCATATGTTCATCTTGATGCAGAACGCCGTGAGTTACGTTACGCAGCCGCGGCCCATCCTCCGATGCTTCTTCTTCGCAATGGCCGTGTAATGCAAATAGAAGAAAACGGTTTGATGCTTGCGCTATTCCCGTCTGCTTCATATACCAGCGCCGTCCAGGCGTTGCAGCCTGGTGATCGCGTCGTGCTTTATACCGATGGGATTATCGAAGCCGCTGATACAAGTGAGAATCAATTTGGACTCGAAAGATTGGCCAACTTATTGCGCGAAAGTGCTGGTTATACACATATGGAAGTCGTCGATCACATCATGACATCCATTCAGAATTGGGCAGCCACGCAGGAAGATGATTTAACCGCGATCGTATGCGATTTTGTAGGAGTTACCCAGGTCTGACGCCCAGTTCAGTGTTGCAGGCCAAGTTAAATGCTGACTAAAATTAGCCATCTTTACCTATCTAAATTAGAGGATCGTCTGCGACTACATAGGTACTTAGAAAACCTGTGCCCCATAAGAGGAGAACCATGCCAAAATCGCGCAGAGATTTCCTGACCCATACATCGCTTGGCCTGCTCGGAACAGCAGTCGCATGCAAGACCAGTCCAAGTCCGTCCGCACATCCGCAGGCATCCACGCCCACTCCCGGAGCTCCTCCTGCATTCGCCACTGCTCCCGCCGTTGGACCTGAAGTCTCCGCCTCCACCTTTGCCGAAGCAGAAAAACTCGTAGAAGTAGAACTGAGCCCCGCCGAGCGAGATCAAGCCGCAGGCAGCTGGCGGCAGGCCATGGCCCCTCTATACGAGCGCAGAGTAGGCCCACGCAAGGTTGCCCTGGAACCTACGCTGGCTCCGTGGTCGCGTATCGAAGCAGTACAGCTAGGCGGGCACGCGGGCCCCGAGCGCAGCCGCTTCATTCGCAGTAAGGCCAATGCGCCGCTGCCCACCAAAGATGAAGAGATCGCCTTCGCACCGCTCACGCAGCTCTCTCGCTGGATCGAGCAGCGTAAGCTCACCTCCGAGCGGCTCACCAATATCTATCTCGACCGCCTCCAACGCTTCGATCCGAAACTGCGTTGCGTCATCACGCTCACTCGCGAACACGCCCTCGTACAAGCCAAACAGGCGGATGAAGAAATCGCCGGGGGCAAATATCGCGGCCCTCTCCATGGAATCCCTTGGGGCGCGAAAGACCTGCTCGACACCGCGGGCATCCCGACCACCTATGGAGCCGAGCCCTTCAAAAACCGTGTGCCCTCAACCGATGCCGCCGTCGTCCAGCGCCTCAACGACGCAGGCGCAGTGCTCATAGCCAAGCTCAGCCTCGGCGCGCTGGCATTGAATGACATCTGGTTTGGCGGACAGACCATGAATCCCTGGCTGCTAGAAGAAGGCTCCTCCGGATCGAGCGCAGGTCCGGGCGCCGCAACCGCTGCGGGACTCGTCGCCTTCGCCGTCGGCAGCGAAACCGGAGGTAGCATCGTCAGCCCAAGCATGCGCTGCGGTATCACCGGCCTGCGTCCGACCTATGGCCGCGTGCCGCGCACCGGAGCCATGACTCTCTGCTGGTCGCTCGACAAACTCGGCCCCATGGCGCGCAGAGTCGAGGACACACTGCTCGTCCTCAACGCCATCTCCGCTACCGATGCCGGCGACACAGCCAGCGGGCCCAGCAAACTCGACTTCGACGCCACCCGCAACATACGCGGCCTCCGCGTCGGCTATTTTCCCAACTGGATGAAAGAGGCCCCAGCCACCGAGGTAGACCGAGCCGCTTTAGAGACCGTGCAAAAAGTGGGCATGGTGCCCGTCGAGGTATCCATTCCCGATTGGCCCTACGACTCACTCGATATCATTCTCTTCGCCGAAGCTGCGGCTTCCTTCGAAGAGCTCACGCTCAGCCATCAGGTCGATCAGCTCAAAGCCCAGGTCCCCGACGCGTGGCCCAACATCTTCCGCCAGTCGCGCTTTCTCTCCGCAGTCGACTTTGTGCAAGCCGACCGCTTTCGCCGCAAAGTGGCGCAAGAAATGGCGCATGTATTTTCCCAGGTCGACCTACTGCTCGTGCCATCGCTGCGTGACGAGATGCTGACGCTCACCAACTTCACCGGCCATCCGTCGCTAACACTGCGCGCCGGCTTCGTCCAAGTTTCCGAGGCACGCAGCGACTGGGCCCCCGACCCCAGCAAGCCCTTGCCGAAGTTCTCCCCGCCGCGCCGCGTCCCTCACGGAATCACTCTGATTGGCAACCTCTTCGACGAAGGCACTCTGGGCAGCGCAGGCATCGCTCTCGAAGAGGCCTTCGGAGTAGCTAACGAACCCCCACCAGGCTTTTAGCCCTAACAGCCGGCGGAAAGCAGGGAGAACCACAAATCAAATCACACAAAAAACAAAGAGGCCCGCTAAATGCGGGCCTCTGTTTTTGCGGCAAAGCCGCGTATCGCTGGACGCGTAGTCCCTTACGCCCGAACGGCAAGTTCTTCCCGTATCTGCTCGTCCTTTTTTTCTTCCAATTTAGATTTAGGCAAAGCCACCGCCAATACATCTTCAATACGGCTGGCATAGTGGATATTCACGCCTTCGATCTGCTCGGGCATGAGGTCTTCCTCCACGTTCAGCCGGTTCTCTGCCGGAAGGATGACATCTTTCACGCCTGCGCGTTTTGCCGCAAGAAATTTCTCCTTGATGCCTCCGACAGGCAGCACATTTCCGCTGAGAGTAATTTCGCCCGTCATCGCGGTGAGCGGATGTACAGGCATATCTATCAGCAATGAAATAAGCGCCGTCGCCATGGTCACGCCGGCCGACGGTCCGTCTTTCGGAATCGCTCCGGCGGGAACATGAATGTGCAGGTCGATGTCCCTCATAAAGTCTTCTTCAAGGCCGATATACTTCGCATTTGACCGTACCCACGTCAACGCTGCCTGCATTGATTCCTGCATCACTTCGCCGATCTGGCCAGTCATCGTGAATCCGCCCTTACCCTTCATCTTGTTGGCTTCAATGAAGAGCACGTCGCCCCCTGCCGGTGTCCATGCCAGGCCAACGGCAACGCCTGCGCGCTTGGTGCGTTCTGCAATTTCCGTATCGACGCGGACTTTGATGCCGCCAAGGAACTCGTGAATGATTTCCTGTGTGACAACAAGTTTTCCTGTATTGCCTTCAGCAATGCGACGCGCCTGCTTGCGGCACACAGTGCCCAGCAACTGTTCAAGCTTACGAACACCGGCTTCACGCGTGTAGTGACGCACAATGTAGGAAACCGTCTCCGCAGGAAACTCAATGTCCTCGGGCTTGATGCCGTTTTCCTTGATCTGCCGCGGAATGAGATACCGGAACGCAATGTGCCGCTTCTCTTCCTCGGTGTAGCCCTGCAATTCGATGATCTCCATACGGTCAAGCAGAGGAGCAGGCATCGTATCGAGCATGTTTGCCGTACAAATGAACAACACCTTTGACAAATCAAATGGCTGATCAAGGTAGTTGTCCCGGAATGAATTGTTCTGCTCCGGATCCAGCACTTCGAGCAGCGCCGATGCCGGATCGCCGCGAAAATCACGACCCAGCTTGTCCACTTCGTCGAGCATGAACACCGGATCATTGGCGCCAGCACGGCGCAGGTTCTGGATAACCTGCCCAGGGAGCGCGCCTATATATGTGCGGCGATGTCCGCGCAGTTCTGCCTCATCGTGCATGCCGCCAAGCGAGATACGCTGAAACTTCCGTCCCAACGAACGTGCAATACTGCGGCCCAGCGAGGTCTTGCCTACGCCCGGAGGTCCGACAAAGCATAAGATCGGCCCCTTCATATCCGGCTTCAGGCGGCGAACTGCAAGATAGTCAAGGATGCGCTCCTTGACCTTCTTCAAATCGTAATGGTCCTCGTCAAGAATTTCCTTTGCCTTCGAAATATCGACTTCACTCCCTGAAGACTTGGCCCAGGGAAGAACTGCCAGCCACTCGATGTAGTTACGCGTAAGCGAGTAATCAGCCGCCATCGGTGACATGCGAGAGAGGCGCGCCAGCTCTTTCAGAGCTTCCTTCTTGGTATCTTCAGGCATGCCTGCGGCTTCAATCTTCTGCCGCAGCTCTTCTATGTCCTTCTGGTTCTCATCCTGCTCGCCAAGCTCCTTCTGAATAGCCTTAAGCTGCTCGCGCAGGTAGTAATCACGCTGCGACTGCTGCACCTGGTCCTGTACTTCAGACTGAATTTTATTGCGAAGCTGTTGGACTTCGATTTCCTTCACCAGGTGATTGTGCAACCGGTCGAGACGCGCATGAACCTCTGGCGTTTCCAGAAGTTCCTGACGGTCCGGCGTAGCCAGAAATGGCAGATTGGAGGCAACGAAGTCGCCCAGCCGGCCGGGATCTTCCATCTGTACAGCAATCGTTGAAAGTTCATCAGAGAGAGTAGGCGATGCTGAAACAATCTGCTGGAACTGCGCCAGGATATTGCGCTGCAGAGCCTCAAGCTCCGGACCGGCTTGTCCCGGAACATCCTGTACAGGGTCTACATGCGCCGTCATAAACGGCTCTATCTGGGTATACTCGCCAAGTTTTACCCGCTCTGTGCCCTCTGTAAAGACGAATAGACTCTGGTTCGGCATCTTGACGACTTTGTGGACGGTCGCAAGGGTGCCGTAGGCGTACAAGTCAACAGGCTGAGGAGTATCGAGATGGGCATCACGCTGCGCCACCACCACGATCGTCTTTTCCTCGCCTAGCGACTGGATAAGCTGAATGGAGCTTTCGCGTCCAACGGTAAGCGGCAGCACGGCGTGCGGGAACAGAACGGTGTCCCGAACCGGCAGGACGGGCAGCACCCGGCCTTCTGGACGACCCTCGCGCTGCTTCGGGTCGCTGGGTTGAATAACACTAAGAAAGTCGCTAGCCATGAGTCTCTCTCTATCAGATTATATGATCTAAATACGATTCGATTTATCTTTTAGATTCACTATTAATCTTGAGGTTGCAAAAACCAGTGCACACCACCCTATCTATTGAAAACAAAGTATTTATTTTGAGCGAAATGTGCGAGGCAACTGTCTGTTGCAGTTGGATGCCGATACGTCGACTGCTGTTTTGCCGTTGCATCCCAAAATTTATCGGCATTTGCACAAGAGGAATGAACTCACTCCGCCTTAAGCGCAGCACGGTATCTTCCCAGTTCCTTGACCATGGAGCAATTCCGGGCCAGCAGTTCCAGAGCGATATCGGCCCGCGTCTGAGTTGAAAGCTGGTAGTCGGCATAGAAGACGTACTCCCATGGCTTGCCCTGTACCGGTCGCGACTCGATCTTGGTGAGGTTTGTTCCCTGCCCAGCAAAAACTTCCAGCGCAGCTACCAGAGTCCCAGGGCGGTTCTCAACCGTGAAGGCGAGACTCACCTTGTCAGCACTGTGCTGTCTCGTTACATCTTCTCTTCGCCGGATAAGAAAGAAACGCGTGAAATTTTCCTGATTATCTTCGATATCGGGCAAGAGAATCTGCGCGCCATAATATTCCGCCGCGCGCGCGCTGGCAATGCCAGCGATGCTCGTGTCTCTGGTTTCCATAAGATGTTTCACGCTGCCAGCAGTGTCGTAGAAAGGCGTCGATTCCATTGCCGGATGCTTCTGAAAAAAATTCAGGCACTGCGCCAGCGCAACCGGGTGCGAATAGACGCGCCGGATTTGATCGAGGTTTGCTCCGGGAACGGCAATCAGATTATGACGTATGCGCAAAAGGCTCTCACGTTCAATGGCTACATCATGGCGCAGAAGCAGATCGTAGTGCTCCGTAACAGAACCCGCGAGGCTGTTCTCAATCGGAATGACAGCAGCATCCACTTCTCTTTCCATGAGTGCGCGAAACACCTCGGTCGAAAGAGCGTAAGGCAGAATGGTTGCCTCGGAAAGCATTTTTCCTGCGGCTTCATGACTGAATGAACCCGGCTCTCCCTGAATTGCAACTTGCATCTTTTGAATACTCTCCCATGCTTTTTACTCATGCCCGGCAACCCTGTACAGCATCAAGCGCACCATATCACAACGTAGAGGTTTTACGCTGACTGATAAAGAGAACAACTAAGGAGAAAAACAAATGCTTTGGACCATTTTCGTGATTCTTCTAGTGCTATGGCTGGTAGGCTTGGTCAGTTTTCATGCAATCGGTTGGTACATCCATATCCTGCTCGTCATCGCGCTGGTAGTGTTGCTCATCCAGCTTATTAGCG